>DASWCE010000207.1:0-3394 GCA_036390255.1 Gemmatimonadales bacterium | reverse complement strand
CTCATGATGCTGCTGCCGGAGGCGTGGGAGCGGATTCCCGACATGGATCCTGCGCTGCGCGGCTTCTACGAGTATCACGCCGGGCTGATGGAGCCGTGGGACGGACCCGCCGCGCTCGCGTTCAGCGACGGCATCGTCGCCGGCTCGGCGCTCGATCGCAACGGCCTGCGGCCCTGCCGTTACAAGGTCACGCGCGACAACATCGTCGTCGCGGCCTCGGAGGTGGGCGTCGTCGACCTCGATCCCTCGGGCGTCGTGGAATCGGGCCGCCTCGGCCCCGGCGAGCTGCTCGTCGTCGACACGCTCCGCAACGTCGTGCTGCGCAGCGCGGACGCTAAGCTGGAAGTGGCGCAGCGGTTCCCGTACCGCCGCTGGACCGCGCGCGTAGTGCGCCAGCTTCCGACGGAGGTACCCGCGGTGGGGCCCGCGCTTCCCGCCGACGAGCTGAGCGCGCGCCAGCACGCGTTCGGCTACAGCCACGAGGACCTGCGCTACGTAATCTCGCCGATGGCCGCCGAAGGCCGCGACGCGATCTGGAGCATGGGCGACGACACACCGATCGCGCCGCTGTCCCGGCTGCCGCAGAGTCTGTACGCCTATGTCCGCCAGCGCTTCGCGCAGGTCACCAATCCGGCCATCGATCCGCTGCGCGAAGAGTTGGTGATGTCCTTGGTGATGTATCTCGGCCGGCGTGGCTCGGTGCTCGCGCAACGCCCTGGCGGTGGGGGCCGGACATTGCTGCGTCTCGACCACCCGGTGCTGCTCGCGGAGGAAATGGCGGCCTTGCGCCGCGCCGGCGGCGCGGAGATCACCACCCTGAGCGCGGTCTGGGAGGCAGCCGCCGGCCCCGAGGAATTGTCGCGCGCGCTCGAAACGCTCAGCCGCGAGGCGGTCAAGGCGGTGCGCCGTGGCGGCGGCGCCACGATTCTGGTCATCAGTGACCGCGACGCGGATAAGACCCGCGCGCCAATCCCCATGCTGCTGGCGATCGGCGCCGTGCACCAGCGCCTCGTGCAGGCGGGACAGCGCATCCGGGTTGGCCTCGTCGCCGAAGCGGGCGACGCCTGGGACGTGCATCACTTTGGCGCGCTCTTCGGATACGGCGCGGAGGCGGTGCATCCCTGGCTCGCACTGCAATGTCTGCGGGACGCCGAGTCCTCGGCCGAGAAGTACCGCAGCGCAGTCGAAAAGGGATTGCTCAAGATCCTCTCGAAAATGGGGATCTCAACGCTGCAGTCCTACGCCGGCGCGCAGATCTTCGAAGCGATCGGCCTGGGCCAGGAAGTGATCGACCGCTGCCTGACGGGCACCGCGTCGATCATCGGCGGCATCGGTTTCAAAGAAATTGCCGAAGATGTGCTGAAGCGGCATCACAGCGCCGGGGTACTGCCCGATCACGGCCGCGTGCGCTACCGGCGCGACGGCGAGGATCACGGCTGGTCGCCGCCGCTGGTTCGGGCCTTGCAAGACGGCGATCACATGGCCTTCGACGAGCGCGTGCGTGCGCGCGCGCCCGCGGGCCCGCGTGACCTGCTCGACTTCGTGGAACAGTCGTCGATTCCACTCACTGAAGTCGAACCGGCCGAAGAGATCCGGCGGCGATTCATCTCGAGCGCCATGTCACTCGGTGCGCTCTCGCCGGAGGCCCACGCGACCCTCGCGATCGCGATGAACCGGATGCACGCCCGCTCGAATTCGGGTGAGGGCGGCGAAGACCCGGCGACGTACGGCCCACGCAGCGATGGGGACCGGGCCGACAACCGCATCAAACAGGTGGCGTCGGGCCGGTTCGGCGTGACGACGGCATATCTCGTCCGGGCCGATGAGCTCGAGATCAAGATCGCGCAGGGCTCCAAGCCCGGCGAGGGCGGCCAGCTACCCGGCCACAAGGTCACCGATCTCATCGCGCGCTTGCGGCATGCGGTCGTCGGGATCCCCCTGATCTCGCCGCCACCGCACCACGACATCTACTCGATCGAAGACTTGGCGCAGCTGATCCACGACCTCAAGCAGGTGAATCCGGCCGCGCGCGTCGGCGTGAAGCTCGTCGCGGAGGCGGGAGTCGGCACCGTCGCGGCGGGCGTCGCCAAGGCGTATGCCGACTACGTGCTCATCTCAGGACACAACGGCGGCACCGGCGCGTCCCCCCTGTCGTCGATCAAGCACGCCGGCTCCCCCTGGGAGCTGGGGCTCGCGGAGACGCAGGCGATTCTCATGCGCAACAAGCTGCGCCAGCGCATCGAGGTCCGCGTCGACGGCGGCTTGCGCACCGGACGGGACGTCGTGATCGCCGCGCTGCTCGGCGCAGAATCTTTCGGGTTCGGCACGGCCACAGTCGTCGCGGTCGGCTGCGCGATGGCGCGCCAGTGCCACCTGAACACCTGCCCGACCGGCATCGCCACGCAGCGGCCCGAGCTGCGCGCGAAGTTCCGCGGCACGCCGGAGCAGGTGGTCGCCTACTTCACACACATCGCCGAGGACGTTCGCCGGATCATGGCGTCGCTCGGCGTGCGCCACGTGGACGATCTCGTCGGCCGCGTCGAGCTGCTGCGGCGTATCGAACGACCGGAAACGCCGCGCGCGAGCCTGCTCGATCTCTCGGCGCTGTTGTCAGCCCCAGCGAGCCAAGCGGAGCCGCGGCGGCGCACAGTGGAGCGGAACGTTCGTCCCGGCCTCGTGTCGCTCGATGCCGAGATTCTCGAGCGGCAGGATGCGGTACCGCGCGTGATCCCGATCGGGAATCACCACCTGACCGTGGGGGCCCGCATCGCCGGCGAAATCGCGCGCGTCCACGGGGGCTCGGGGGGGGGACCCGGAACCCCACTGCGGCTGCGCTTCCGTGGGAGCGCCGGCCAGAGTTTCGGAGCGTTCACTCTGCCGGGCATGCACCTGCACCTCGAGGGCGAGGCGAACGACCACGTGGGCAAGGGGCTCTGCGGTGGCGAGGTCGTCATCCGGCCATTCCGGGACGCCGCCTATGGGAGTGGATCGCACGTGCTGCTCGGGAATACCGCGCTGTATGGCGCGACGTCCGGCCATCTCTTCGCGGCCGGCGGCGTCGGAGATCGGTTTGCGGTGCGCAACTCCGGTGCGGTCGCGGTGATCGAAGGCGCGGGCGACCACTGCTGCGAGTACATGACCGGGGGCGTGGTCGTCGTGTTAGGGCCGGTGGGCCGCAATTTTGCGGCCGGCATGTCGAACGGCATCGCCTACGTGCTCGACGAGCGCCGCACGCTCGAGTCGCGCTGCAACCTCGAGATGGTTGCGGTGAGCGACCTCAATTCGATGGACGAGCGGGTGCTGCGCAAGCTGATACAGCAACACTTCCACAAAACCGGCAGCGCTCGCGCCCGTGCGCTGCTCGCGCAGTGGGACGTGTACCGGTTGCAGTTTC
>DASWCE010000206.1:0-9550 GCA_036390255.1 Gemmatimonadales bacterium | reverse complement strand
TCGTTTTCTGGGCCGCTGGTTCAGCTTCAGGGCAATCCGATCGCAGTCGGCCTGAGTGAGATGGGCCATGCTCTGGCCCTTGGGGAAGTACTGCCGCAGTAGGCCGTTGGTGTTCTCGTTGGTCCCGCGTTCCCAGGCGTGATGCGGCGTGGCGAAGTAGAACCGGGTCGCGGTGGCTCGCTCGAGCGCAGCATAGTCGTGGAACTCGGTCCCGTTATCGACCGTGAGGGTACGGACCGGATGTGGTTGCGCGGCGATCAGCTGCTGCGCGCGCTGATTCACCGCGGCCGTCGAGCGGCGTCGCAACTTCCCCACCACGAGGTACCCCGTCTTCCGCTCGACCAGACTCAACACGCAGGGCCCCGCTGGGCTCGCCCCGAGCACGGTGTCACCTTCCCAGTGGCCGCGCTGCGTCCGTGCGTCGACGATGGGCGGGCGCGTCGTGATCGACCGCTTCCCGGCCACCCGGCCGCGGCTGTCGTAGTGGCCGTAGCGCTTGCGGCGCTGCTTCCGCGCCCCGCGCAGGTGGCGGTAGAGCGTGCCTCCCGCGTGCTTGTCCGCCCAGAGATAGCGATAGATCGTCTCGTGGCTGATCACGAGCTCCCGCTGGCGCCGCAACCGGCCGGCGATTTGCTCGGGGCTCCAGTCTGCCCGCACGAGCGTCTGCACCCGCGCCCAATTCGCCGCCGAGAACCGCCGATTACGCCGCGAGCGCGAGCGGCGGCCCCGCGCGTACCACTCGGCGAGCTGCGGGCGGTAGCACCCGTCGCGGGGCGTGCCGTTGCGCCGCACCTCGCGCCCGATCGTGCTGCGGTGGCGCCCGAGCACACGGGCGATCGCGGCGGGGGCGAGACCGCCCTGGCGGAGCAGACCCAGGGTGTATCTTTCCGCAAAGGTGATCTGGTGGTACGTCATGGCAGGCTTCTTTCTCTTGGAGGAGAACAGAAGACTACCGTCTGCCAGGTCACCTTCTTCTTTAGGGAGCCCTGTTGCACTTACTATATGAATGCGCGCGGCCTAACAAGCGCTTGTAACTGGCGGGCGGTGCTCGCTCTAGTGGAAGCGGAGTGTTGTGCCCTGCCGGGCACGGACCATCGTCCAACACCTTTGCGCCAGCGGGCGGGTCGCCCGCAGCTTAGGCGCGGTCCGTTAGGCAGCCCCGAACATGCTCTGCCCGACCCCAGCACTCTTGCCGAGTCGCAGAGCGGTACCATTCAAGACTAGTGGATCGCCGGTGAGGTTTGAGGAGGCCTCCGGTCTGCGGTGACTGTGGCAGTTGGTTAGCGTCTACTCGCCTTGCGGGCCAGATGTCGGAGCCTGACATTAGCTGCTTTGTTGGCCGTCACCAACATTCGGAAATGAACGATCCGCAATGCCTCCCAAGGTTTTTGTGTCCTACAGCTGGAGTTCCCCTGCTCACCAAGCTCGTGTGAGGGGTTGGTCAGAAGCCCTGATCAGTGACGGTGTGGAAGTCATTCTTGACGTTTTCGACCTCAAAGAAGGGCACGATAAGTACGCGTTCATGGAGAAAATGGTCACAGATTCCACAGTCACACATGTACTAGTGTTCTCTGACAAATCGTATGCCGAGAAGGCCGACGCGCGCGCCGCAGGCGTCGGGACAGAATCTCAGATCATCTCTCGAGAGGTCTACGAAAGGGTTGATCAGGCGAAGTTCATCCCAATCGTATGCGAAAGGGCAGACAACGATGAACCCTTTCTCCCCGCCTTTCTAAAGGGCCGCATATGGATTGACTTTTCCTCTCCTGAGGCAGCTAATGCTAATTGGGAACGCTTGCTCAGAGTCCTGTACGGAAGGCCGCTCTTAGAAAAACCTCCGCTCGGCAAGCCACCAGCATATCTGGCCGAGCAACCAACGGGACGTGCGAGTCCAGCGTTCACAAGGTTCAATGCGCTCCGTCAGGTCATCGTAGAGGATCGGAAGGGCCGCGCGGCCTACCGTCAGTCTTTTCTGACGGCGCTGCTTGAACATGCCGACGGTCTTCGCGTCAGAAAACAGCCGAACCTGGACAAGTTGGGGGCCGAGGTTCTGGAAACGTACGAAGCACTTCGCCCATCACGCAATCTCTTCATCGATTGGGTTGCGCTGGAGTGTTCGTACGCTCCGGCGGTCGACTTCGCCTCGAACCTACAAGAGGCTTTTGAGCGCTTACTTGAGCTAAAGGCTCGGCCTGCTGAACTCAATTCTTACAACGATGCCTGGTTCGAGGCGCACTCGCTGTTTGCGTATGAAATCTTTCTGTACACCGTAGCCGCTCTACTGAACGTAAGAGCCTACTCGATCCTCCACGATCTGTTTCACACGCGCTATCTCAAACCATTGGTTGATCGTACATCTTCAGAGCCCCTGACCCGCTTCGACGCATTCCTTGCTTTCTCTCAGACCCTTCAAGCCGTGCTCGCACCGCCCGGACGACGCCTACATAGTCCGGCGGCGGCGCTTCTTGAGCGAAACGCTGACCGGCCGGAGATTCCGTTTAGAAGCGTCATCGAGGCTGACCTGGTCGCTTTTCTGATGGGGTTGGTCCTACCCGATACCAGATGGATTCCTCAAACGCTTTACTACGCAGGTTATGGTCAGGGGTTCCCGTTTTTCCTTCGCGCAACGCAAAAGCGTCACTTCACGCACCTCTCAGCCATTACCGACGTACCAACGGGTGAGGCGCTTAGAGCAGCAGCGAGAAAAGGCTTGGAACGTCTCAATCCCGCTGGGTGGTCGAACTTTCCAAGTAACGCGTGGACATTGATGAATATGGACCAACTCGACACGCTGCCTTAGTCAGGAAAGCCGTGTCGCTAATGGGCAGGATCTGTCGAAGTTGAATTTCTGGCGGCGTCCGTGCTAGGCCGCTGCTGGCACACAGTCGCGGCTGCCTAACACGCGCTTGAACGTGGCGGGCGGTATCGCTCTAGGGGAACCGGAGTGTTGCGCCCTGGCGGGCAGGGACTATCGTCTACTACTCTTGCGCCGGCCGGCGGGTCGCCCGCAGCTTAAGCGCGATCCGTTAGGCAGCGCGCAGCGCCAGGGAGCAAGAATGGCTACCGGTGGCATGCATCCTCATCCTGAAGCCCTGTACTACCACGTTGCACTCAACGCGCTGCACTCGGCCCGCACCGAGACAGACGAGTTTCGACGCAAGCAGCTCATCGCCACCACCCTCGTTTTCTCTGCCCTCTGCCTTGAAGCTTTCATCAATCAAGAGTACGCCCGACACTCTGAAACCAAGAAGATCATCGAAGAGGGTCAGTCCCTAGGGCTCGAGACCAAGTGGCTGATGTTTCCTCTGCTTCTCGGTCAGCCGACCACCTTCGACAAAGCCGCGGGCCCGTTCCAAGTGTTTCACAACTTGATCAACATCCGCAACCAGAGGTTGGTCCACTTCAAGCCGCCGAAGGAGACTCAATTGGTCGGCGAGCAATATCCGAAGCAGTACTTCGGCGACCTCCTAAACGACCTCTCTTTAGCGGAACAATGCCTCAGCTGTGCAGGCCACATGATCCGCGAACTCAACCGTCTCGCAGGTGGAAGGACAGACGTGCCGAAGTTCTTGAGCGGTGACAAGTATCTGTCCACTGTTTGGGCCTCCGCCCAACCACCCTATGAAAGCACCTGAGCCTCCCACATGCGCGCCGCCTAACAAGCGCTTGAACGTGACGGGCGTTGATCGGCCTAAGGGAAGCGGAGTGTTGTGCCCCTGGCGGGCACGGACTGTCGTCTAACAGCCTTCCGCTGGCGGGCCAGGTGCCCGCGCTTACGCGCGATCCGCTAGGCAGCAGACGGAGCCCTCAATGGGTAACCTGTTTGACCGTACCTCCGCATGACAGGAAGAGTGCCTGGACTCTCACCGTACTGGCAGGACTACTTCGTCTGCCTTCTCTTTCATATGCTCCTGCCCCTGATGCCCCTGACGCTCGAATACGCTTTCACCGCTGGCATCCGCCCTTCAACAGCGCACTTGACGGCATCGCTCTACGCGATTTCGCTAGGCGCTTCCTCGCGCAACAAACTACTCTTCGCCTTAGGAGTAATGGTCGGCTTCTTCTTCGCAGCTAGTTTCGGCCAGACAGTGGCCGCTGAGCTTCAAGTCGGACCCGCGCCAGGCGTTCTGGTGTACCCTCTGGCAGCTATTGTTTTCATCTTCATGGTGCACGCGTTTGAGCGCTACAATCGTCACGTGGTGGACCGAACTCCATACTGGGACTTCAGGCCATAGAGGAAGCACATGAGCTCCGAAACACTTCTGGCTCTACTGGGTGCGGCTTTAAGCGGCTTTGCCGCCCTCTACTCAGTCCTCAACGTCCAGGCTAAGCGCACAGCAGAGGCCGAGCTTCTTCGCAAGCTGTCTTCAGACACGGACTTTCTCAGTTTCCTCACGCACCATAGAAACCTGTTGGTGCACGCGAAGCGGGAATCTCTTTCAGATGAGGAGCTTGAGATCACTCTGCGCGCCATGAAGAGGGCTCTTGACGAACTCCAGACTCAGTACCGGAGACAAGTCGCCGAAGCGCTTGAGCAACCCTCACCGCGCGGGCGAGCCAACTACTTGGCAAAATTACTCACTGAGAGTGCGGGTGCCCTCAGTGCCGGTGCACCTGCGGCCTAACAAGCGCTTGAAGCTGCCGGGGCCGGCTCTTAGAGGAACCGTACGTTTGTACGCCAGCCAGCCGATACGGGGCGCTTGCGCCCGCCGGCGCTCGCCCCGCAGCTTACGCGCGATCCGTTAGGCGGCGGCCGGGTCCCGAGTCCCCGATGGCCGTCGTTGGTCCAACCACTCGGGCCCAGCGCGCTCCGGTCGAGTTTCATACGTGAGAGGTTCAGGAACGTGCTCAGTTCTGCGGCTCTCCTGTTCTTAAGCCTCCTACCCTCTGCGGCGCCGCCGCAAGCGTCCCTCAGCTCCACGGACGATCCTTCATCACCGGCTGTTGACCTGGTTTTCCATTTTGAGACCGCACGACGCCTGATTGGGCTTTTCGACCGAAGCACAATATCCGACGAGGATCTCGAAGGAGTTCTTCGCGTCGACGATGTACGGGCGATCATTCGACAGGCTGCGCGATTTGACTCCCGTGCGACAGACCAGGAATTCAAGAGGTCCCTGCGGGCGGCCGTCGAAGGCCGGGAGCTGCGCGACGATCTGTTCCAGTTCCAGACTGTCCGCGCGCGACTCGGTGACATCCGTACGCTGCTCCGGCGTCTCGAAGACAGCACGCAATCCTTGTCGCGTCAACTGTCTAATCGCATTCGAGCGTACTCGCCGAGAGAGCTCCATCTGCAGGCCGAGGTTCACTTCGTTCTCGGGGGGAGCTCCGATGGCTGGGTTCCGCAGCCGAGGAGTTTCTATGTCGCGCTGCAGTACTTCCAGGGAGATTACGAAGGTCTCACGTTAATCATGGCCCACGAGCTCTTCCACGTGGCGCAGAGCGAATTCATGGTGGAAGCCGCATCTTCCGGTGAAAGTCGTGCGGTGATCAATGCGAAAAACCTCCTCCAGCAAACCATTGGCGAAGGCACAGCTTCGATGGTCGGCGACCCACTGCGCGTTTCTGGCGGCGGGAGCTACGTAGCCTGGTTCCGAGGGAAGTTCGAGCGCAACCTAGCCAGAATTGAGAGTAATTTCGCCTTGTTTGACGTCCTCTTGTATCGGCTGTACCACGATCCCGACGCGGACTATCAAGCAGTCTACAAACTTGGGTTCTCAGGCACTTGGGACAGCCCACTGTATTTCGTCGGCTACCGCATCGGAAGGACGATTGAGAAGTACGACGGCAGGGACGCTCTCACAGACTTGCTACAACGACCAGCTACCGCGTTTTTCGTCCGGTATATCGCTCTCTACCGCAGCCATCAGGATCGCGATCTTGTGCGGTTTAGTAAGGAAACCGAGGCGATTCTTGAGGCGCTCAATCAACCCCGTTGATTCGGTACTTGGCCTGTCCACAGACCGTCATTCGACTCGTTCGGCCGCCGCCTAACAAGGGCCTGCCAGCTGACGGCGGCGGCCTAAACAGTGGAATCGTTGGTTTGTGCCCCGGCGACTCTTATGTATTCTGAGCTTATGAGCGCCGGCGCGGCGCTGCGGCCCCAGCTTGAGCGCGATCCGTTGGGCGCCAGCACAAAAGGATATCTCGTGACTCGGAGTGCTCATGTGGTTGGCTGTCTCAGCGGCGCTCGGGACCTGCGAACGCGGCATAGCTGCGCCGTGACATTACGCGTTCCGCATGCCCTACTAGCCCTTCGCGATATTCGCCTTCGTCATCTCGGTTCGCTCCCAGAAGTGCCAGAACGCGCGGTTCACCCGCCGCGCGATCGCGCGGTCGCCGCGCACGCGGATGCGCCGCAACGCCAGGCCGGCGCCCAGGCTCGCCATGCCGGTGATCGCGGCGACGACGTCTTCGGCGCGCGCCGGGCCACGGATCCAGTCGACGGTACGAGCGAGTCGCCCCACCCATGGCGCCGCGCGCGCCTGCGCGGCCGCCATCAGCTGCTCGGCGTCGGCCTCGAGGGTCACGTCGGGCCGCGCGCCCGCGCCCCGGTCCACGCGGCACACGCCGTCGGCAAGGGTCAGCGACCACTCTCCGCCCGCCGATCCCGTGAGCCGGTAGAGCACCGTGGCCCGCAGGCCATTGGCTCGCTCGGGACGGAACGTGGCCGGACGGAATTCGCGCAGGAACCAGTCCACCAGCGGCGCGGCGCACTCGGCGTCGAGTCCGCGCCACGTGCCGCCCACGGCGAGCAGGTCGCGCTCGTGGAACACGTTGTCCGCGAGCTGGACGAGGAAGAGCGTCCGCACCCGGACGCGTCCCACGAAGAACCACGCTGGGCGCTCCCAGTCGGCGTCGCTCATGCGCCGGTAAATCCCCATAATGGCGTCGAGCTCGCGGTGAAATTCGTCGATGAGCTGGGCAACCGGGGCGGCGTGACGGCGCGCGACCTCGCGCGCGTTGCGGGTGAAGGTGTCGAATTCGGACGGAGCGGCGGGGTTGCCCGTGAGAGCGCGACCGAGCACTTCGCGGAAGTTCACCGGCATGGCGCTGGTCATGTGGGCGAGGATGTCGCGGGCGCGCCACCCGAGGTAGGAGGTCGGGCGGTCCCAGGCCGATGGGGCGAGCCCCGCCAGCGTCCCGTCCAGGTCGCGGTAGAAGCGGTCCGCCAGGCCGAGCCAGTTCATGCGGGAGAACTGGGTGAAGTCGGTCATGGGAGGGACCGCGCCATCACCAGGGCGCTCGCGGGGCAGGCAGTGGTGAACTCCCTCGAGGCGAGCACCGCCCGGTCGACCTCGGCGCGGGGGATGGACCGGAACCCGAACTTGGGGAAAAACGCCGCCGCGGTTTCGGTGAGGAGGAAGACGGTGCGCGCGCCGCTGCGCCGCGCGAGATCGAGCGCCGCGGCGGTGAGCGCCTGGCCGAGGCCCCGGCCGCGCTGCTCGGCGGCGACGGCCACGGAGCGCAGCAAGGCGGCGGCACCGTACAGCTCGAGCGCGGCCGTCCCGACGACGCGCCCGCCGTCCTTCGCCACGAGCGTCGACGCCACGTGGTCGTCGAGCCCCACGCGCGGCAATTTGCTCTCGTCGAGCAACTCGAAGATCGCGGGGAGGTCGGCGGGGTTAGCGCGAGAAATGACCGGAGGCATGAGGACCCTTGCAGGCGGCTCGGGGCGGTAGTAGTGTTGGCGCCATGATGACGTTCGCCGTTTTCGTGTCGAATCGCAACCGGAACCCGAATCCCAGGGCCCCGGGGACGTAGCGTCTCGGCTGGACTTGTAGGCGCGCGCCCCCGGCACTGAGCAGTTCCGGGGGCGTGGTTGTTTGGGGGCCTGGGCTTAGGGACTCGGGGCTAGGTATGAGACCTAGCCCCTGGTCCCGAGCCCCTAACGTCTCTATTGGGGTGTAGGTCAACTGGCAGACCGCCCGGCTGTTAACCGGGAAGTTGGAGGTTCGAGTCCTCCCGCCCCAGTTGGAGTTACGCGCCCGCGGTGTCGATTGTGGTGTCGATTGGGCTAAGCGGGCTTGGCCCCCACCGTGCGCCGGCGAGTGGCGAGCACCTGGCGCATCGTGGCATGGTCAGCCTGCTGATAGGACTTGAGAATCGTCTGCGCGTTCTTCCAGCCACCCAGTTCGCACAGGTCCTTGA
Source organism: Gemmatimonadales bacterium (assembly GCA_036390255.1). Taxonomy (GTDB): domain Bacteria; phylum Gemmatimonadota; class Gemmatimonadetes; order Gemmatimonadales; family GWC2-71-9; genus 20CM-2-65-7. Next base: position 1,399 of record DASWCE010000206.1, on the reverse strand, counting down.
GCGGAGCGTGCTTCAACGCCGTGGCGAAAGCCCGGCGCAGACTGTGCCACCCGAGGCCGGCTTCGTGCGTGATGCCCGCGAATCGCTCCGCGTATCGCCACCATTGCCGCAAGAGATGCCGCGAGCACGGTCTGGTAACGTCGGTGGCGGCGGGAAAGACCCACGCCTCTCCGATCGACGGTCGCTCGGCACGCCATCGCTGAAGCGCGGCGACGGCGGCCGGTGTGAGCGGTGTTTCGTGATCGAAGCCGATCTTGTCATTCTGGCCTCGCCAGTGGATCACCCCTCGCTCGAAATCGACATCAGACCACCGAAGGGAGATAATGGCGCCAAGACGATGACCCGTCTCGCGGGCCAGCACGAGGGCGAGGTCAAACAACGGGCTGACCGTACGACTCACTCCAGGCATGAGTTGACATATATTGGCGCCAGCGCCACTGCGATCATCGACGCGATCCGACGCGCCGAAGCGCGGGTCTTCACCACGCCGGCGGGCCTTCGCTGAAGCACATGAGGACAATCCCCATTGCAGCTTAGCATACGCGAAGCCGCTTCGTATTTGGACGTCGACGAAGCCACGCTCCGACGGTGGATCCGCACCCGGGGCGTGCCGGTTCACCGAGCGGACGAACGACTTCATCTGAACGCCATTGAATTGTGGGAGTGGGCGACTGAGAACGGGGTGCCCGTGTCCCGGCGCTTGCTGGACCAGGCGCGCCGTCAGCCTGAGGAAGTCCCTCCGCTCTCGAGTCTGTTGATGACAGGGGGTATTCACTACGAGGTCGCCGGGGAGACGAAGTCAGCCGTCCTGCGGCAAATCGTGACCCTCCTCCCGCTGCCTCCCGAGGTGGATCGGGAGTTCCTGGTCACGGTCCTCGAGGCGCGTGAGGCCATGGGCTCGACGGGAATCGGGGACGGCATTGCCATCCCCCATGTGCGCAATCCCATTCTGCTCCACGTGCCCGATCCGTTCGTGACGCTTTGCCTACTCCACCACCCCGTGGAGTTCGACGCCGTGGATGGGAGACCGGTGCACGCGCTGTTTTCGGTCATCAGTCCCACTGTTCCCGCGCACCTGCGGATGCTCGCGCAACTGGCCGTGGTGCTGCGGGATGGGGGGCTGCGGCAGCTCCTGTCGTCGCGCGCCGCCGCCGACCGCATTCTGAGCCGCGTCCGCGCGCTGGAGGCCCAGGCCAGCGGCGCGCATGTGCGACCTTCGGACCCCGCATGACCGCCTTCTTTCTCGGGCTGGCGCTCGTCCTCGCCGCGGGCGCCGCGGCGTGGTTCCTGCAAGGGCGGACGCGCCTCGCCGACTCCGCCTTCGCAACCCTCGCCGTGCTCGGCTGCGCTGCAGGCCTGGTCCCGGCGGTGGGTGTGCTGGTCGGCCGAGCTCCAGTAA
>DASWCE010000205.1:0-1921 GCA_036390255.1 Gemmatimonadales bacterium | reverse complement strand
AGCTCTCAAGAAAACCCGCAAGGTCGCGATCGGGCAGTGGGCGGCGCGCGGCAAGCAATACCTCGTCATGATCCGGCCGCTGGGCCGGGGGCTCGCGATGGAGCAGCTGCGCTACGCCAACGAAGTGCGCTCGATCGACGAAGTGCCGATCCCGAAGGTCGACGTGAAAAAGGCGGAGCTGGACATGGCCGTGCAACTCGTCGAGCAAGCGGCGACGGAGAAGTTCGAGCCCCAGAAGTACGAGGATACCGTCAAGGCCCGAATCCAGGAGCAGATCCAGCGGAAGGTGGACGGCGAGGAGATCACCGAGGAGCCAACCGAAGCCCCCAAGACCCAGATCATCGACCTCATGGAGGCGCTCAAGGCGAGTCTCGCCAAGGGCAAGGGCTCGACCGGCGGCGAACGCAAACCCGCGAAGCGCGCCGAGCGTGTCGTCGAAGCCAAAGCAGCCAAGAAACGAAAGGCCGCCAGCGCCTAGGGCCGTTCCAACTTGATTTTCGCGGCGTGTCGATGGTTCGTGCGAGTGTGGAAGCCGTCATGGAAATCCGATGACCTGCCGTGAATAGTTGGAACGGCCCTAGGCAATGACGGGCTATACCACCGAGGAAGTCGCGCGGCTCCTCGGCCTCTCTCCCGCGCAGATCCGATCCTACACCCGAGCTGGTTTCCTCTCCCCCGCGCGCGACGCGCGGGGGAATCTCGGTTTCACCTTTCAGGATCTCGTGCTGCTGAAAGCCGCGAAGGGATTGCTGGCCGCGCGCATCCCGGCCGCCAAGATCCGCGGCTCGCTGCGTCGGCTCAAGCAACAGCTACCGCGCGGGCGGGCGCTCTCTGAGCTCCGCATCACGGCGGAGGGCCATCGCGTGGTCGCGCGGGACGAGGCGATCGCTTGGAATCCGGAGTCGGGGCAGCTGGTCCTGGACTTCGACGTGGCGACGCTGGCGCAGCGGGCAGCGCCGCTGGCGCGGCGGCGGGCGGCCGCGGCGCGCCGGGTCGAGGAAGACCTCGACGCCGAGCAGTGGTTCGCGCTCGGCCTGGAGCTCGAGGTGAGTGAGGCCGATGAAGCGCGCGACGCGTACCGGCGCGCGCTCGAGCTGGATCCCCACCACGCCGACGCCCACGTTAACCTGGGTCGACTCCTCGTCGAGGCGGACCGCGCCGAGGAGGCCGAGACGCACTTTCGCGCTGCGGTGGCGGACCACCCCGCGCATGCGACCGCGTGGTTCAACCTGGGGATCGCATTGGAGGATCGGCGGCGTCCCAACGACGCCGTCAAAGCGTACGAGCAAGCGATCGTGGCGGACCGGCGTCTGGCGGACGCCTACTTCAATCTGGCGCGGCTGTACGAGCAGGCGGGGAAGCGCGCGGCAGCCCTGCGCAATTTGTCGAAATACCGGCTGCTGACCGACCGGTGATGGAGGCGTAATCATGAATCTCTTGTCGCGACGCGTGGCAGCGTACTTGGACGAGCTCGTGCCCCCGCGTCACCCGCGGCTCGCCGAGCTGGAAGTCGAGGCGCGGCGCACGGGGTTTCCCATCATCGGCCCGGCGACGGGACACCTGTGCTACTTGCTGACACGTCTCAGCAATGCTCGACACGTCTTCGAGCTCGGCTCCGGGTTCGGCTACTCGACCGCGTGGTTCGCTCGCGCGGTGAAGGAAAACGGCGGAGGGATCGTGCACCATGTCGTGTGGGACGACCGGCTGTCCCGCCAAGCCCGGGAGAACCTCGCGGTCCTCGGCCTGGCCGATGTCGTCCAGTTCCACGTCGGGGAGGCGGTGGCGACCCTGCAACAAGCTCCGGGGCCGTTCGACGTCATCTTCAACGATATCGACAAGCAGGACTACCCGAAGGCGCTCGATGTCATCACGACCAAGCTGCGACCCGGTGGGCTGCTGCTGGTCGACAACATGCTGTGGA
>DASWCE010000204.1:0-1587 GCA_036390255.1 Gemmatimonadales bacterium | reverse complement strand
AGGAGCGCCGCGGCCTCGCGACCCAGCGCGCGCCACTGCTCGTCCGTCTTGGGCACCTCGGGCTCGAAGGTGCGCGGCGGCAGGAGCACCGGCTTGGACGACGGCCCGAACAGCCCCGGCTGAGGCGACTGGGCGAGGTGGCGCGAGCGGGCGCACCCCCCGAGCGCGAGGCACACGAGGCCGAGTAGCGCGCGACGCCAATAAAGAGCCCTCACGGGGCGACTAAGCTAAGCGGCAGGCCGCATTGTTGCCACGGCCTGCCGCTCCATGCTCGGGGACGACCTCTCAGTGCACCGTGATCGCCGCTTGGCCGACCTTCCCCTCGCTCGTCGCGCGCAGGGACGCGCTCCCGGGACCCCGTGCCCGTATGGCGGCGTAGGATCCGTCGAAGCTCCCGCCGGTAGTCTCGATCACGAACACCGTGCTGTCGGTGCTGAACCAGGAATACGCCCGATTGTAGAGGAGGTTTCCGGCCGAGTCGCGAGCCACCGCGTTGAAGACCAGGCTATCTCCCACGGCGGCGTTCGCACTGCCGGGAGTGACGGTCACGGTGGCCACCGGATTCGGCAATCCGGCCACTTGGATCGTGAGCGAGCCGCTGAGTGTGCCACTCGTCGCCGTGATCGTCGCGAATCCCGGCTGAACGCCATACACGAACCCCGTGTCTTCAGGCTGTTGTGGTGGCACGTAGCACGGCGACTGACGGATCACCTTCGCGACGTTGGTGTCGCTGCTCGTCCATATCATCGTGGGACGATTCGTACACAGCACTGGATTGCCGTTGGCGTCTCCAACCACAGCAATCAGAGCGATCGTCCCGCCGACTCCGACCGACGACGGGCCAGAGACCCGCACGTACGGACCGGTAGGCTGGGAGAGGACGACGGAGAGCGCGGTAGTCTCGCCCGCCGTCACCTGCACGTTGTGCGTGATCACCGCCTGCAGGGACGGGTACTCGGGTTCGATGCGGACTGTGTACGAGCCGGCGCCCAAGAAGGCCACTTTGTAATATCCCGTGTCGTCGCTCCGGCCGGTTGCCACCACGTACGCGTTGGGCGGGTCGCAGGGATCCGCCCCGCACACCGTGATGTTTGCGTTCTTGATGGGGCTTGGCGGGGCGAAGTCGCCCGCCGTCACCGTTCCCGCGATCGCTCCACTTGCCGCCGAGTTGATCGCGCGGAGGTTCGGTATGAAGGTGAAGTCTGGGTTCCCGTAGAAGGCGTACAGGAAGCTCCGGCCGACGTCGAAATCGATCACGATGTCGGCGCCTTCCGGAGGCACGTCGAAGGGATGCTCCACGAAGGCGTACAGCTGCATCTCGCTCGATCCCGAATGGTTCTGCCAATTCACGAGAGCCGTGTTGCAGCAGCCCCACCCGATGGACGACAGGCTCGTATCGATCGTCATCCGGATCGCCTGATACTGGCCGGCAGGCAGCTCCCCTTCGCCCACGAAGGCCGTGGCGCCCTGTTGCAACCCGAGCAGATCGAAGGTCTTTCTCGGCTCTGTGATGAGTACCCAGGTGCCGCCACCGCTCGTGTCCAGCTGCGTGCTCGCTTCGATGCGGACGACATATATGTTCACGCT
>DASWCE010000203.1:0-3411 GCA_036390255.1 Gemmatimonadales bacterium | reverse complement strand
ATCTCGCAGATGTCACCCGAAGAGCGCGCTACACGCCTATTCAATCGCGTCATGACATTGGCCCAGGCCGGAAAGGACGACAGCGTTCAGTTCTTCCTGCCGATGGCACTCGGTTCCTATGCGCAGCTGCCGAGCCTCGATGCCGACGCGCGGTATCACGTGGGACTGCTGGAGCTGGCCGGTGGCGACGCCAACGCCGCCATCGCCGAAGCGGATACGATCCGCCTTTCGACCCCCACGCATCTCTTCACTTACGTCTTGCGGGCACACGCCTACCAGGCGTTGGGAAAAAAAGCCCAAGAACAGCAGGCGTACGCCGATTTCCTGACTCACGAGCAAGCCGAGCTGGCACGGAAGCGGCCCGAGTACGACGAGCATCGCAACTCGCTGACGAGCTTCCACGGCGAAGCGGTGCGCCAGGCGCAGACTTCGCGGAAACCGACCTCGTGACTGCCACGGCCCCTCGAGTCATTCATGTCGCCCACAGCCCGGACGCCGACGACGCGTTCATGTTCTGGGCCATGGCTGCCGGCAAGATCGACACCGGCGACCGGCGATACGTGCACGAGCTCGGCGATATCGAGAGCTTGAACCGCCGCGCCTTGGCGGGCGAGCTCGAGGTGACCGCGGTCTCGTTGCACGCCTACGCGTACCTGGTGGACCGCTATGCGCTGCTCGCGCATGGCGCCAGCATTGGCGACCGCTACGGGCCGCGTATCGTGGCCCGCGACCCGGCACCCGCGGATGCGCGCGCGGCGCTCGCCGGGAGCCTCGTGGCGGTGCCCGGTGAGCTGACGACCGCCTTCCTCACCCTGCGGCTCTACCAGCCGGCGGCCCGCCACGTCGTCGTGCCGTTCGATCAGATCGAAGGCTTTGTTGCGGCCGGAAAGGCCGACGCTGGGTTACTGATTCACGAGGGTCAGCTGACGTTCGCCGACCGGGGCCTGCACCTCTGGGCGGACATGGGGGAATGGTGGTATCAGGAGACGCGCCTGCCTTTGCCACTCGGCGGCAACGTTGTCCGCCGCGACCTGGGCGCTGACCTCATGCGCGCGATCGCCCGTGACCTGAAGGCGAGCATCGAATACGGCCTCGCCCATCGCGCCGAGGCGTTGCGGCATGCTCAAGGGTTCAGTCGCGGTCTCGACACCGATCGCACCGACCGGTTCGTCGGCATGTACGTGAATGCCTACACCGTCGATTACGGGTCGCTGGGACGGCTCGCGGTCACCGAACTACTGAAGCGCGGGTCTGCGGCGGGCCTGATTCCGGCGCCCACGCCTGCCGGAGACCTAGCGTTCGTCGCAGGCGATTCCTAGTTTGGCCGTGGCTTCACAAGGAGCATCGGGTTGACCGGACATGCCGGAATCGTCACGGTCCTGGTGGTCGATGACGAAGAGCCGATTCGGAACGCGCTGCGGAAGTATCTGAAGCAGCAGCAGTTCGAGGTGTATGCGGCGGGCTCAGCGGAGGAAGCGCTGCAGCAGCTGCGTTTGCACAAAGTCACATTGATGCTCTCGGATATCCGCATGCCGGGAACCAGTGGCGTGGACCTCGTGCCACAGGCCCTCGAAATCGAGCCCGACCTCGCCATTCTGATGCTCACCGCCGTCAACGACGCCACGAGCGCCGCCCTTTGCATGCAGCGCGGGGCGATGGATTATCTCACCAAGCCGATCGAGCTGGCGGACCTCGGCCGCGCGGTCCAGCGCGCGCTGAAACGCCGCGAGATGCACTTGGAGAATCGGCATTTGAACCAATGGCTCAAGGAAGAGGTCACGACCCGCACCGCCGAGCTGCAACGCGAGCGACACCGGCTGGAGCGGGTCTCGACCGCGACCTTGGAGGCACTGGTCAACGCTCTGGAGGCCAAAGACCCGTACCTCCGCGGTCATTCGGCTCGCGTGGCGGACCTGTCGGCCAACATCGCAACAGAGATGGGTCTTTCCGAAGAGGACGTCGAGCGTGTCCGCATGGCGGGACGCCTGCACGATCTCGGGAAGATCGGGACGCGAGATGCGGTAGTTAATAAGGAAGGGCCGCTCACGGCCGACGAGTTCGAGCATGTGAAGCAGCACGTCATCATCGGCGCCCAGATTCTCGCACCGCTCGTGCATCTTGGCGACATCGTGTCGATGGTCAAGAGCCATCACGAGCGCTACGACGGGAGCGGCTATCCGGATGGCTTGCGGGGCGAGGAAATACCGATGGGTGGAAGGATCATTGCCGCCGCGGAGGTCTACGACGCGCTCACGACGTCACGGCCGTATCAGGAAAAGATGACGCCCGAGGAAGCAGTCGAGCGGATGGCGGATCTCTCCGGGACAGTACTCGACCCCAAAGTTTACGAGGCATTGATGAGGATCGTCGGGCGGCGGGGAACGCTCGTCTTTCTCGACGAAGACACGGGACCAGCACTCTAAAAGACCAAACCCCGGGGCGAGTAGCTCCCCGGGGGTTGGCGGTCGGGTGAAGTGGCCGTCACACTTCAACCGCGACTCTTGTCTGTTTCATACGATTGGATGCACTGAACGGTTGCAGGGTTGCATCTACCAGTGCTTCACCCGTCCCACCCGCGACATCGTGATCGTTTCGGCTTGAGACCCCCGTCGCAGCACGATCCTCGTGTTCGATACGCCCCACCCCAGTCCGAACGGTCCGAACTGCACGACCGGATTTGACGTCTCGAGCGTGACGCCATGGCTCGACGGACCAGGCGTTCGCCACCACGGCTCCCATCCCTTCGCGCCGAGCCGATCGATTCGGATTGTATCCGGACTGAACGTGATCCTGGCGCGCGTTGCCTGCATCACGGCGCCGTTCCGGCCGACCGCGAGGGCCGTCGTCACGTCGCGGACGGCGTGCTCGGTTTCGAGCCAATCCATGAGCCGCGCGGCGCGCGGCACCCAGAAGGCGAGCAGCGCCGCCGTGATGCAGAGGACGACGATGAGCTCGAGCAGTGTGAAGCCTTTGGACATGCGCAGTTTATAGCGTGTCGGGGAAACCCTTCCGGCATCCGAAAAACCCGGCGAAAAGCCTGAAAACGCGCCATTTGCGGTCTAACGCATCACGGGCGCGAACGGTATGTTGATGTACGTGATGGTCTTGCCTTCCGGCACACCCGCTGCAATTGCTGAGTGCGATGAGCACTAACCTCCTCTCCGGGGAGGGCGGGCTGCCCCATGCAGTGTTTCTGCAACGGGTGGCTGACGAGCCTGCCACGTCGCCTGAGGTCCGTCTGGGCCAGGGCGCGTTTTTGGCGTTGCGGTTCGTCGACCTGCTCGCGCCCGATCGCGAGCCTCCAACTCCCGACGTGTTCCGGTATCAGTGGGCGGCGACCGAGCGCTATTGCGCCGAGCTCGCGGGTGAGGGCACGGAGGCGGCGCATCTGAGCTGCATCGTGCGGGCGAC
>DASWCE010000202.1:0-5691 GCA_036390255.1 Gemmatimonadales bacterium | reverse complement strand
CTCCTCGAGGATCTCGTACACTTCCGGCGACTCCTTCTCCACGATCTTCTTCGCCCGCTTCACCGTCTCGGCGATGCCCTTCTCCACCAGCTTGTGGATGATGAAGGGCTTGAACAATTCGACCGCCATCGCCTTGGGCAGACCGCACTGATGCAGCTTGAGCTCGGGGCCGACCACGATGACCGACCGGCCCGAGTAGTCCACGCGCTTGCCGAGCAGGTTCTGACGGAACCGGCCCTGCTTGCCTTTCAGCATGTCGGACAGCGACTTGAGGGGCCGCTTGCCGCGTCCCCGGATCGCCTTGGAGCGGCGGCCGTTGTCGAACAGCGCGTCCACCGCTTCCTGCAGCATGCGCTTCTCGTTGCGCAGAATGACCTCCGGCGCGCGGTGCAGGATCAGCTTCTGCAGCCGGTTGTTCCGGTTGATCACGCGCCGGTACAGATCGTTCAAGTCGGACGTGGCGAAGCGCCCGCCGTCGAGCGGCACCAGCGGCCGCAGGTCGGGCGGAATCACCGGCACGACGTCGAGAATCAGCCAGCGCGGATCGTTGCGCTGCTCGCCGGCGTTGCTGGAGTTGCGCATCGCGTCCACGATCTTGAGCCGCTTCAGCATCTGCTTCTTGCGATGCTGGCTCGTCTCGTTTGCGACGGTGTCGCGCAATTCGTCGGCGAGCTTGTCGACGTTGATCCGCTCCAGCAGCAAACGGATCGCGGGAGAACCGATGTCGGCCCTGAACGCCGTGTCGCCCTCGGTCTTCGCCTTGTTGCGCAGCTCCAGGAAGCGGTCCTCGTCCAGCAGCTCCCGCTCCTGCACTTCCTGCTCGCCCGGCTCGATCACCACGTAGTTCGTGTAGTAGATGACGCGCTCGAGGTCGCGCAGCGTCATGTCGAGCAGGTTGCCCATCGGCGACGGCAGCGTCTTGAAGAACCAGATGTGCGCCACCGGCACCGCCAGCTCGATGTGTCCCATCCGCTCGCGCCGCACCTTGGACAGCGTGACCTCGACGCCGCAGCGATCGCAGATCACGCCGCGATAGCGGATCCGCTTGTACTTGCCGCAGTGGCACTCCCAGTCCTTTACCGGACCGAAGATGCGCTCGCAAAAGAGCCCATCCCGTTCGGGCTTGAAGGAGCGGTAGTTGATCGTCTCGGGCTTGGTGACCTCGCCCCACGACCACCACGTGCGCTGGCCCTGCAGCTCCAGGCGCTCGCGCTCCTTGGAGTCCTTGGGCCCCCGAATCTCCTCCGGAGAGGCGATCCGGATCTGGATATAGTCAAAGCTGGTGCTCTTGGGCTCGTGGCCCCCTCCGCTACGGAAATCGATCACTTATTCCTCCACGTCTTCAGTAGTGCCGAGCGTCACCTTCAATCCGAGCGCCTGGAGCTCCTTCACCAGCACGTTGAAGGACTCCGGGATCCCGGGCTTCGGCAGGTTCTGCCCCTTCACGATCGCCTCGTACACACGGCTGCGGCCGTTTACGTCGTCCGACTTGACGGTGAGAATCTCCTGCAGCGTGTGCGCGGCGCCGTATGCCTCCAGCGCCCACACTTCCATTTCGCCGAACCGCTGGCCGCCGAACTGCGCCTTGCCGGCGAGCGGCTGCTGCGTCACCAGCGAGTACGGGCCGATGGAACGGGCGTGGATCTTGTCGTCCACGAGGTGCGACAGCTTCATCATGTAGATCGAGCCGACCGTCACCTCGGACTCGAACAGCTCACCGGTGCGGCCGTCGCGCAGCCGGCACTTGCCGACCGGCGACAGTCCTGCCGCGCCGAGCAGCTCGTCGGCCGCGGCGTCGACGTCGGCTTCGGACTTCGCGCCGAACAGGGCTGCGAGGGCGGGACGTCCCGTCGCCTCGAGCACCTCGGCCGGCTTGTCCTTGGCCAGGACCTTCTCGATGTCCTTCAACCCACTCTTCAGCGCGGCGCGCTCGGCAGCGGACAGATTCGTGGCGTCCGCCGCTTCGAGCCGCGCGCTGTGCGTTTCCTGCTCGATCGTGTGCTGCGCGATCTCCCGCTCTGCCAGCTCCTTGCCGGCGAACTTGAGGAAGTCCACCATCTGGTGGTGCAGTTCGCGCGTCTCGGCGGAGACACTGCGCCCGCCGAGCAACTCCACACCGGCGGACCCGATGTCGGGCCGCCCGCCGTTGGTGGACGGCAGCTTCCGCAGGTCCGAGACGATCTGGAGCACGCGCGCCGAATCCAGCTCGGGGGGCCGCACCTCCAATCGCAGCGCGTCCGCCGCCCAGCGGAGCCCCGCCAGGCGCAGCAGCACGCCGATCTCCGTTTCGTCTGCACCCTGGAAGACCGGCGTCTTCGCATCGAAGCCCAGTAGGTGCGCCGCCCAGCCGAGGTGCGTCTCCAGGATCTGCCCGACGTTCATCCGGCTCGGCACGCCCAGTGGATTGAGCACGATGTCCACCGGCGTCCCGTCGGGAAGGAACGGCATATCCTCCTCCGGCACGATCCGCGCGATGATGCCCTTGTTGCCGTGGCGTCCGGCCATCTTGTCGCCAACCGAGATCTTGCGCTTCTCGGCAACGTAGACCTTCACCAGCTGGATGACGCCGGGCGGCAACTCATCCGGCTGGAGGATCTTGTCGATCTGATCCTCTGACTTCTCCTCGATCTTGGCGCGTTCGGCGCTGGCCGCGTCGAGCACGGCACGGACCTTCTCGTTCACCGCCTTGTTGGCGACGCGCAGCGTCTTCAGATCCACGTCCGCGAGGTTGATCTCGTTGAGCTGCTGCTTCGTCAGCTTGGTGCCAGCCGGGAGGAACTCCTCGACCGTGCCGGCCTTCAGCATGAGGCCAACTTCCTGATTCGCGAGCAGCTCGACCATCTCCACGAACATTGCCTCGGAGATGCGCGCCTTCTCTTCCGTCTCGAGCCGGCGCACTTCGCCGATGCGCTCGCCGCGGTCCTTTTCGACGACCTGATCTTCGATGCGCGAGAAGATCTTCACGTCGATGACGACGCCCTCCATGCCCGGCGGCACCTTCAGCGACGAGTCCTTCACGTCCTTCGCCTTCTCGCCGAAGATCGCGGTCAGCAGTTTCTCTTCCGGCGACAGCTCGGTCTCCCCCTTCGGCGTGATCTTGCCGACGAGGATGTCGCCCGCCTTCACGTGTGCGCCGATGCGCACGATACCGCGCTCGTCGAGGTCGACCAGCGATTCCTCGGCGACGTTCGGGATTTCGCGCGTGATCTCCTCACGGCCGCGCTTGGTGTCGCGGACGTGCAGCTCGAGCTCCTGGATGTGGATCGACGAATACACGTCGTCCTTGACCAGGCGCTCGGAGAGCACAATCGCGTCTTCGAAGTTGTGACCGTACCACGGCATGAACGCGACCGTGACGTTGGCGCCGAGCGCGAGATCGCCGCGCTCCGTGCCCGCGCCGTCCGCGACGATCTGGCCCGCCTTCACCTTCTGGCCCATGTGCACGAGCGGCCGCTGGTTGATGGCGGTGTCCTGGTTGGTCCGCCAGAACTTCTTCAGGCGGTAGCGGTCATGCTGCTTGAGCCGCGCCAGCGGATGATCCCCGTTGCCGGTTCTGCTCTCGTCGTCGCCGGCATCGATGATGATCTCGTCGGCGGTGACGCGCGTGACTACGCCGGCGCGGCGCGCGATGACGACCGCGCCCGAGTCGCGGGCGACTTTGTCCTCGAGTCCCGTGCCCACCAGCGGCGCCTGCGGGAAGAGCAGCGGCACCGACTGCCGCTGCATGTTCGAGCCCATGAGCGCGCGGTTCGCGTCGTCATGCTCGAGGAACGGGATCAGGGCCGCGGCGATGGACACGAGCTGCTCCGGCGCCACGTCCATGAAGTCGATCTTGTTCGGCGCGAGCAGCGGGTAGTCGTCCCGCTTGCGGCACAGCACCAGCTCGTCGGCGAAGCGGCGCTCCGGCGTGAGGCGCGCGTTGGCCTGCGCGACCGCGTAATCCTCTTCTTCGGAAGCGGACAGCCAGCGTACGTCGTCCGTCACCTTGCCGTCCTTCACGACACGGTACGGCGTCTCGATGAATCCGAGCTCGTTCACGCGTGCGTAGCACGAGAGGCTGGTGATGAGTCCGATGTTCGGACCTTCCGGCGTCTCGATCGGGCACATGCGGCCGTACTGGCTGTAATGCACGTCGCGCACTTCGAAGCCGGCGCGCTCGCGCGTGAGCCCGCCCGGCCCGAGCGCCGAGAGACGCCGCTTGTGCGTCAGCTCGGCCAGCGGGTTGGTCTGATCCATGAACTGCGACAGCTGCGAGCTGCCGAAGAACGCCTGAATCACGGCGCTCACGGTGCGCGCGTTGACCAGATCGTCGAGCGTGATGCGCTCCGGATCGTTGTTGATGCTCATGCGCTCCTTGATCAGCCGCGCCATGCGCGACAGGCCGACCGAGAACTGGTTGGCGATCAGCTCGCCGACCGAGCGCACCCGGCGGTTGCCGAGGTGGTCGATGTCGTCGGTGTAGCCGCGGCCCTCGGACAGCTCGATCAAGTAGCGGATGATCGCGACGAAGTCGGCCTCGGTGAGGACCGTGTTGTCCTTCGCCACGTTCACCTTGAGCCGCTGGTTGATCTTGTAACGGCCGACCTTCCCCAGATCGTAGCGCTTGGGGTGGAAGAACAGCCGCTTGAGCGCCTCGCGCGCCGTCTCGATGTTCGGCGCCTCACCGGGACGCAGCAGTGTATAGATCTGCGCCAGCGCCTCGGCCTCGGTGTGTGTCGGGTCCTTGGCGAGCGTGTTCTTGATCAGCGGCGACTCGCTGCGGCCCGCGGGCAACAGCACGTCAACCTTCGTGACACCGGCCTTGATCAGCTTCTTGCGCAGCGTGTCCGACACCTCGCGCCCCGCCTCTCCCACGACTTCCCCGTCGGGATCGGCGACGTCGAAGGCCAGCACGTACTTGCTCGGCGCCTGCTGGGTCGTCGTGGGCTGCGCGTCTTCGCGCAAATCGAGCGACGTGTAGCCGGCGAATACCTTCACCGACGTGATACCGGCGCGGCGGAACGCGTTGAAGCGCTCCAGCGTCAGCTCATCGCCCACGCGCGCGAGCGGCTCGCCCTTCTTGTTCTCGGGATCGGGGACATCGCCCGCCAGCAGCGTGCCGAGCACCTCGCGCTTCTGGGCGCGGCCCTCGAGCTTGCCGGTGATGTCGATCTCCTTCAGCGCGTAGAACAGCTTCAGGATGTCGGCGTTGGTGCCGTAGCCGAAGGCGCGCAGTAGGGCCGTCGCCGGGAACTTCTTCTTCTTGTCGATGTGGACGTAGATCACGTCGTGAATGTCGACGGTGAACTCGACCCACGAGCCGCGGAACGGAATGATCCGCGCCGAGAAGAGCCGCTGCCCGTTGGGGTGGATGCTCTCCTCGAACACGACGCCGGGCGAGCGGTGCAGCTGCGACACGATGACCCGCTCGGCGCCGTTGATGACGAACGTGCCGAGCGGCGTGAGAATCGGCAGCTCACCGAGATAAACTTCCTTCTCGATGATGTTCTTGGGCCGCTTGGTCTTCGTCGTCTCGCCGACTTCTTCCATCACGACGAGCTGCAGCGTCGCCTTGAGCGGCACCGAGTACGTCATGTCGCGCTCGATGCACTCTTCGACGGTGTACTTCGGCTCCCCGAGCGCGTACTTCACGAACTCGAGCGAGTAGTTGCCGTTCACGTCCTGGATCGGGAACAGGTCCTTGAAGACCCG
>DASWCE010000201.1:0-32299 GCA_036390255.1 Gemmatimonadales bacterium | reverse complement strand
CCCCCCCCCCCCCCCCCGCGCCTCCCCCGATCTCCACGAGCACGACGGTTCGCACGCCGGCGACAGGGTCGGCGGGCGCCGCGGTGCCGCTGAGCAATGCCCCCAGGTGGATCAGCGGCACGAGACGCCCGCGCAGCGGCGTCAAGCCGCGCACGGCGGGAAGCTTGCGAGGAACGGTAAGTACTTCGGACGCATCCCCGACCTCGAGCACACGGCCGACCGGCAGTCCGTATGCCTTTCCCGCGACGCGCACGAGGAGATAGCCCTTCACGATTCTGGTCCTTTGCGCCGCGCCAGCTCGGCCGCGACGCGGTCGGCGATCTGGCCGAGCGGCAGGACCGCGTCGACGCCGCCCGCCTGCACCGCGGCGCCGGGCATGCCGTGGATCACCGCCGTCTCCCGGTCCTGCGCGAGGCCGGTGCCGCCCGCGTCGTGGATCGCGCGCAAGCCGGCGGCGCCGTCCCGCCCCATGCCCGTCAGCACCACGCCGACGCCGCGTGCGCCGTAGACCTCGGCGATCGAGCGAAACAGCGGATCGGCGGCGGGGCGCACGCCCCACAGCGGCGCGGATTGATCGAGTGCGATCACGGGTCCGTCGGGAGCGGCATGCACCCGCATATGATAATCGCCGGGCGCAACGTATGCCGTATCCGCGACGATCGGTGCACCCTCAGCGGCCTCCACCACACGCACGCGGCTCATCGAATCGAGACGCTCCGCAAGACTGCGCGTGAATTTTGGCGGCATGTGCTGCACGATGAGAATCGCGGCACCGCGGCCGGTCGGCAGGCGCGGCACGACGTCGGCGAGGGCGCGCGGGCCGCCCGTCGACGCCGCCACCCCCACGGCCAGGAGCGCGCGCCCGCGCAACGCGAGCTCGGGTGGGTGCACCACCGGCGCCGGTGGTCGCGCCAGGACCTTGACGTGCGAGACGTCGGCCGCGAGCGCGCGGCGTACGGCGGCGAGAAGCTGCGGCGCGAGCGCTTCGAGCGCGGCGCGCGGATGGCCGAACACCTCCGGCGGTGGCTTCGCGACGATCTCGACAGCGCCGAGCTCGAGTGCGCGAATCGCCGCCTGCGTGCCCGGCCCCGCGTGCGCGCTGACGACGACGATGGGCAGCGGCGACTCCGACATGATGTAGCCGATCGCGCCCAGGCCATCGAGCTGCGGCATCTCGAGGTCGAGCGTCACGACGTCGGGCTTGTGCTGGTGCACTTTGCGGATCGCGTCGAACCCGTCGCGGGCCGTGGCGACCACGCGAAACTCCCCGTCGTCCTTGCCGCCGCTCAAGACGTCCACGAGCACGCGGCGCATCAGCGCACTGTCGTCCGCGACGAGCACGGTGGGGCGCGCCGTGGTGTCAGATGACGGCGACATCGGCTCCGACCGACCGGATCTCGACGCGGCCGTCCTTGACGTGAAACCGGACGCTGCGGCCGCGCTCGCCGCCGACCGATTCCCGAAGGATCGGGATGGCCGCGGCGCGCAGGGCGCTGCGCGACGCCAGCAGGTTGCGCTCGCCCATCTGAATCGTCCCGGGCGTGACGAGCTGGCCGAACATGCTGGCGCCGCCGGCCAGCTTGGCGACGAGCCGGCGGGGGTCGGCGCCCAGCCCCTTGAGCCGCTCGATCAGCAGCGGCACGGCGGTCTCCGGAAACTTTGCCCGGTTGGTGATGTCGCGCGCGAGGCTCGTGGACGGGAGCAGCACGTGGGCCATGGCGCCGGCGTTCACCTGCGCATCGTACAGCATGATGGCGACGCACGAGCCGAGCCCCAGCGTGACCAGCACGCCGTCGCCCCGCTCCGCTGCCCAGTCGGCCACTTTGACGATGACTTCTTTCACTTGGGCTTCGTATAGATCCGCTCGCGCGGGTCGACGAGCCGGAGGCGCTCACGCGCGGGGCCGAACAGCGTCTCGACTTTACCCAGCAAGAGCACGCCACCAGGCGCGAGCGCCTCCACGAAGACCTTAAACAGTCGCTCTTGCGCCTGGCGCTCGAAATAGATGACGACGTTGCGGCACACGATCAGGTGATAGAGGGGACGGGGCGGCGGCTCGCGCATCAGGTCGTGCGCGCGCACCTGCACGAGCTCGCGCACGATCGGGAGCGGCTGGTCATCGCGGAAGTAGCGGAGTTTCAGCTGCACCGGCATCTCGGTGAACGCCGCGTCGGGGTATTTCGCCTGCTGCGTCCGCTCGAGACTCAGCCGGTCGATGTCGGTCGCGTCGATGACAACGCGCGCCGCTCGGTCGCCGAGGGTCTCGAGCGCGAGCACCGCGATCGTGTAGGGTTCTTCCCCCGACGCGCAGCCCGCCGACCAGATCCGGAGGTCGGCATACGCGGCACCGAGCTGGCGGAGATAGGGCCGGAGCGCATCCCAGGTTTCGAGGTTGCGGAAGAACTTGGTGACGTTGATCGTCAGCGCATCGAGCAGCTCCTGATACTCGCGCGCGTCGCTATCGAGCAACCGGCTGTAATCGTCGTAGGTGTGGACGCCGCGGGCACGCATACGCACCGCGATGCGTCGCTTCAAGCACTTGTCTTTGTAGGATTCGCAGCTCAGTCCCCGCGCCTTGGAAATTTTCTGCGTGAGCGCCTGAAAGGCGCGCTCGTCCGTGCCCGCCGAGGTCACGATAGGCTGCTCAAGGTATCCAGATTCGCTTTGACGAGTTCGTGCTTGGGGTTCAGCTCGAGCGCGCGCCGCCAGAGCTCATTGGCCTGCTCGCGATCGTTTCGCTTGTACGCGATGTTGCCGAGCTTGAAATACACGTCGTCGCCGAGCTCGGGGGACAATTCGATCGCGCGCTGATACAGCTCCCACGCCTCATCGTAGCGCGACGCGCGGTAGGCCAGATCGCCGAGATTCTTGGAGAGCTGCGGCAGCGACGGCTCGTCGTGCAGCGCCGCCCGCGCCAGCTCCTCCGCTTTCGGCAGCTCACCGGCCAGCTCGTGCAGCACTGCCAGATTGTTGCGCAACACGCCATGCTGCGGATGGGCCGCGACGGCCTGCGTGGCTACCTGTTCGGCGGTCTCGAAGTCGCCGGCCGCGGCTGCGGCGAGCGCGCGCGCCCAGTACCAGATCGGTGGCACCTTGTCGCCGAACAGCTCCTTGGCGCGGTCGAGCCGGCCGGCCGCGCTCGCGTGATCGCCCTGCTTCAACGCGACGATGCCCCATCCCACGTACACGCGCGGATCGGTGCGCGCGCGCGTCGCCGCATCGGCGTAGGCGGCTTCGGCGTCTTCCAGCCGGCCGAGCTGCTCGTAGGCGAGCCCCAGGTTGTGGAGTACGGCGGGCCGCGAGCCGCCCTTTTCCGCCGCCAGCCGGAGCGCCTCCATCCCCTCGCGCCAGCGCGCCTGCTTCAACGCGACGAGCCCGATGAAGAAGTGCGCGTTCGCGTCCGAGGCGCGCAGCTCCGCCACCCGGCGAAACTCGCGCGCCGCCTCATCCAGCATCCCGGTCTTGTAGAAGGCGATGCCCAGGTTCCGGTGCTCCTCAACGCGCGCGTCCGTCATCTTCACATCTTCCGCGCTGGCCGTGCGGCCGGCCCGATGCAGGAAGCCCGCGGTCACCAAGCCATACAACGCCTTACCGACTTCAAACTCGCCGAGACCGGAATCCTCGATGACCTGATTGACGTCTCGCGATCCGTCGAGCAGCGGCAGGAGCCGATCCTGCACTTCGGTCAACTTCGCGTCGCTGATCGCCAGGCGATCGCGGTCCACGAGGAAGATCAAATCGAAGGAGGGGATCTTCTTCACGATCAGGCCCCACTCGTCGACGCGGCGCGCGCCCTCGAGGAGCAGCGACTCAGGGTTGATCGAGACGAGGAAGTCCTGCTGCTCGGGCCGGACGTCGGCCTCGAAGTTGAACGTCCCCTGCGTCCAGGTGAACAGGTAGAAAACCGACTCCTCGATCTGCATCCGCATGTAGCGCTCGAGCTCCTGCTGCGTGAGCACGTTCTGCATGACGAGGATCTCGCCCAGCTTCTTGTCGCGCGCCTTCGATTGGCGGTGGATCGCGGCGTCGAGCTGCTCCTGGCTGATCTTTTCGTGCTTGACGAGGATGTCGCCGAGGCGGTCGCGCCGGTTCACGATCGACGCGTAGCAGATGCGGCCCTTGTCGAAATAGATGTAGCCAAAGTTCGAGCGGTCAGCGATCGACAGGCAGCCCGTCTTCTGTCCCAGCGCGAGCAGCTGCAGCACGTCGGGCAGCGACGCTTCCTTGAGCGATCCCTTGATGGCCATTTAGCGCAGGTCCTCGATCACGCGGTCGGCTGAGGCCGGCCAGTCCCACACCATCTTTTCGCGGCTGCGCACACCACCCGCGCTCGACACGACGATCCCGCTGGTCCTGAGCCCGGCCGGGCGGCGCGGCGCCGGCGTCCCCTCGAGCACGTCGCGGGCGAGACCCGCCGACACCGACGCATCCTGCGCGGCGGCCGCCTCGACGATGCGCTGCACGACGCCGCTGAGACTGCGGACCGAATCGATCGGCCGGTCGGCCAGATAGTCGAGCAGCGCCGGCTCCATGGGCACATACTGCTGCGTGAGCAGTCGCTCGAGCAGGCTGCGGCGCAGCTCCTTGTCGGGATCCGCGATCTCCGCCACGAGCCCACCCTCGAGCCGTGACACGATGCGCTCCTCGAGTCCCTCGAGCGTGTTGGGGTGCGCGGGGGCCGTGAAGATGAGCTGGCGGTCGGCGTCGACCAGGTGATTGAACAGATTGAAGAGCTCTTCCTGCGTGCGCTCCTTGCCGGCCAGCAGCTGGATGTCGTCGAGCAACAGCGCGGTCGCGCGGCGGTAGCGCGCCCGCCACCAATCAACGCGATTGCCGTCGATCGCGGCGATGAGCTCGTCCACGAACTGCTGGGTCGAGAGACACGCCACGATGGCATGCTTTTTCTTCGCGAGCTCGAGGCCGATGGCGTTGAGCAGATGCGTCTTGCCCAGCCCGCTCCGCCCGACGATGACCAGCGGGTTGTACTTCTTGCCGGGCTTCCCGATTACGTCGCGCGCCGCGTTGAGGGCGACCTCGTTGGACGGGCCGGCGACGAAACTCTCCAGCGGGAATGCGCCCGAGGGGGCCGGGGGCGGCGCGGCCCCATCGCGCACCTTCGCCGCCGCGGCCTCGGCTTCGTCCATGTGGTCCGGATCGCGGAACACCTTGTCGCCGGCCGCCTGCGGATCGAGCACGGCGACTTCAGCCTCGAGCGCCTTGAGTCGCTCGACGTCCTGCACGTACGCGGCGATTGCGTCGTCCACCGCCGCCGGCGTTTCCTGCTCGAGCAGTTTTTCGAGGCGACCGGCCCGGTACCCCTCGCCTTCCCACCGCATGACGGCTTCGGTCACCCGGGCGCGCCAAGCCTCGACGGCTTTGCCGACGGTGACAGTCACGTCGCTCAAGAACTGCGAGAATTCATCCGGTGGGGCGGCGGTAGGTGACGCGACGGTAGGTGAAGCGGCGGTAGATGAGGCGGCGGTCGGGATGCCCAATACCTTCCGGACCGCTTCTTCGTTGATGGGCATGTCGTTCACGGCTTGAAACGCGATCAAGCGGTTGAGCGCACCCATCAGCTCGCGGACGTTCGGATATTCCACCTTCGCCACGGTCTCCAGCACGCCCGGCTGGAACTTCGAGCCGCGTTCCTCCGCCTTGCGGCGCAGGATCGCGACTCGCGTCTCATAGTCCGGGATGCCGATGTCTACGACGAGGCCGCCGGAGAAGCGCGAAATCAGACGCTCGTCCAGGTCCGCGATCTCCGCCGGTGGGCGATCGCTCGCAAGCACGATCTGGTGACCGGATTGCTGCAGCGCCTCGGTGAGCCGCAGCAACTCCGCCTGCATCTCCTTGCGATTCGTCAGGAACTGCACGTCGTCCACCAAGAGCACATCCACGTTTTGGAAGCGGCGGCGGAAGGCATCGCCCTGCCCCGCCGCAATCGCGGCGTGGAAGGCTTCGACGTATTCGTCCAACGTCAGGTATTCGATATTGAGCTGGGAGGCGATCACCTTAGCCGCATGGCCGATGGCCATGAGGACGTGGGTCTTGCCGAGGCCGGATCCACTATAAATGAAGAGGGGGTTATAGGCGGAGCCGGGATTCTCCGCCACAGTGCGACCCGCTGTCACGGCCAGACGATTCGCCGCGCCCACCACGAACGTCTCGAATGTGAACCGGGGATTGAGCGAGCTCGTCATACCGCCGGAGTCCCGGTCGCCAGCTTCCTGAGCACCAGCTCCGAGATCCCCTTCAATGTCTCGAACACCCCTTTGCCGTGCAGCGCATCCGCCGCAAAGCTCGGCACGCCCCGGAAATTGAGCGAGTCATCCAGGTCGGCCGGAGTCAGGATCAGCTCGGCTGGCAAGTCTTGCTTGTTGTATTGCATGACGAGCGGCATGGTGCGCACGTCGACGCCATGCTCCAGGAGATTGCTCTGGAGGTTCTGGAGACTCTCGATGTTTTCGTCGAGCTGGCGCGCCTGGCTGTCGCCCACGAACACGACGCCGTCGGCGCCCTGGAGCACGAGACGACGGGTCGCGTTGTAATAGACCTGGCCCGGGACGGTGTAGAGCTGGAAGCGTGTGGAGAATCCCGAAATCTGGCCGAGGTCGATCGGGAGAAAGTCGAAGAACAACGTGCGATCGGTCTGGGTCGCGAGCGAGACCATGCGGCCGCGGCGCGTCTCCGGCACGCGCCCGTACACGTAGTGGAGATTCGTCGTCTTTCCGGACCGCCCCGGTCCGTAGTAGACGATTTTGCACGTGATCTCGCGGGTCGTGAAGTTGACCAGGGACACGGGCTATCTCCCAAACAGCGTGTTGAGGCTGTCCGTCAGCTCGCGCTCGAAGTCCGCGGCCAGCACCTGCTTGGGCACCGGGCCCTTGGGAGTGGCCGTCCTCAAATCCGCCGCAAGTTGCTCATAGAATAACTGCACCAGGCCGAGCGATGAAACGTCGAGGTCGTAGACGGCGAGCACCGCCAGGGTGCCGCGCTCGGTCTTGAACGTCGCCAGGAAGAAGCCGGTCTTCGGGCCCTGGTGGCTGAGCGCCGCGAAGGGCGGCTGGCTCAGCTGGCGCGCCAGCTCGCTCGTGGACGCGACGATCGCCGCGGCCAGCGCGGCGGCGGACATCACGTCCACGGCGCGCGAGAAGCCCGACTGCGCCAGCACCTGTCCCGACGGCGTGAGCACCAACACCAAGCGCGCCGAGGCTTCGCGGACGAAGTCGGTCAGCGGTTGCAGCGTCCAGCCTTCGACGGCGCGCGTCTGGGGACTCATAGACCTGCCTCGACGGCGCGGAGCAGCTCGAGGCGGACGAGGCCGATGTTCACGTCCGGCTCCGCGACGGCAACGACAAGGATTCCAGCTCCCGGAACCACGAGCAACGCACCCTGCTCCGCTTGAAGATGCCAGAACACAGCGGCGCCCGTACCGGCGGCGTCCATCGCGCGCCGCAGGCGACCGGCCAAACTGCCCGCGAGCGCAGCCACCGCGGGCCCCTTGATCCCCTCCATGAGCTGCTCGGCAACAACGAGCCCATCCTCCGCCGACACGAGCATCGCGCCGCGGACGCCGCGGACGCGTGTGATCATGTCGAGCGCCTGACTCACTGCTGCTCCAGCCAGCGGCGCGCCATCATGGTAGCGCGCTGCGCCAGAATCGCGAGCCGCCCGAGCGGCATGCCGCGGTCACGGACGACGAGCAGCAGCGCGTCGGGCGTCGGATGGGCAAGATGCACGTTGCCCTGGTGGCCCTCCGCGGAGAGACCCGTCCACGCCCCCAGACCGAGCAGCTTGGCGGTCCGCGCCGCCTCCTGCGACACGCCGGCCAGATAGGCGGCGACGGTGTCGGTAACATCTGTCCCAGCCCGATCCTTCAGCGCTCCACCGAGCACTCGTCCAGCGCCGTCGATGAGCAGCAACCCTTCATTGGCACCTTCGAGTCCCGCGAACACGCGGGCTTCGTCGAGCGCGCCGGGTGCCGCTGCCGGGGCGGCGGAGGGCGGCGAAGGGGCGGCGACTGAGGCGGCGCCGCTGGGCTCCGGTGCCGGTGGCGCTGTGCCTTTGCGCATCATGGCGATCGCCTGATCGATGCTCGGGTCGTCGGGCTCGACTCTGCGCGCAGCCGCGAGGTGCGCCTCGGCCTGCTCCAGGTCGCCCACCTTGAAATACAGGAAAGCGAGGCCCTTGAGCGCACCCGTATGATGTGGCGCGATGCGGACCGCCATGTCCCACTCGTCGAAGGCGCGCTCATAATCGTGCTTGTCGGTCAGGATGCGCGCGTACAGGTCGTGCGCGTCGGCCAGGTGCGGATGGCGCTCGAGGCCGTTCACGGCGACGCGCAGCGCGCCGTCGAGCTGTCCTTTGCGCCGCAAGGCTTCCCCGAGCCGCAGAAAGACGAGGCTCTGTGGATCCTGGGCCAGCTGCGCCGAGAGCTCACGAATGTCGTCAGCCATGGCTGAACACCTTCGCCGCTTCGCGCGCGCGCCGCACCACGGCCCGCTGCGCCTCTTCGTCGGGAGTGCGGACCAGACGCTCCCACTCATCCCAGCTCTGCACCGCTTCCCCGAACCGCCCCATGGAGACGAGCGCGAATCCCAGCTGGCGATGTGCCGCGGCCAGCATCGGATCCAGGCGCAGCGCGCGGCGCAGCTCCTCGGCGGCCGCGGAGGCGCGGCCCTGCGCCAGATGAACCCGGCCGAGGAGCAGGTGCACCGTCGCGTCGTGCGGCTGTATGCTGCCGGCTTGCTCGGCGGCGGCGCGGGCCGCGTCGAGATCCTTGGCGAGGAGCGCCCGCTCGGCCTTCGCGACGAGCTCGGCGAGCTCCCCGGCCGCACTCGGCCGGCCGCGCTTCGACGTGCCCGGATCCACGAGGACGATCACACCGGCGCTCTCGAGACCGAACAGCGTCTTGGCGACTTCGAAGTCCGACCGCCCCAGCTCGGTCGCCAGTCCGCGAACCGACCGCTCGCCGTCGATCAGGGCGAGCACTTCCCATTCCGGCGGCAGGAGATCGAGCTCACCACCTCCCCCTTCGGGCGGTGGCGCGAGCGACGGGACGACGCCGACATGCGGAATGCGGTTCTCGATGCGCGACCACTCGTCGATGCGGCGGGCGCCTTCCATCAGCAGGGCCTCGACGGGAATCCGCACGGTAAGCTCGGTGGGCACCTTGGTTTCCGACTGCTCGGCAAACGAGAAATAGCCTTCGTTCCAGCTCATGACCTCGAAGACCACTTCCTCGATCTGGAAGTGCACCTGCCGCTCGACTTCGCGTTGCGTGATCACGCCGAGGGCCACGAGGATCTGACCGAGCCGGCGCTTGTCTCCCTGGCGCTGTTGCATGTCCCGCGCGCGCTCGAAATCGGCCTCGGTGATCTTGCCGGTGCGGAGCAGCAGTGCGCCCAGCGGATGCGGGTTGCTGCGGATCTCCGCCGACACGACGACGCCATTGTCGAAGTAGATCGTGCCCTCGTTGTGCCGCAGCTCGGACGTCACGCGCAATGCGCCCGTCTTCCGGCTCAAGTCGAGCAACTGGAAGACGTCGTGGATCCCGAGCTCGCGTAGCGGTCCTTCGATCGCCATGCGCTAGGCCGCGTCCGAGGTCGAGAAGATGTGCTGCAGGTCGACCGCGGTCCGCGCGTGCATGCGCGCGCGCTGCGCGAACGGCCCGCCCGGGTCGATCCGCGTCACGCGCTCCCACGCGTCGACCGCCTCGCCGTAGCGCTGGAGCCGCGCGAGCGTGGCGCCGAGATGGAACAGGGCGCCGGTGTGCTGGGGATCGAATTTGAGCGCGCGCCGGAACGCCTCCAAGGCTTCGGCGTTGCGCTTGTCGTCGAGCAGCGCGCGGCCGAGCAGCAGGAGTGCATCCATGTCGTAGGGATCCTGCTCCAGCATCTCGACGAGATGCACCACGGCCGCGCGCACGCTGCCTGAGCGCCGCAGCAGGTCGGCGAGCGCCAGCGCCGCTTCGTGGAATGTGGGTAGCGCTTCGAGCGCGGCTTCATACGCGCGCTGCGCTGCCACCCACTCCTCGTCATGCTCGTGCAGGCGCCCGAGGTCGAGCCACACCTGCACGAAGCCCGCATCGAGGTCGAGGGCGGATCGATAGGCCGCCCGCGCGCCCTGCCGATCCCCCACCTTGAGGGCGATGTCGCCTTGCAGCTTGTGCAGATCGGCGCGTGCCGGCGCGCGGGTCTGCGCCTGCCGCAGCGCCGTCAATGCCCCGGCCGCATCGCCCGTCGCCGCCCGCGCTTTCGCGGCCGCGACGAGCACCTCGACATCCTCGGGCGCCTTGGCCACGAGCGCTTCGACGATGGGCAGCGACTCGGCCGCGCGGTGCACCGCGAGCAGGCTCTTCACTTCCCCCAGCGCGGCCGCGGAGTTCGCCGCATCGAGTGTGCGGGCCTCGCGATAGCGCTCCAGCGCCTCGCCGTGGAGGCCGCGGCGCGCGTAGATGTCGCCCACCAGCGTCGCCGCCTGCCCGCGGTCCGCGCCCCGCTGGACCGCGCGCATCGCTTCCGCGACGGCGAGGTCCATCATCCCCTTGCTGACGTAGTCGCGCGCGAGCGCGAGCGGATCGTCGGGCTTTTTCGCGAGCCCGGGCGGAGCGGTCCCCCCCTGGGGTGTCGTGGCGGCGGGCTCGAGCTCCTGGAAGATGCTGTCGAGCAGGCGTTGATCGAACGCGAACTCACCGCCGAGATTCTCCGCCGTGACGTCCGCGGAAATCTCGGGGACGATCCCGATCGCCACCGTCTCGTATTGCAGATCGATCGCCAGCGCGAATTTCTGCGACACGTAATACGGATCCAGCTCCAACGCGCGCTTGGTGGCGCGCAGCGCGCCGTCGTAGTCGCCCAGGTTCGAGAGCGTGAAACTCAAGTTGTAATGCGCGCCGGCGTTTTGCGGATCCGCCTCGACCGCGCGGACGAACGCGTTGCGCGCGTCGGTAAAGCGCTTGAGCTCCACGAGGACCAACCCGACGCCGTTCCACGCGGCCGCGGAGGCCGGCTGGTCGGCGAGCACCTGGCGATACGCTTCGAGCGCGAGCTGAAAGCGCCGCAGATGCGTCAGCAGCAGAGCGAGGTTGAGGCGCGCGCCCACAAACTCTGGCGACAGCTGCAGCGCCTTCCGAAAGGCCTCGATCGCATCGTCGGTGCCGCTCTGATGCGCGAGGACCACCCCGACGTTATTCCACGCGAGCGCATAGCGGGGATCCACCTCCGTCGCCTGACGGTACGACACCAGCGCGTCCGCCGTGCGCCCCGCCTGATGCAGCACGACGCCCCGCTCGTTCCAGAGCTTCGGCGAATCAGCAGTCTCGTGGATGAGGGACTCGTAAAGCTCGAGCGCGTCGGTGAAGTCGCGCTTGAGGAGGTACACCTCCGCCATCGCCTGCCGCACCAGCCGCCGATCCTCGCCGCGCTCGATCGCGAGGCGATATTCGCGCAGGGCCTCCGCGTAGTAGCCCTTCTGCCGGAACGCGAGCCCGAGATTGTGGTGCGCGAGCTCGCTGCCCTCGGCGACTTCCGGCTCGGGCTGCGCGCGCAGCCGGTGCTCGGCCGATTGCCGCTCGGCGCGATAGCGCTCCAGCGAGAGATTCGTCTGGGCCCGCGCGAGCGGCGGATTCAGCTGAATCGCGCGTTTGGAGGCCGCGCGGGCCTCCTGGTAGCGCCCCATATCGCCCAGCACGAACGCCATCAAGTAGTGCGCGTTGGCGTTGTCCGGATTGAGCGTCACGGAGCGCTCGAGCGCCGCGAGCGCCGGCTCGTTCAGCCCGCGATTGTAGTAGACCTCGCCGAGATAGAACTGCACGACGGACGAGTCCGGCTCCGCCTCGGCGGCCCGCAGGAACCACTCCGTCGCCACCTCCAACCGGCCGCGCGACTTCTCGGCGAGCCCGAGCTGGATGATCGCGGCGACGTCGTTCGGCTTGTGCGCCAGCAGCTCCTCGAATTCCGCCACCGCTTCCTCGAAGGTGCCGAGGATGGCGTAGGTGCGGCCCAACTCCCAGCGCGGGTCGCGCTCGTCGGGGGCCTGCCGCAGCTTTTCCTGCAGCTCGGCGACGCGACGGTCGTAATAGCCGGTGTTGTGATAGGCGATCTCGAGGTTGCGCTGCGCGACCTGCATGCGCGGGTCGAGCTCGAGCGCCCGCGTGAACTGCTCGATGGCCTCGGGAACGAGGCCCTTCTGGTAGTAGAGAACGCCGAGATTGTTGTGCGCGCCCGCATCGGAGGGATCGATCCGGCGGGCAAAGGACCTCAGGACGGCGACGTCACGCTCCGAGACCGTCAAGTCAGCCGAATGGCGTCGAAGATGGCCTTGAGGGACGCCAGGTCGGGCAGGAGCAGGAAATGGCCGCGCAGCCCGTCTCGGGCATCGATGTTGAACTCCGTCTCGACGCAAAACACGAAGTCGCGGTCATGCCCAAAATTGAGGTACGTGGTCGTGAGCACGGCAGCCGAGAGATCCACGACCAGACTCGGCACCGACGGCAGCAGCAGCATCCCCATGAACTCCGACAGGGCGTTCATGTACGCGCCCGACAGAATGTTGCCGGCTTCCTTGAGGCACGACTGCTCGATCGTCTCGAACACCTGCGTCGTGCCGAGCGGGCGCTTGAGCAACATGTCGCACAGCTGCCGGCCGACGGGCTCGGGGAAGAGCAACAGCGTCCGTCCCGTGAGATCGCCGAGCATGTGCATGAGGACCGCGGCGACGACTTCCTGCGGATCACCGATCAACCCCGGGACGTCCTCGAGGCGCGCGATGTTGATCTCCGGGACGGAGATCATGATGCGGCGGTGCGTGAGCTGCGACAACGCCGTCGCCGCGTGGCCCGCCCCGATGTTGGCGACTTCTTTCAGCGCGTCGAGCTGTAGGGCTTTCAGATCACGGACGTCTTCCATCGCTCCTCCAGAGCTAGACCAGACCCGCAGCGTCGAGAATCAGCGCGGGCACTCCGTCGCCCATGATCGTGGCGCCACTGAACACCGGTAGCGTGCCCTGCGGCGCGTCAAATCCCTTCACGACAATCTCCTGCTGGCTCAACATGCCGTCGACCACGACACCCGCGCGCCGTTCACCCATCTCGAGGACAATTACCGGGCGGCGCGGGGGTGGCGCAGGAGCGCCGCCGTTCGTTCCCAAAAGTTTCCTGAGATCCACCAGCGGTATCACGCGATCGCGCAGCACGATCGCATCCTTCCCGTCCATCGTCGTCAGCGGCGTCGTGCCGAACTCCACCGTCTCGGCGACGTACGTGAGCGGCAACGCGTAGCGCTCGTGGCCGACGGCGGCGATCAGCGCACGCACGATCGCCAGGGTGACCGGCAACCGCAGCACGAACGCGGTGCCCTTCCCCGGCTCGGTACGGATTTCGATCGAGCCGCCGAGTGCGCGGATGCGCGTCATGGCGACATCGATGCCCACGCCGCGGCCGGAGACGGCAGTCACCGACTCCGCCGTCGAGAATCCGGGCCGGGCGAGCACGCGCAACAACTGGTCGTCCGACAGGGATTCCACGTGCGGTCCGACGATCCCTTCGCGCCTCGCTTTCTCGAGGATCTGCGCCCGATCGATGCCGCGCCCGTCGTCGGAGATGCTGATCGCGACACTCGAACGCTCGCGCACCGCCGCCAGCACGATTTCCCCCTCGGGATTCTTCTTGTGCCGTTTGCGCTCGGCGGGCGACTCGATGCCGTGGTCCACGGCATTGCGGAGCAGATGCATGAGCGGGTCGCCAAGCTCATCGAGGATCTGGCGATCGAGCTCGATCTCCTTTCCCTCGACGCGAAACGCCACCTGCTTGCCGAGCTGCCGCGCCACGTCGCGCACGAGACGCGGAAAGCGGTCGAACACCTGCCACACCGGCGTCATCCGCGCCTGGATGATTTCGTTCTGCAGGTCGGAGGCGAGACGCGAGACGTGGATCGCGACGTCGTCGATCTCCGGATCCTTGCCCAACCAGCGTGCCGCCAGCTCGTTCAGACGGCCACGCTCAGTGACGAGCTCGCCGATCAAGTCCATGAGGGTGTCGAGGCGCCGCAGATCGACGCGGATGTGACGGCCGCGTCCCGCTCCCCCTCCTCCCCCCCCTCCCCCTCCTCCGGCGGCCGCACTTTCGGCCGGGCTGACCTGACTCTCGTCCGTTCCACCGCCGGTCGACACTCGCTCGACGTCTCCCACTGATCGGACGGCAGCCTCGATGTCCGTGGCCGCCGCGGCAGTGTCGAGCTCGACCACAAATCGACCATCGAAGTCGTCCGACTCGAAGGCGGCAGGCGGCGGCTGCACCCGGTGCACCGTGCCCAACCCCTGCAGCTTGCGAACGACGAGCATCGCCCGCCCCCCTTTGAGGGGCGCTTCCGGCCGTATCATGACGTTGATGAGGCGGCTAGATCCCAGAGACGCAGAACTGACAGACGCAGCAGGGGCAGCAGGTAAACTCTCGGACTCGGGGGACGAAACGAAGTGACGCGCGAGCGCGCTTGGTTGTGGCGCGGGTTTCGTCTGGACCGTGGCCTGATCGATCTCGGCGAGGACCGCGAGGTCGGCTTCCCGCTCACGGCCTGCAACGGCGAGCCCGACCGCTTTCTCGAGCGCATCGGTCGCGCGAAACAGCAGCTGGATGATGTCCTCGGAGGGTGCGTGACCGCTGCGACGCAGATGGTCGAGCAGGTTCTCCATGCGGTGCGCGAGATCGGCGACGCGGCCGTATCCCATCGTCGCCGCCATCCCTTTGATCGTATGCACGGCACGGAACAGCCCGCCGACCGGTTCGGCCGCCGCCGGGTTCCGCTCCCACTCGAGCAACAACTGATTGCAGGCGCTCAAGTGCTCGCGGCTTTCGGCCAGGAACAGCTCGGCGTACTGCGAGAGATCCATGACTACCCCAGCACGCGCTGGACGGCTTCGAGCACGCGGGAGGGCTGGAACGGTTTGACGACGAAGTCCTTGGCGCCTGCTTGGATCGCCTCGACGACCAGCGCCTGCTGACCCATGGCGCTGCACATCAGGATCTTGGCGTCAGGGTCGTGTTTGACGATCTCGCGGACGGCATCGATGCCGCCCATGTCGGGCATCACGATGTCCATCGTGACCAGGTCCGGCTTGAGCTGCCGGTACTTCTCCACCGCTTGCGTGCCGGTTTCCGCCTCGCCGACCACCTCGAATCCGGCCTGCCCCAGGATGTCGCTGATCATCGTGCGCATGAAGATGGCGTCGTCACAGACGAGAACGGTGTGGCTCACTGCTCGCTCCTTAGGAAGTCAGAATCGGGCCCAACAGCGCCGCGACATCGAGTACGATGAAAACGTCCCCGTTCCGCCGGCCCACCGCGCGGACCAGTGTCGGATCCACGCCCGGCAGGTCGTGCCGGTCCTCCAGCGTGTTTTCACCAGCGGCCAGCATATCGAGTACTTCGTCAACCGTAAAGCCGATCAGCCTGTGCAATCCGTCTTCTTTCTCCGCGCCCCCCCCCGCCCCCCCCGCACCCGCCGCGTCTCCTCCCAGTTCGAGGATAATCGTCGAGCCCGCGGCGACTTCGAGAGAGGAGCTGGGAGCCGTTGCGGGAGGTGCGGGGGTGGGGGGGGTGGGGGGGGCCGGAAGGCCCAAGGCACGCCACCCTTCCACGACCGTCACCAGTGTGCCGCGTACATTCACGAGCCCCGCCACGACCGGGGGCGCGCCCGGGATACGCGTCGTTGGGAGGCGCGGGAGAATCTCGCGCACTTGGTTCACCTCGGCCGCGCACGCCAATGTGCCCACGCGGAACACGAGCAGGCGAGCGGGGACGAGGCTTCCGTCAGTCATCGGATGCGAAGAAGCCAAGATACTGCAAGGGGTTGCGCTGAGCAAGCAAATTTGCGTCGGCGGCCGCTTCCGCCAGCGCGGGACGCAAGTCATCGGGCCATTCGGACGTCACGGCGATCGGCTCATTGGTTACGGGATGGACGAACGATAGGGCCGCCGCATGCAGCAGCTGGCGCGGCGCGAGCGTCTCGAGACGCTCCGCTTCCATCCGCGCGGAGGGGGTCACACGCCGGCTGCCACCGAACGTGTACTCGCGGTCCCCGACAATCGGGCAACCCACATGCGCCAAATGCACACGGATCTGATGGGTGCGGCCGGTGCCGAGGCGTACACGCAAGAGATCGGTATGCGCGAAGCGGGCTACAAGACGCGCGTGTGTCACGGCATGCCGGCCACCCTGTGCCACCGTCATGCGTTTGCGCTCTGTGGGATGACGCGCGATCGGCGCCTCGATGTCGACCGGACTTTTGCGCAGGTGCCCCCACACGATCGCCGCATACACGCGTTTGACGGCGCGTCGTTCGATTGCGCCCGCCAGTCTGCGGTGCGCGAGATCGGTCTTCGCCACTACCAGCAATCCGGACGTGTCGCGATCGAGCCGGTGCACGATCCCGGGGCGCCCTTCGGTGCTTCCCCGCGAGAGCTCGGTGCCCCGCCCCACCAGCACATTCACGAGCGTGTCGTCCCAGTGACCGGGCCCCGGATGAACCACGAGACCGGCGGGCTTGTCGAGCACGGCGAGGTGCTCGTCCTCGTAGACGAACCGCAGCTCCGCGTGCGCCGGGGCGTAGGTCCGCGGCGCTGCTGCTTCCGGAAGCTCCACCGTGACCTCGATCCCCGGCTCGAGCACCGCCGATGCGCGCAGCGCTTTGCCGCGCGCGGTCACGCGGCTTTGGGCGATGAGGCGTCCGGCTTGTGTGCGAGAGAGGGCGAGCTGGTCGGCGAGGAAACGATCGAGGCGTTCAGTCGTGCGAACAACACAGAAGGTGATGTTCAAGGCTCGGCCGCCCGAGCCTCCTTAGCCCGCTGTTGCGCGCGGCCTTCCTGCCAGAGCGAGAGTCCGAGGGCAATGGCGCCGATCGTGATGGCCGAGTCGGCCACGTTGAACGTCGGCCAACGCCACGCGCCGACGCCGACGTCGACGAAGTCGACGACGCCCTGCGCGCTGCGAATCCGGTCGATCAGGTTGCCGACCGCGCCGCCGCACACGAGCGCCAGGGCGAGCAGCCGGAAGCGGTCGCCGGGACGCGTGCTGCGCACGAGCGAGGCGAGCACGAACAGCGCGACGACGGCAAGCGCCATGAAGATCCAGCGGGAGTTGTCGCCCACGTGCAGCCCGAACGCGGCCCCTTCATTGTAGACGAGCCGGAACTGGACGGTGTCCCCGATGATCGCGAGCGGCAGCCGCCGCGCCAGGAACGACTCCGCGATCAGTTTGGTGACGAAATCGGAAACGACGACCGCAGCCGCCGTTCCCCAAAACAGCCGGCGCTCAGCGGCGTTTACCATCTTCCTCTTTCGCCTTGCACTTGATGCAGAGTCGCGCGTGGGGGAGGGCGTCGAGCCGATCGAACCCGATCAGCTCGCCGCACTGCTCGCAGCGCCCGAACCGCTCGGGCGAGCTGTACAGCCGGCGCAGTGCCTCGTTCACGTGCCACAGGTACCGCCCTTCCTGCGACGCGAACAGGAACTGCTTCTCGCGCTCCATCGCATCGGTGCCCTGATCGGCCATATGGAAGGAGTAGCTCGAGAGATCCCCGTCGGACGCCTGGAGGCTCGAGTTGAACGACTCACCGTAGTGGCCCAACTCCTTGATGACGCGGGCGCGCTCTTCGAGCAACCGCTTCTCGAGATGGGTCAGCTGCTTCTTATTGAGGGCACCACTCTTGGCCTTCACCTTCGTCGACTTCGTCGGCATTATCGGGTTCCGCCCTTTCGTCCGTCGTGACGCCGGAGCGCAATCGTCGTCTGGCGTCCTTCGATGTCTACCTCACGCTGCAAATCGGGCTCGTCCAGCACCGCGCCGAACACCATCCGGCGCGCCAACGTCTCGCCTTCGACGAACCCCTGAAACGCGCGCGTCGCGGCCACCACGTCGGCGGCGCCGGTGATGCTCAACTCGATGCGCGTCGTGTATTCGTATCCCGCCTCCTTGCGGAGACGTTGCACGCGATTCACCACCTCGCGCGCCAATCCTTCCTGCACCAGGTCGTCGCTCAGCTCGGGATCGAGCGCAACGACGTATGGCCCATCCGCCTGCACCAGCCACTCGCTGGCGACTTCACGCGTGACGGTCACATCCTCCGGTCGAAACTCCCATGCGCCGGTTGTGACCGTCTCACTCTGCTCGAGAGCCTGCAATTGCTCTGGCGTCAGCTCGGCAGCCGCCGCGGCCGCCTGCGGCGTGTCCTTGCCATAGCGTTTGCCCAGGGTCCGAAAGTTCGCTTTACCGCGGAGCCGCACCAGATCGTGGTCGGACGCCACGACTTGGACCGATTTCACGTTGACTTCGGCAGCCAGAATATCTAACAGGTCTGACAAGGCCGGGCCCTGGACGGCCGCCGGAACGGCCAGTTGCATCCGGGCGAGGGGCTGCCGGACCCGCAAATTGCGCGATTCCCGTGCCGCCCGGGCGAGGGAGGCCAGCCTCCGGACGGTATTCATGGCCGCCAGCAGCTCGGGCTCGCGGTGCCCCCGGTCGACCGGGAAGGGGGCGAGGTGCACGGAGGTTCCCGTCAGGGCCCGGTGCACCCAGTCAGAGATGAAGGGGCCAGCCGGGGCGAGCAGCCGGACCGCCGCCACCAGGGCCTCGTGCAACGTCTCGAGCGCGATTGGGTCGGTCGCCCGGTCGGGGGCCCAGAAGCGCGGCCGGTTGCGCCGGATGTACCAGCGCGACAGGTCCTCGCTGACGAAGTCCATGATGGCGCGCACGCCTGCCGTCACGTCGTAGGTCGACCATGCCTGCCGCACCTGCGCGACGACCTCGTCCAGCCGCGCGAGCAGCCAGCGATCCGGCGACGGCCGCTCGGCCGACGGCGTGCGGTCCTCTTCCGCGGGTGGCCGCCAGTCCTGGGCGTAGCGCCGGAAGAAATCGTAGGTGGAGCGCAGCGTGTTGAGGAAGCCGCCCGCCACGTCCGGGATCTGCCGCGGATCGAAGCGCTTGGGGAGCCACACCTGGCTCTGCCCACACAAGTAGAGTCGCACGGCGTCCGCGCCGTGCTCGCCGATCACTTTCCAGGGATCGACGATGTTGCCGCGGCTCTTCGACATCTTCGCGCCGTGTTCGTCGAGCAGCAGGTCGTTCACGATCACGTGCTTGTAGACCGGCGCGTCGAACACCGTCACCCCGATCGCGAGCAGCGAGTAGAACCAGCCGCGCGTCTGGTCCACCCCTTCGCAGATGTAGTCGGCCGGAAAATGCTCCTTGAAGTCGGCCTCGTGCTCGAACGGGTAGTGCCATTGGGCGTAGGGCATCGACCCCGAGTCGAACCACGCATCGATCACTTCGGGGACGCGCCGCATCGTGCCGCCGCAGTCACGACAGGCCCAGGTATACCCGTCGATGTAGGGCTTGTGCGGATCGAAGTCCGGCGGGAGCTCCTTCCCCCAGCGTTGCGACAGGTTCTCGTAGGAGCCGATGACTTCGCGGTGCTCGCGCTCGACGTCGCACTCCCACACGTTGAGCGGCGTGCCCCAGTAGCGGTCGCGCGACAGCGCCCAGTCGATGTTGTTCTCGAGCCACTCGCCGAAGCGGCCCGCGCCGGTCTCCGGCGGATGCCAGTCGACTTCGCGATTCACTTCGAGCATCCGCGCCTTGGCCGCGGTCGTGCGCACGAACCACGAGCTGCGGGCATAGTAAATCAGCGCCGAGTCGCAGCGCCAGCAGAACGGATACGAGTGCGTGTAGGCCCTCGTCTCGAGCCAGCGCCCGACCTGCTTCAGCCGCTCGATGATGATGCGATTCGTTTCCTTGTCGGTGACGAGCTTGCCTTCGATCGCCGGCCAGTTCGTCCCGGTGAAGGTGCCGTCGGGGGCCACGGGATTGATGAACACGAGGCCGTACTGTTGCGCCGTGGCATAGTCGTCGGCGCCGAACGCGGGGGCCATGTGGACGAGCCCCGTGCCCTCGTCGGCCGTGACGAACGCGCCTGCCACCACGACGGCCCGCTGGCCGCGCCGATCCGCCGGCATCGGCACCTCATCGAGCGGCCGGACGTATTTCCGGCCGACCAGATCGCGGCCTGGATACGTCGCCACGCGCGGCGCGCCGCCGAGTGGCTTGCCGTGCACGTGCACGTCGGCCGCGCGCTGCACCGCGGCGATGTAGCGCACCCCCTCCACTTCCCATTCGCCGTATTCGAGATCGGGATGGACGGCGACCGCTACGTTCGAGAGCAGCGTCCACGGCGTCGTCGTCCAGATGACGAGCTGGCGCGCGCGGTCCTCCGCGAGCGGGAACGTCACGTAGACGGAGTTCGTCTGCACCGTGTCGTAGCCTTGCGCGACTTCGTGCGACGACAGCGCCGTCCCGCACCGCGGACAATACGGCAGGACCTTGTGACCGCGGTACAGCAGCGCCTTCTCGTGCAGCCGTTGCAGCAGCCACCACACCGTCTCGATGTAGTCGTTGCTGTACGTGATGTAGGGATGGTCGTAGTCGAGCCAGTACGCGATCCGATCGGACAGCGCCTCCCAGTCGGCCTTGTACTTGAAGACGCTCTCGCGGCAGAGCCGGTTGAACTTCTCGACGCCGAAGGCCTCGATGTCCTTCTTGCCGTTGAGGTTCAGCATTTTCTCCACTTCGATCTCGACCGGCAGGCCGTGCGTATCCCAGCCCGCGATGCGCGTGACGCGCTGGCCGAGCATCGTGTGGTAGCGGCAGATCAGATCCTTGAGCGTCCGCGAAAAGACGTGGTGGATGCCCGGCTGGCCGTTCGCGGTCGGCGGCCCCTCGAAGAAGACGAACGGCGGCCCGTAGCGGGTGGCTTCGCTCACGCGCCAGAACAAGCGCTCGTGCTTCCACGTCGCGAGCAGCTGCTTCTCCAGCGCGTCGAGCCCTTGCGTCAAATCGGAAGACGAATAGGCCATCGGCTAGAGCTGCTCCAGGACGCCGCGCACAAGCGTGGCGAGTTTGGGCTCGGCCCCGCGGGCCACGGCGATGATCTGCTCGACCGACGTCGGCTCGAGCGCGTCCGGCAAGCAATTATCGGTGATGATCGACAGGCCGAGCACGCGCATGCCCTGATGCACCGCGGTGATCACCTCGGGCACGGTGCTCATCCCCACGAGATCGGCGCCCAGTGCGCGCAACATGCGGTATTCCGCGCGGGTCTCGAGGTTTGGTCCCGGGACCGCGATGTAGACGCCTTCGCGCAGCACGATCTTGTGCTCGAGCGCAACTCGGTGCGCCAATCTCCGCAGCTCCGGATCGTAGGCCGATGACATGTCGGGGAAGCGCGGGCCCTCGGCATCGACATTCGGACCGACGAGCGGGTTGTCGCCGAGCAGGTTGATGTGATCGGAGATGAGCACGAGATCCCCGGTCGCCCAGAGTGGATGCATGCCGCCCGACACGTTGGACACGATCAGCGTCTTGGCGCCGAGCGTCCGCAGCACGCGCACGGGAAACGCGACCTGCTGCAGTGTGTAGCCCTCGTAGCGATGAAAGCGCCCTTGCATGATCGCGACGCGGCGTCTGGCGATACTCCCGAACAATAACCGGCCGGCGTGCGTCTCGACCGTGGGCGTCGGGAATCCGGGAATCTCGGGATACGGGATCGTCGCTTCCGCGTTCAGCTCATCGGCGAGCGCACCGAGGCCGGTGCCGAGGATCACCGCGACCTCCGGAACGACCGCGGTCCGCGACCGGACGGCGCGGACCGCATCGGCAACGGATGCTCCGGTCACCTCTGGCCGTCTAGTGCCCGAAGCTCAGCGAGCTGGCGCTCGAGGAGCGCGCGAAAGCCGCCGACGTATTGCTGAAACTGGCGCTCGGTCTCGGCCATCCGCACCTTCACTGCACTCTCCAAGCTCTTGGCTTCGTCGAGGAGTCGCTTCGCCTGGGCCTCCGCCTCGCGCACGATCACCTGCCCCTCACGCTCGGCCGTGGCGCGCGTCTCCTGGCGCAGCTGCTGCGCGGCCACGAGCGCCTCGTTCATCGCCTTTTCGCGCTCCCGGAACACGCGCAGCTGCTCGGTCAGCGCCTGGACGCGCTCCTCGAGCACCTGGCGCTCACGGTTGGCGCGTTCCAGCACGTCGGCGACGCGCATCTGGAAATCTTCGACGCCCGCCGTATCATAGCCGCGCAGGCTCTTGCGGAACTCCTGCTTACGGATGTCGAGCGGCGTCAGGGTGAACGCGGGATCCGTCATGTCCTCGGACCGAACAGGACTGTACCCAATCGGATCACCGTTGCTCCCTCCGCGACCGCTGAAGCGTAGTCGCCGGACATCCCCATCGACAGGGTCGGCAGCCATACTCCTACCTCCTCTTTGATCCTATCGCGCAGGACGCGCAGCCCCCGGAACGTCCGGCGCTGCACATCCACATCATCGGTCAATGGTGCCAACGTCATCAAGCCTTCCAGACGCAGAGCGCCCAGCGCCGCGACTTGTCGCGCCAGCGCCGGCGTGTCCGCGGGCGCGCAGCCGCTCTTCTGGGCCTCGCCGGCGACGTTCACCTGCAAGAGCACGCGCACCGCTGCGGCCGCACGCTTGTCGAGCTCGGTTGCGAGCTCGAGCGAATCCACAGAGTGCACGAGCTCGAAGCGGCCGGGCACCAGCTTCGCTTTGTTGCGTTGCAGATGCCCGATTAGATGCCAGCGAATCCCATCGACATCGCGCAGCGCGTCCTGCTTCTGCAGCGCTTCCTGAACGCGGTTCTCGCCGATGTCGGCCAGTCCCACGTCGCGTGCCGCCCGGACCGCGTCAGTCCCAAATCCCTTGGTGACCGCGACGATCGTCACGGCCTGCGGCGCCAGTCGCGCAATCTCGGCCCTCACCTGCGCCAAACGTTCCGGCAGGGCCTCGAAAGCCATAGCCTTTGAATATAGGGGGACGGACAACTAGCGGCTAAAGAGGCTCTGAACTCCTTGAGTTTCCACGCGGTGGATGATGGCGGCGAGCGCCTGGCTGGGATTCAGATGGTAGGCGCGGCGCAGGTAGTCCAGGGTGCGGCGCTGGTCGCCGCGCACCGCCGCGGCGTTGCCAAGCTCCAGAAACGGCGTCGCAAACGAAGTCGCTACCTGTTGCGCCGCCGGCTCGAGCTCGAGTGAATCAGCACGGAACAGGCGGCCCCACTGGAACACCGAGTCCACGAGCATGCGCGTCCGTGCCGTGTCCACCATCGGGCCTTGAATGCCGCGCAGGAAGCGGCGTGTTGAGTCGGCGCGTGGAGCGACTTTGAAGACGAGTCCCTGGAATACGAGGTCGGGATCGAGCCCGAGCCACGAGCCGCGCCCCGACGACACGCCGAACGTGACGGGTCGCGAGGGCAGATAGGTGGCGAGCGTGAAGAGGATCACCTGATCGGCCGTCAGCAAACGCTGTCCCTTGCGGAACACCAGCTCCATACCACCCGCGCGGAACACCCCATCCTGGCCGAGCTCCATCGGCTGCATTTCTTGGATGTCATGCTCCGTGAGCTGCAGCGCCGGACCCGGCGGCGGCGACGACGGTGCAAGTGTCCAGTAGGCGGGGGGCGCATGGGCCGCATCGAAGGGTCGCGCCTGCCGCGTGGCCAGCTGGCGCAGGTACCAGTCGAGGTTGGCGAGCGACAGGTTGATCTGCGTAACGTCCTGGCGGATGCCTTCGACTTCCTGGAGATACCACACCGGGAAGGTGTCGTTGTCCCCGAATCCGAACAGCACGCCGTACGGCTCGACCGATTGCAACATGTTGTAGGCGAAGTCGCGCGCGATGGTCGCGTCCGGCCCGTGCCGGCGCGAGGCGGCCGTGAAATTGGCGCCCACCGGGAGCAGCGTGATCAGTGATGCCAGCGCAACTCCCCAGCGCGTGATCGCGACGCGGCCGTGTTCCGCCAACCGCCGCACGAGACGCACGAGCCCGAACGCGGCGAACATTCCCCAGACCTGAAAGCTGACCACGAAGAAGTAGTCGCGCTCCCGCACTTCATGCTGATCGATGGTCGGGTAGCGGTCCCAGAACATCGAGTACCCGGCTTTGAAATTCATGTAGATGACGAGACCCACGCCGGTGACGAGCCACAGCGCGCCGAGCAGGTAGACAAACCCCACGTCACGGCGGCGTGTGAATTCGAATCCCAGACTCCCCAGCGTGAAAAACACGAGCGCGGCGATGACCATCGGGGCGAACGGCAATCCGCGCGCCCATTGCCAGGAGCAGTACTGGAAGTAATTGAGGAACTGCTGTCCGAAGACGTTCAGCGTGCGGGCGGCACCCGGTACCATGGGGTTGTCGAGCAGGCCACGGCTGCCGAATTGCTCGCGCCGGATGACCGCCAGCAGGCTGCTCCACTGGTCGGGCTGCGCCTCGTTGAGGATCGGGTGCAGGCCGGAGCGGATATAGAGGAACGTGTAGACGGAAATCCCGACAGCGGCCACACCGATCGCCAACAGCGGGAACGCTCTCGAGCCGCTCCGCACGCAGAACACCACCGCCGCGACGAGCAGCAAGCTGCCCACCATGAGCACCTTCCCGCTCCCCAGGCCCACTGCGACCAGCACGATCCACAACGCGCTCAGCGCACTCCACTCCGCCCATTCCATCTGCCGCTCGACGGGATCGGCCGCGGGCGACGCGCGCAGCGTGTGCAGCATGAACACCGACACGGCGGGCCCGACGAGCAGCGCAAGCAGGTGGTTGCCGATGGACAACGCGGCGACGTAGACGATCAGCAGCAGGATGTGCGGCGCGCGAGCCGTGCCGCGGAGGTCGCGCCACCGGACGGCGAGCCAGCTGATGGCGGCGATGCTGAACGTCGCCACTGCGTAGACCTCGGTCTCATTGCTGTTCTGCCAGTGCGTAAACGGGAACGCGGACAGGATCGCGGCCGCGGTCGCACCTCCCATGTGTAGCCAGTCGACCTCACCGACCAGCAGCCGGTGCGACACGAGAAAGAGACAGCCGGCTCCGGAAGCGGAGAAGCACGCGCTCATCAGATTCATCCGCCAGGCGTACCCGCCAATCCTGACGATGCCGGCCCACACATGGCCCATCAGGACGAACAGCGGTGTGCCCGGCGGATGGGGCACGCCGAGCACTTTTGCGGCGGTGATGAATTCGCCCGCGTCCCACAGCGTGACGGTGGGAGCCAGCGTGATCACATAACCGGTGAGGACCAGGAGGGCGACAGCCGCCGCCTCCCGGTAGGGTGGCTTAGGTGGCAGGCTGCGTCACGCGCTCGCCGCCTTGCAAATGCGAGACGACGCCCGAGAGAAGATCGCGCACCTGCTGCGGCGTGAGATGGCGATAGAGGAGGCCGTGGCTCGCGACCGAAATCGTCGAGGTCTCTTCCGAGACGACGAGGACCGTCGCGTCGGTCTCCTCAGACAGACCGAGCGCCGCGCGATGCCGCGTGCCGAGCGATTTGTCGGCAACCTTGAACTGCGTGAGCGGGAGCACGCACCCCGCGCCGATGATCTGGTCTCCGCGAATCAGGATCGCGCCGTCGTGGAGCGGCGAGTACGGCGTGAAGATGGTGGTGAGCAGATCGGCCGAGACCTTTGCCTCCATCGGCACACCCGTCGTGATGAACTCCTCGAGCCCAATGTCGCCTTCGACGGCGATGATGGCGCCGGTTCCGGCGCGCGACAGCCGGTCGAGCGCCTCCGCGATCTCCTCCGCCACCGATTGCCGGTCGCCGCGCGAAAACGCGCGCATGAGCCGCGATTGCCCGAGCCGGGCGAGGGCGTTGCGCAGCTCCGGCTGGAACACGACGACCGCCGCAAACGCGCCGTACGTGAATACGACACCCAGCAGCGTGCTGATCATCGTGAACTTGGCGAACACGGCCACGAAGTAGGTCAACGACAGAATCACGAGGCCGATCACGATCTGCAAGGCGCGCGTGCCGACGAGGAAGAGCAGGAACTTGTAGATGACGAACGACACCAGCAGGATCTCGAACAGATCCGGCCACAGCCGCGGGGACATGAACTTGAAGGCGTCTACGTTCACGTTGGATTGGTCGTAGCGCTCGCCAGTGCAAGGGCTTCACGTGTCAATGCGACGTCGTGAACCCGGAACAGCCGCGCGCCCCGCTCCCAGGCGAGGGCGCAGCCGACGGCCGTGGCGCGATCGCGGTCCTCCACGGGTCGCCCCGTCGCGGCACCCAAAAACCGCTTCCGCGACACGCCGACGGCTACAGGATAGCCCAGCGCGACGATCGTTGCCAGTTCGTCGAGCAGGCGAAGGTTCTGCGTCGCCGTCTTGGCAAACCCGAACCCGGGGTCCACGACGATGCGCTCCCCGGCGATTCCCGCCCGCTCCGCCCGCTCGGCCATCCCTCCCAGCTCCGCAGCGACCTCGGCCGCGACGTGGCCGTACTTGGCCAGGTCGTCCATCGTATCCGGCGTGCCGCGCATGTGCATGAGAATCACCCCGGCCTGTGCGTCGCCCGCGACCGCCGCCAGCCCGGCATCGAAGCGCAGGCCGGAAACGTCGTTGATCACGGCCGCACCGGCGTCGAGCGCCGCCCGTGCCACCTCGGCCTTCCGGGTGTCCACGGAGATCGGGCCAAGTCCACGCTTCGCGAGGCCCGCGATGACGGGAACCACTCGCGCGATCTCCTCTTTGACGGGGACCGCGGCGGCGCCGGGACGGGTGGACTCACCGCCGATATCCAAAAGACGTGCGCCGTCGGCCGCGAGCCGTGCGCCGTGTTCGATCGCGGCCTCAACGGACGGCAAATGCCCACCGTCGGAAAACGAGTCCGGCGTGACGTTGACAATGCCGATGATCATGGGCTTTTCGAGCGACGACTCGGCCCCGCGGATCGCCCAGGAGCGCGGCGGCTCGGCGCGCGCGGCGAGCAGGCGACCCAGAGCCGGCGCGAGTCGCGCGAGCTCGGCGGGCGCGCGGTCGTAGCGCGCGAGCGGCGCGATGCGGCTCGCGGCGCCGGCGACGAGCGCCCAGCCGGCGCCGGTCAGCACGTCGGCGCCCCCCCCCGACTTGGCGCTCCAGTGCACGAGCGCTTCGCGCTCCGCCTCGGTGATGTCCTCGATGAGAACAACGAGCTGCTGGATGCCCACCGCCGCGAACCACGCGGGCTGCGCTTCCCAACCACGAGCCGCGAGCGCCGCGCGCACCGCTTCCGGTGTGTGCGCGTCGAGCGCGGTGACGTTCACCGCAGCGCCTGGACCACCTGCAGTCGAGCCGCACGGAGCGCCGGGAAGAAACCGCCGACGACGCCCATCACGACGGCGAACACCAGGCCGGCCAGCAACAGAAACGGAGTGACCCGGAAACTGAACGCGATCTCGCTGAAGCTCGACCAGTTCGTCGTACTGGTGACGATGCCATTGAGCGGCAGCGCAAACAGGCCGCCCAAAAAGCCACCGATGATAGCGATGAAGGCGGATTCGGCGAGGAAGCTCACGAGAACCGTCCACGGCTTGAAACCGAGGGTGAGCAGCACACCGATCTCCGGCGCGCGCGACGCGATCGCGGCGTACATCGTGTTGATCGCGCCAAAGACGGCTCCCACGGCCATGATCGCCGTGATCATGATCGCGAGGAAGGTCAGGATGTTGCCCAGGAGCTGCGATTGCTGCGCGTAGAACTCAGACTCGCGATGCACATCGACCGTCATGCGCTTGTCCGCCTGTAGCGCGCGCTGCGCCTCCTCAAACGTGGCGGGCTCCTTCAGCCTGAACGTAATAGACTGAAAGACCTCGCCGCGGAACACGGGCATGAATTGCTCGTTCTCTCCCCAGACCTCAGACTCGAACGCCGACCCGGCGGCGGAAAACTGGCACGTGACAGTCCAGTCTCGACCGGCGAAATGGAGCGTCTGCCCCACGCCGGTATGCGGAAACCGCTTGGTGAGCCGGCTTCCTACGCAGACCTCCGGTCGCCCCGAGGTAGGCCGCTGGCCGGCCGTGAGCTTCACGTTCGAACGTACCTGCCAGGCCTGATCGCTCACGCCACGCACCACCACGTTCGCGATCTGCGTCGTGTCGAACGACTTCGCGAGCGGAATCAAGACGTACACCTCGGGCGAGACGAGCGGCCGGCCGTCCGCCCCCGTCGCCACATGCGGATCGGCCGCGATCATGCTGGCGACGTCGCGCCCCAACCCGCTGGACAGCTCCGAATCAGCGCCCTTGCGCAGCACGATCGCATTCGTGTTCGAGCCGGTTTTCGCCAGCGCGGCGCGGAAGCCGTTCGCGAGCGCGAGCATGCCGATGAACACAGCAACGACCAGGCCGACGCCGAGCGCGGTCAGCGTCGTCGACACCGGACGGCGCACCACGCTGCGAACGTTGTAGACGATGGGAATCATTCGACGTGCCGCAGCGCCTGGACGACCGGGAGCCGCGCGGCGCGCAGCGCAGGCACGAGGCCGCTCGCCAGCATCAGCCCGACGGCGATCAGCGCGCCAACGAGCAGCGTGCTCGACGCCACCTTGAATCCCGGCAGGAAACCCGCGCCGTTGAAGTTGATGGCCGGATAGAGAAGCTTCGCACCGCCCAGTCCAATCGCCGCGCCGGTGAGTGCCATCGCGCCGGCCTCCACCATGACCAGCGCGAACAGCAGGCGGTCGGAAAAGCCGACGGTCTTGAGCACGGCAATCTCACCGGTGCGCTCCCGCGCGCTCATCATCATCGCGTTGGCCGTGACCAGGAGAATCGCGAACACGACGGCGAGGCCGATCGTGCTCATCAGGAAGCTCACGTTCCCCCACATCGTCGCGAAGCTCGCCTGAAACTCTTTCTCGGTGCCGGTCTTGGTCGGCGCGCTCGAGTTGCGGAACATGTCATCGATGGCCTTGGCGATCTGCGGCGCGTGCGCCGGGTCGTCGATCTCCACGATGTACCAGCCCGCGATACCGGCCCGGCCGATCCGCTCGTCGAAGTATTCGTGATGGAAGACCAGGGCGTCGTCGCCGAGCGACGGATCACTCGGCGTGTAGACCGCGTCCACGGTGAACGTCCACTCGCCCGGGAAGATCGTGCCCTGCAGGGTCACGTTCTGCCCTACCTTCCACCCGAACTGCCGCAGCAGGCGCCTGCCGATCAGCGCGCCGGTGCGGTCCCGCAAGAACGCCTCTTTCTGGTCGGCCGGAATGATGAACTCGGGATACATCTTGAGATACGACTCCGCGTCCACTGCGAAATTCGCAAAGAAGCTCTTGCCGTCGCCGTAGCGGCCGCCGAACCAGTTGGCCCAGGACAGCCCCGTCACGCCCGGCAACGCCTTGATGCGGTTGCCGTACGCGAGCGGCAGCACGAACACGATCCCCGTGGCGTTCGTCGTGACCAGCCGGCGCGCGCCGCCGAGCTGCGCCGTGGCGGCGAGCGTGGTGGTCACGCTGCGCAGCGAGGCAAACAGGAACAACGCCAGCGCCACGCTCAGGATCGTCAGAACCGTTCGGAGCTTGTGGCGGCCGAGGTTGGCGAGGACCAGCCTGAGGTATTTCACCGCATGGCCGCCGCGGTCGCGCGCGGTCTCTCGATGAGGTCACCCTTCTCGAGGTGCAGTACCATCTTGGCGCGCTCGGCCGCATGGGCGTCGTGCGTCACGATGATGATCGTCTTGTTGAACTCGTTGTTCAGGCGCTGCAGCAGCGTCAGCACCTCCTGCGAGCTCTTGGCGTCGAGCTGGCCGGTGGGCTCGTCGAGCAGCATGACCGTGGGGTCGGCGACGATGGCGCGCGCAATTGCCGTACGCTGTTCCTGCCCGCCGGACAACTGGCGCGGATAGTGATCGGCGCGATCGGCGAGGCCCACGACATCGAGCGCGAGCCGCACGCGCTCCACCCGTTCCTTGCCCGACAGGCGGGTGAGCAACAGCGGCAGCTCGACGTTCTGATAGGCGGTCAGCACCGGCAGCAGATTGAACGACTGGAACACGAAGCCGATGTTGCGCGCGCGCCAGGCCGCGAGCTGGCTGGGTGACATTTCGCTGACCGGAGCGCCGGCCACCCGCACCGTGCCGCGCGTCGGCTTGTCGAGGCCGGCGATCAGATTGAGGAGCGTCGACTTGCCGGAGCCGGACGGTCCCATCAGCGCGGTGAAACTGCCCGCCTCGATGTCGAGCGTCAGCCCGGTGAAGACGTCGATGCGCTGTTCTTCACGTTGAAACGACTTGTAGACGTCGCGAATCTCGACTAAGGCCATGAGAGTCCTGGTCTGAGGTGCGTGGTGCGTCGTGCGTGCGTGGTGTCTACGGTCCTACTTTTACGCGCTGGCCCTCTTTGGGCGTTTCAATCCCACCCACGAGGAGTTGCTCGCCGCCGGACAATCCAGAACGAATCTCGCGGAAATTACCACTGACCGGACCTGCGTCAACGTCACGTCTTTGTAACCGTCCGTCACGGACGATCCACACGACGTCGCGGCCGTTCTCGGATCGGACCGCGTCGGCCGGCACGATGACTCTTGGCCTTGCGGTCGCCTGTTGAGGGGAGGCCGCTCCCAAAAACTCGACTTTCGCGCCCATCTCGGTGAGAATGCGCCGGTCGCGATCGAGGATCGACACCTTCACCTGCACGGTGGCGCGTTGGCGGTCCGCCGTCGGGATGATCTGCCGCACCGCGCCGCGGAATGCGGTGTCGGGATAGGCGTCGAGCGTGATGCGCGCCTGTTGGCCATTCTGCACGCGCGCGATGTACGCTTCGTTGACGTCCACCTCGACCTCGAGCGTCGCGAGGTCGGCCATCGTCACGACGGCGCCGCGTGTCAACCCGCCGCCGACGGACGGCGCGACGACCTCGCCAACCTCCGCCTCTTTGCGCAGCACCGTGCCGCTGAACGGCGCGCGGATGTACGTGTTTTCGAGATTCGCCTGAGCCACGCGGAGCGCTGCCGCCGCCGCATCGACCCGTGCCGACTGCGCGCCGAAGCGCGCCTCGGCCTGACGAGCGCGGCTGTCTGCGTTCTC
This sequence comes from Gemmatimonadales bacterium, assembly GCA_036390255.1. Lineage (GTDB taxonomy): Bacteria > Gemmatimonadota > Gemmatimonadetes > Gemmatimonadales > GWC2-71-9 > 20CM-2-65-7. Next base: position 1,403 of record DASWCE010000201.1, on the reverse strand, counting down.
GACATCCTGCGGTGACACGAGATTGGGATTCTGCGCGTGGATGTCCCGCACCCGCACGTAGTCTCGCTGCATCTGATCCCGATCGGACTGCGCCTCGATCAACGTCGCTTTCGCGCTCGCGAGGCCCGCCTCCGCCTGCCCCACCGCCGCGGCATAGTCGGCGTTATCGAGCCGCGCGAGGATATCGCCTTTTTGGACGCTGGAGCCCTCACTCACGTTGAGCTGGGCGAGCCGGCCCGGGATTTTGGCGGAGACCGCGGCCTTCGTGCGCGCGACGACGTAACCGTTCGCAACGACTGCCACCGCCCCGCCGCCGCCTCGATTCGCCGTCCCCTCGCCGCCCGATGGCGTGACCGTCACCACCTGCGCGGGGACGGCCGAGCCGCCGCGCGCAACAATCACAACGACGGCGATGATGAGCGCCGCAGCGCCCGTGAGCCACAGCACGCGACCCAGCGCTCGCTTGACCGCGGGCGGTGGGTCGTCGCGATTGATCCGAAGCTTCGAAAGGTCGGCGGCGGGAGGAGCGCTCACGCCCCGGCGGGCTCAGGCGGCGGATTGCGCAAGATGCCGCCACTGGCGCGCGCCTGCGCTTTCTCCGTGTCTGCAGCTTCACCTTCCTCCGTGCGCTGCGGCGGGGGAGGCGGCACGTACGGCGGGAGCGGCCGGCCGGCGATCACCAGCTCGACCTGCTCGCGCTCCAGCGTCTCGCGCTCCAGCAGCGCGGCGGCGAGCCGGTCGAGCGCAGCACGCCGTTCGGTCACAATGCGCGTCGCGTCGCTGTAGGCGCGCGTGAGGATGTTCTTCACTTCTTCGTCGACGATCTGCGCGGTGCGATCGGAGATCTCCCGCCGCTGCACCACTTCGCGGCCCAGGAAGATCTCCTGCTCGCGGTCGCCCACGGCGATCGGACCGACTACCGCGCTCATGCCGAATTGCGTGACCATGCGGCGCGCGATATTCGTGGCCTGCTGGATGTCCTGCGCCGCGCCCGTCGTCACCTTCTCCGGTCCGAACACGAGCTCTTCGGCGACGCGGCCGCCGTACGCCATCGCCAGTCGCGATTCGATCGAGCGCTTCGTGTACTTGTGCAGCTCCTCCTCGGGCAAATAGGCCGTGAGACCGAGCGCCCGGCCGCGCGGAATGATCGTGACCTTGTGCAGCGGATCGGCGTCGGGCACAGTGAGCCCGACGAGCGCGTGCCCCGCCTCGTGATAGGCAACCAGGCGACGCTCCTCGTCGGAGAGCACACGGCTCTTCCGCTCGAGGCCGAGCATCACTTTGTCTTTTGCGTCTTCGAAGTCCTGCATGTCGACCTGCGCCTTGTTGCGGCGCGCGGCGAGCAACGCGGCTTCGTTGACGATGTTCGCGAGCTCGGCGCCGGCGAGGCCTGGCGTGCCGCG
>DASWCE010000200.1:0-8341 GCA_036390255.1 Gemmatimonadales bacterium | reverse complement strand
GACCTACCGTTACGAAGCCCGCGCTTCTCTGGACCTGCACTTGGAGCGGAGCATCCCGAGTGGCCGGACCGAGATCCTGCTGGTCGTGGACGCGTTCAACGTGTTGGGCGACGCGAGCGTCACGGGGATTCAAACCGAGGTCAATGCGATCGCGGGCTTCGCGGGCAGTGACTACGGCCGGGTGCGATCCCGGGTCCCGCCGCGGACGCTGCGGCTGGGGGCGGGAGTGAGGTTCTAGGCGCGATGGAATTCAATCTTGCGCGCTCCGTCGAGATCCTGGGGCGCACGCCCGCTACGCTCCGCGCGCTTCTGCGCGACGTCGGTTCAGGATGGGCCCGTGGGACAGAAGGCCCGGACACCTTCAGTCCCTTCGACAATGTCGGTCACCTCATCGACGGCGAGGAGACCGACTGGATGCCCCGCGCCCGCATCATCCTGGCCCAGGGCGCGAACCGGCGCTTTGAGCCCTACGACCGTTTTCGCCACCGCGCGCGCAATGCGAACCGCACTTTGGAATCTCTACTCGATGAATTCGCCAGCCTGCGTGCCGCAAACTTGCGCATGCTGCAGTCCTGGGACCTCAGCGATGCTCAGCTCGACCTGATCGGCGAACATCCGAGCCTCGGTCGAGTGACGTTGCGGCAGCTGCTCGCGGCCTGGGTGGTGCATGACCTCGGCCATATCGCACAAGTCGCCCGGGTGATGGCCAAACAGTATCGGGCCGAAGTCGGCCCCTGGGTCCCATTTTTGCCGGTTTTGACCGATCACGAGGCCCCGCGATCGTAAGGAAGCCTAGCTTCTGCAGGGTCAATCGTTTATGTTGAGACGTTCGCTCGCTGGCAGTGTCATCGGCGAGGGGTCGAACCATCAGGCGGCGCCTGCGGGCCTCGGCATTGGGTCGAGGTAGCGCGCACCGGCGCGCCGGGGGTGACTCGGCGACCCTCCCACGCATCAGCCAGCCCTTAACTACGGCGCAACCCGCCTTTACCAAGAGCCCGACGCAGCAGACACGCGTCGCACAGTTCCTCGCATTGAGGGACGTGCTACCCGCTTGTCCGGCCCCAGGGCAGGAACAGACTCAGTTATGACACCGCAGTCTCAACAGCAGCACAGCCACCTCACACGCCCAGTCCACAAAGAACCACCCGCCCACGCGCCCAATGCGGCGCTGATGATCGACTTTGACAACGTCACGATGGCGATTCGATCGGACCTCCAGACCGAATTGAAGCGCCTGCTCCAGTCGGAGATCATCCGTGGGAAGGTCGCCGTACAGCGCGCGTACGCCGACTGGCGCCGCTATCCACAGTACATCGTCCCGCTCTCTGAATCGTCCATCGATCTCATCTTTGCGCCGGCGCATGGCGCGAACAAGAAAAACGCCACCGATATCCGGCTGGCAATCGACGCACTGGAGCTGGTCTTCACGCGACCGGAGATCGGAACATTCATTCTGCTCTCCGGCGATTCGGACTTTTCTTCGCTGGTGCTCAAGCTCAAGGAATACGGCAAGTACGTGATCGGAGTCGGCATTCGGGAGTCTTCGAGCGACCTCCTGATCCAGAATTGCGACGAGTACTACTCGTACAACGAGCTCGCCGGCTTCACAAAGGCGAGCGACGTCGAGTACGTGAAGCGTGATCCGTGGGAGCTGGTCGTCGAGGCGGTGAAGCAGATGACGGCGCACAACGACGTCATGCGCTCGGACCGCTTGAAGCAGGTGATGCAGGAGATCGATCCCAATTTCGACGAGAAAGACGCCGGATTCTCGCGCTTCAGCAAATTCGTGATCGAGGCCGCCCGGCGCGGTTTGATCACATTGACCCGGCTCGACAATGGTCAGTACGAGATCGCGCTCGGGCCGCAGGTCGAGGGCGCGCCCGCCCAGCCGACGCTCGCCGCGATGAGCGAGGCAACGCAGCCGGCAGCTGATCGTCCCCGCAGCCGGCGCAGTGGTCGGGGAGGCGGGGGCAGAGGACGCGGCCACGAACCAGCCGAACCCACGGAGCCGCAACAGCCGGAAGCCCCGCCCGCCCCAGCCCCGGAACCGGCCACGTCCGGTTTCTCGCTCGGAGGCGCGTTTGACCGGCTGAAGCAAGCGGTTGGCCGGATTGGGGGGGACGAAGCCGCGGAGACCGAGGAGTCTCCGCCGGCGCCGCGTCCGCCAGATGCAGAAGAGGAGGATGACATCCCGATGCCCGCGTCGTCGGCGCCACCGCCGCCGTACAGCACGCCCTCGTCGCTGCCGGGCGGCATTCCCGTGCGGAGCGCGCGATTCCGCCGTGGCTCGCGCGGCGGCGCTCGCCGCCCCGGTGCCGGCGGTGGTCTCCCCGAAATTCCAAAGATCGGCGTCGTTGAAGTCGATCCCAACTTCCGTCCCCGCGGCGACGTGATGCCCGTGCCGCCGAAACCTCCCATGGTCGGCGGTCAACCCTCGGGCGCCGGCGCAGGGGCTCAGGAACGCGGCGAGCGTGGGGGCCGTGGACGCGGGGGTCGAGGCGGGCGTGGCGGAGGTCGTGGTGAAAACGGCGAGCGCGGCGAGCGTGGCGAGCGTGGCGAGCGTGGCGGCGAGCGGGGCCGTGGCCGTCGCGGTGGTCGAGGCGGCCGGGGTCGCGGCCCGCGGCGGTTCGAATCGGAAACGATGGAGAACACGAATCACGACGCGCGTCCGGCTCTAGAACAAGTCCCCCCTCCAGAACCTCCTGAACGTTCAGCTCCAGAACCTCCGGCTGCACCGGCCGCCGATACGGGCGAATCGTTCTGGTCCAAAGTGAAGCGAGGTCTCACCGGAGGAACATGACCGGCGCCGCCGTTTCGGCCCGATTCTTCGCGCGACCTACGGAAGAGGTCGCGCGTGGACTATTGGGACACGTCCTGGTAAGCGACGTGGGAGGACGGCGTCGTGAAACGGCCGGCCGCATAGTGGAGGTGGAAGCGTACGTCGGCCCGCATGATCCCGCCTGTCACGCGTACGGTCACCGGCGCACCGCCCGCACCGAGCCGCTCTACGGGCCGCCGGGGACGGCCTACGTGTATTTCACCTACGGCATGCATTGGTGTCTCAACGCCGTGACCGAGCCCCGCGATTATCCAGCCGCCGTGCTGATTCGCGCGCTCCAGCCGATCGCTGGGTTCGAGACCATGCGCGAGCGGCGCGGCAAGGAGCCGCTGTGTTCCGGTCCGGCTCGCTTGTGCGAGGCGCTGGGCGTCACCGGGGCATTGAATGGCATCTCGCTGCAGCGGGGCGTGCTCCGGATTGTCGGGGGATCGCAGCCAAAACGGAGTGAGATCATGACAGGCCCGCGCATCGGCATTACGGAGGCTGCGGACTGGCCGCTACGGTTCTATCTCAAGGACTCGCCTTGGGTTTCTCGCTAGTGCCGCTCGGTAATTCCTTCCTTTGAGGTACCCAGGCTGATACGGACGCCGCCCTGCAGGGTGTGCGTGTTGCTCAGCAACAGGAAGTTGCTGGCGCCCGACGTCAACAGGTAGTGCGCGAAAACGTTCAACTTGCTCGAGTAGTTGATCTGTAAGCCGCCCATGATCCAAAAGAACGCCTTGCTCGAGGCATCGTTTACGCGGTCGTCGGCCTGGGAAAACTGGCTCAAGTCGCAGCCCGGGCAGTCGACCACCGGATTCAGGATCTGCATGATGGCGAACCCACCGCCGCCGAACGGTTCGATCACCTTCTGCGTCGGGTACGCGAGCACGCCGAACATGAGACGGCGCACACCGTTGAACGAGACGTCACGACAGGGCGCGGCCCCGACCGAGCAGCCCGACGAATTGGGATCGAAGATCACCGCGTTCGCGTCGGACAGGAAGAACGCTTGCTCGTAGGCGACGTACAGCGCGGTACGGCGCGACGTGATGAGCCAGTGGCCGCCGGCAATCGGATCATACACATAGGGCTGCGTGTTCGTCTTGGACACGAAGAAGCCGCCCTGGGCACCCCAATACCAATTGAAGTTCGTGTTGAAGCCGCGGCCCTGCTGCGGCGGGATGAAGAAGTAGGAGGCGCCCAACGAGCCTTGTACCTGGCCCGTCCAGAAGCTGGTGTTTGTGTAGAGCGGGTTCTCAGGGGTGTATTGCGCGCGTACGTCGCCCCGGAGGGCCACGTGATGCGACACAAAGAGGCGGAAGCCCAGGCCGCCATAGACCATGTGCTGCGTGAAATCGAAGGGGGGGTCCTTCCCGAAGACCATGCGCGCGTAGCCACCCGAGGCCAGGATCGACGACTGGTCGCCCACCGGGAAGTTCAGCACGAGGCCGCCACTGACGGCGGAGACGTCGATGTTCTGTGTCGATGCCAGGTTCGTCGTGGCGATGTAGTCACCCGTCACCTCAATACCGACGCGATCGCTGAGGTTGTAGCCGATGCGCGCCCCGCCGCCGAAGCTGTTCGTGATCTGGAATGAGCGGTCGAAGCGCCACCACGACCCGAAGCCGCCGAACTCGATGTTTTGTGATCGCTGCGCCGCGGCGGAATTCGCGACCAAGGTTACGAATCCCACCAGGAGAACCAGCCGCTTCATCGGGACTCCTCCCACGGCTCCGGTTTAGGGGGCCGCCAACAGAACCGCGTTAAAGAGCAGCTTGAAGGTGCCGTGCGTTTGGCCCCGGAACTGCGGCCGAAACCCGAACAGGATCACCCGCCCGCTGCCTGCCGGTGCCTCCACCAGCGCCGCTTTCCCAACGAGCCGCTCCTGATACCGGGCATAGCCGGATCGCAGGGGCTGCTCGGGATACGTCGCCAAGGCCCTGGCTGGGGCCGAAACGGTGAAGGCGGCGCTATTCTCGAAGTAGACCGGGAGGGAGTCAGGAACCCCGAGGGTAACCGGGCTTTCAGGCCCTTCCACCCCCCCCAAAACCGTACCGAAAATAGAGCCTGGGGCGTAAAATCGCAAAACTTGATGACCCGATGCCTCACCGGCTAGAACGTTGACCACGGGGAGGTTAAGGCGTGTAATCGCGAAATTACTTGAACCGTCGAGGCAGACCAGGGTCCCTCCGCCCCGAACAAATGCCGAAATCGCATCACCGCCCGGTTCGCCCAGACCGCCTGCGTACTGCAGCGGAATGCGAGTCGAATCGACGCCACGGAGTATTGAGGAACCGTCGGCATCAGGCAATACGATTACATCAAACCGGGCGCGCAGCCCGCCCTTTCTGATGTCGGTATCGTGCAGTGTCGTGTAGGTGATTCCATACTGCTCGAAGAGCCAGCGCGTCCAACCTTCATCGATGTTGCCGGTCCACGGCTGATACAGCCCGATGCGCGGCAACCGAGTGCGCGTGCGTCCCTGACCGTTCACGAGCGCCGACCCCACCGCAGTCACAGTGAATCCGTGCCGTGCCGACTGCTCGCTGAGGATCGCGCGCGCGCGGGGACCACGCACGACGAGATCGTCACCCACAATCGACACGCTTTGACCCGCGGCTAAGAGCTGAGCGACGGCGCGCGACTCCGCGTTCGTCCGATTCTTCAAGACAAAGACGTTCCCGGCGCCTTCGATGCGCCCGGGTGTGGGCACGATGGTGTCCACCTTCACCAGGTTCGCCGTGAACGGTCCATTCACGACGTCGGCGCGGACGCGCATCGTGAGCGGGAGCGTCCACCCCGCGACATCGTATGGCGGGCGGTCGTTCACGGGCGTGTAGTGTTGCACCTCGAGCAGATCCTTCACGTGCGCGCGATAGGGCTGCGCCATGGGCACGACGAGCGAGCCGGCGGTATACCGCCGGCCGTCTGCGATGAAGGCGTCCGCGGCCCGGTACACCTCGACTCCACCCGCCGCGAGCACGTTGGCGAGTGTCGCCCACGCTTCCGGATCGCGCTGTTCTGAGGCGGGCGGCAGTACGTACGCGAAGGGATTCCCGGCGAGTCCCGCCTCAACCTGGCGCCGGCCGAGCGCGACGAAGCGATCGATCACGTTGACACGGTCCCGCGCGGCGAGGCGCACCAGGGCCTGAGATGTGATCAGCTCGTAGCGCACGATGTCGCCCAGGTGCCAGGTCCCGCCCGGCCATGGCTCCGGGTAGTTCACGCCGCGACCGGGCTGGCGTACCGAATCGAGCGGCAGGGTGATCGGTGAGCCGAGTCGTGTGCTGGCCGCCTCGGTGAGGATGCCGATCATGTTGTGCCGAGTGGGCGTCGAGCGAAAGCCGCCATGCCACCACAGGTCGTAGGTCTGCTGATGCGCGATCCCGGTCATCCCCGCGTCGTAAAGCGCGGCGGCCATCTGCGCCCCGACGAGATTGATTCCGGCGACAATCGCGGGATCGAGATTGGGATTCACAGGATCCTGGAACGGCGGGACGAAGAGTCGTACGCCGTTGGCGCCCATCTGGTGGACGTCGTACACGATTTCGGGAAACCAGTCCTTGTACAGCATCCGCGTAACGAGTCGCGTCTCGACCTGCGTCAGCATGAACCAGTCGCGGTTGTTGTCGTGGCCGATGTATTTGTGGTAGAGCCAGGGTAGGGGCCCGCCTTCGTAGCGCGTCCCCTTGTAGCGGCGATACCAGCTCACGACCGTGTCGAGGCCGTCCGGATTCATGGACGGGATCATCAGGACCACAACCGAGTCGAGCAGCCGGCGCCATTCGGGATCTGTCGCCAGGCGATAGGCGAGCGTCATTCCCATCTGGCTCGACGCCACTTCGGTCGAATGGATGTTGTTGCTGATCAGAATGATGGCCGGCTGCTGCGTTCGAATGCTCTCGAGATCGACATCGGTGAGCCGGCGGGGGTCGGCGAGCAGTGCCTGCGCTCGCTTGATCTCGGCCAGGCGTTCCTGATTGGCAGGTGACGTGATCGTGAGCAGCAGGAAGGGCCGGCCTTCGGTCGTGCGGCCCAACGTGTCGACGCGTACGTAACGGCTCTGTTGGGCCAGGCTATTCATGTAGCTGCTGACTTGCTTCCAGTCGGCGAGAACGGAATCGGCGCCGGGTTCGAAGCCGAGGCTCGCTGCGGGGGATTGTTGGAGCGCGACGAGGGCAGCGATGAGTGCGTGCATTAGATCAATCCGAGTTTGGAGCCCACCTTCTTGAAGGCACGAAGCGCGAAATCGAGGTCGTCTTTGGTGTGCGCGGCGGACAGTTGGCAGCGCACACGCGCGTGTCCTTGTGGGACAACGGGATAACCAAACCCAGTCACGAAGACCCCTTCAGCCAGTAGCAGCTCGCTCATGTGAATCGCCTTCGCCGTCTCGCCCAGGATCACGGGCACGATCGGTGTCTCGCCCGGCAGCGGCTTGAAGCCGAGGGAGAGAAGCTGTTCGCGGAAGTAGCGGGCATTCTGATGCAGCTGTTGCACGAGCTCGGGATGCGCTTCGACATGGCGCACGGCGGCGAGGGCGCTGGCCGCAACCGTGGGCGGCAACGCATTGCTGAAGAGCTGCGGGCGTGAGCGCTGGGTGAGATAGTCGGTGAGGGCAAGCGGGCCAGCCGTGAAGCCGCCGGCCGCGCCACCGAGCGCCTTGCCCAGCGTCGACGTGATCACATCGATCTCGCCCAGCATCCCATAGTGCTCCGGGCTACCGCGGCCCGCTTTGCCGAGGACGCCGGTCGCATGAGAGTCATCGACGGCGAGCACCGAATCGTATTTCCGTGCCAGGGCAGCAAGATCCGGAAGCTTCGCGATGTCCCCCTCCATCGAGAAGATGCCGTCGGTGAAGACCAGCTTGCGACGGGCCTTGCCCGCCGCGCGCAGCTTCTCCTCGAGGTCGGCCATGTCGGAATGCTTGTAGACCGCCGTCTGGCACTTCGTGATTGCCTTCGCGAGGCGAATTGAGTCGATGATGGAGGCGTGGTTCAACTGATCGGAGATTACGATGTCGGGCTCGCCCAGGACGGTCGGACATAGTCCCTCGTTGGCATTCCAGCAACTCACGTAGGTGAGCGCCGACTCGCAGCCGACAAACTTCGCGAGCGCGTTTTCGAGATCGCGATGAATCGTGAACGTGCCGCAAATGAACCGCACCGAGGAAGTGCCGGCGCCCCAGTGATCCAGTCCGTCTTTTCCGGCCCGCACCACCTCCGGGACGTTCGACAGTCCGAGATAATTGTTTGACGAGAGGATCACGACCTCACCGCGCCCTTCCATCCTGACGCGCGAGGCCTGCGGCGAGTCGAGGTAGTTGAGCCGCTTGTAGACGCCTTCCTTCTTGAAATCCGCCAGCTCGTCCTGTAGCTGCCGCATGAAGCTCATACGATCTCCAGTATGACCTTGCCCGCGTCCCCGGAGCGGATCGCGGCAAGCGCGTCGTCGATTCTTGCGAGGGGGAATTTGTGTGTAATCACCGGCCGGGGATCGAACTGCCCGGCACTGAGATAGCGG
>DASWCE010000199.1:0-8466 GCA_036390255.1 Gemmatimonadales bacterium | reverse complement strand
GCGCTCGCTCTGGTCGAGGCTTCCCAGGATCGCTCCCAGCCGGTCGATGACGCGCTGCCGCGCCTCGCGCACGCGCTGGCGTGCCCGGGCGAGGTCGCGCGACGCGCCGTCGAGCACCTGGCCGTCCGGCGAAATCGATTGCACGAGCTGCGCCTCCAGCTCCTTGGGCGGCGGGTCGGCACGCAGCGCAGCAGTGCGCGATGCGTTATGCGTGGTGCCGAGACGCTTCAGATCGCCAGCGGTCACGCGCATCGCGGCGAGCGCAGTCGTCAGCTCGGCGAGCGGCGGGGCTTCGAGCGCGCTGCCGGGAACGGCGAGCAGCTCGAGTGATGGCGTGATGTCGGGAACGGGCTCGGCGCGGATCGTGTCATCAGTGATCAAGAGCGCGGCGAGCTCGGCGACCTGAGCGAGCTGCGCGCGAATGCCGGCGGCATCGGTAGCGGGACGTCTGGCAGCGACACGGGCGGCTCCCAGGGGCCCGGCGGCATGCTGTGCAACCCGCGCCAGGGCCTGGGGGAATTCGAGCGTTTCTAAGACTTGGTCGATCCTGCCAACTCCTCGCGTACGATCTGATTCACGAGCTTGCCGTCGGCGCGGCCCTTGAACCGCGGCATCACGGCTCCCATCACTTTTCCCATATCCTTCGCGCCTCCAGCGATGGCTTCCCGTACGGCGGCGCGAATCTCATCGGGTGGGACGGCTGCAGGGAGAAACTCCTCGAGTGCCTTGATCTCGGCTGCTTCGGTCGCTGCCATCTCGGCACGGCCCGCCTTCTCGTACACGTCAACGGACTCGCGGCGCTTCTTGATCCCGCGCCGAAGCACGTCCGCGGTCTCATCGTCGGTGGGAGAGTGGCCTAGCTCGATGTCCCGGTTCTTGATGTCTGAGAGGATCGTGGAGAGGAGGAGGGTGCGCGCCTGATCGCGTTTTTTTCTCGCTTCGTTCATCGCGGCGCGCAGCCGGTCCGCTAAGCTCGGTGCCACCATTTACGCGTAGCGCGGCCTGCGATTCTTGCGGCGCGCTGCATTCATTTTGCGCTTCTTGCGCTCACTAGGCTTTTCGTAGTGCCGGTGCTTGCGCAGGTCCGCGAGAATCCCGGCTTTTTCACATTTCTTTTTGAAGCGCTTGAGCGCGCGCTCAAAGCTCTCGTCATCGTGAATGATGACTTCCGGCATAGACCCCGCTTTTCCTAAGTGGTTAGAGACACACGAACTTAGCTGAAGGGATAGGACGGGGCAACCCTATCGGGCGATCCGCTATCGGCTATCCCGGTGGCCAATGCATGGGCCGGCCACCGAGGACATGAAGATGCAGGTGAAACACGGTCTGACCACCATCTGGATTCGTATTCACCACCACGCGGTAGCCTTTGGTCGTGATCCCCGCCTCCTGCGCAACATCGCGCGCGAACAACAGCAGCTTGCCCAAGAGTCCCGGGTCTTTGGCCTCGGTCAACGTGCCGATGTGCGTCGTCGGGATCACGAGGACATGGGTTGGTGCCTGCGGATTCAGATCCTTGAAGGCCAGCATCCCGTCGCCGCGCTTCACGACGGACGCGGGGATTTCGCCGGCCGCGATCTTACAAAAGATGCAGCCGCCGCTCACAGCTGGCCCAGCGCGCGGCGGATTGTGTCCCAGAACTTGCCGCTCTCCCGCTCCGGCGGCGCGTCCTCGATCTCCCGCAACTTCTCGAGCAACTTGCGCTGCTCGGCCGTGAGCTTGGTCGGCGTCCACACATGGATGCGGACGTGCAGGTCGCCGTGGCCGCCCTCGCCCAGGCGCGGCAGGCCCTTCGCGCGTAGCCGGTACGCCATGCCGGTCTGCGTGCCGGGCTCGATCCGCAGCGTCGTCTGGCCGTACGGCGTGGGAACCTGCACTTCCGCTCCAAGCGCCGCCTGCGTGAAGGTGATGCCGAGGTCGTAGACGAGATCGTCGCCGTGGCGCTCGAAGCGCGGATCTTCCTTGATGTCGAGGACCGCGATCAGATCGCCGGGCGAGCCGTTGCGCGGGCCCGGCACCCCCTGACCCCGCAGCGTGAGGTAATGATGATCGGCGACGCCCGCGGGCACGTCGATCTGAAGCGTCTTTTCGCCTTTGACGCGCCCATCGCCGCCGCAGCGCTGGCAGGGGCTTGGGATCACCGTGCCGTCGCCTGCGCACGTCGGACAAGGCGAGACGGTGAGGAACTGCCCGAAGAGCGATTGGGCGTGCCGGCGCACCTCGCCGCTCCCGCCGCAGGTGCCGCATTTCAAGGGCTGCGTGCCGGGTTTCGCGCCAGTGCCGCTGCATTCGGGACACGGCTCCAGGCTCTTGATCCGCACTGTCTTGGTCGTGCCGCTCGCGACTTCGGCGAGCGTGAGCTTCAGACCGACCTTGATGTCATGCCCGCGCCGCCGGTCGCGTCCACCGGCACCCCCTGCCCGTACGCCGCCGCCGAACAGATTCTCGAACGCGCTCGCGCCGCCGATGCCGAAGTCGCGCATGAACACCATGAGCGCTTCGGACAGATCGAAGTGCATCGAGCTGAATCCGCCGGGCTGCCCGCCGCGACCCATACCGGCCATGCCGTAGCGATCATAGGCCGCGCGCTTGTCTGGATCGCGGAGCACTTCGTACGCTTCCGTGACCAGCTTGAAGCGCTCCTCCGCCGCCTTGTCGCCATTGTTGCGGTCGGGGTGGCACTCCATCGCCAGCTTGCGGTAGGCTTTCTTGATGTCGGCTTCCGCCGCGTCGCGCGGTACGCCGAGCACGTCGTAGAAATCCTGCTTCATCTTACTCGAGCAACTCCCCTACCAGCCGCGACGTGTGATTGACAAGCGCGGCAATCTTGTCGTACGCCATGCGGGTCGGCCCCATGACGCCGATGACTCCCGTGAGCGGGCCGAAGCGATAGGTCGAGGTCACCAGCGTGAACGTCGAGAGGCGCGCGTCGGCGTGTTCCTGGCCGATCGTAATCGTCAGCCCCTCACCGCCCCGCGCGGTCAAGGCATCGCGCAGCAGATCGCGCCGTTCCGTGACTTCGAGCAGGCCCTGCAGCCGCGCCCGCGTGGAGAACTCCGGCTGGTCCGCGAGCGGCTGCGTGCTGCCGAGATGCACCGGCATTGCGCCCGGGGGCGTCATCGGCACGTCGAAGAGATCTTCGGCTTCCTGCACGAAGATGTTGAGCAGCTCCGACGACCCCGGCTCGGACGGGCTCGCGTCGCGCAGCCGATCGGCGAGCGTGGCGCGAATCTCTTTCAGCGTCAGACCGGCCAGTCGCTCGTTGAGGACGACGGTCACCTTCTGCACCGCGTCAGCTGCGAGCGCCGCCGGCACTTCCACGAAGATGGTCCGGACCGCGCCGCTGCGGAGCGCGAGCACCATCAGCAGCCGTTCGGTGGAGACCTGCAACAGATCGAGTCGATCGAGGACGGCTTCGTCGATGGTCGGCGTGACGGCGACACCCAGCTCGTTGGTCAGCACCCCCAGCACCTGGGCCGCCCGCGACAGGATCGTCTCGACGGCGGCGCGCTGCCCTTCCAGCTCATCGCGAATGTGCTGGTCTTGCGCGGCGGCGACGGCGGGCGGCCGCATCAGGTAGTCCACGTAGACCCGATACGCGAGATCGGTCGGAATGCGGCCTGCCGAGGTGTGGGGATGGTAGAGGTATCCCTTCTCCTCGAGGTCGCTCATGGTGTTGCGAATCGTCGCCGGCGACAGCCCCAGCTGGTGGCGCTGCGCGATTGTCCGGCTTCCCGCCGGCTCGGCGGTCTGCACGTACGTCTCGATGACGGCCTCGAGCACGGTGCGCTCGCGGTCGGTGAGCGGAGTTGTCACTGCTGGATCTCGCTGTGCATGGTCAGTTCGTTCACTAATGAATCTAATCGCAGCCAGCCCTCCGGGGTGCACTTGAGCCTGCCGTCGCGCACTTCCACCCAGCCTTGGGCGGTAAGGGGCGGTAGGGGGCGGTAACGGGCGGTAATGGGTAAACCTTCCGCAGTCCGCAGCCCCAGGTACAATCGCTCGGTTTCTCGCTGCTCGTCCGTCAGCGACTCTTCTGACTCGATCGGCGACCGCCCTTCCGCGAGCGCACGGCGGTAGGCTTCCCAAGCCCTGATGTTCCAGCGGCGCGTCGTGCCGTCGAAGGAGTGCGCCGCAGGTCCCAGTCCCACATACGACTTCCCCGACCAGTAGGCGGAGTTGTGTTGCGAGCGAAAGCCGTCGCGGGCGGCATTCGAGACTTCGTAAAACTGATAGCCATCCCTCGCCAGCCGTCTGTGGGCCAAGAGATATTCCTCGGCATAGCGCTCGTCGTCCGGTGGGTGGGTCGCGCCGCGAGAGATCCAGCGGTCCAGCGGCGTGCGCGGCTCAACCGTCAGACCATAGAGGGAGCAGTGAGCGGGGAGCAGGGAGCAGAGGATGTCGAGATCTCGCTCCCAATCGCGCCCGAGCTCTTGCGGCAATCCGAAGATGAGGTCGAGTGAGAAGTTCTCAATTCCGGCGTTCCGCAGCGCCTGGACGGCACGGGTGATCTGCGCGGCGTCGTGGGAGCGGTGCATCCATTTCAGCACCGTGTCGTCGAATGACTGCGCGCCGAGGCTCACCCGATTGATGCCTGCCGCCTTCCAAGAGCGGGCCGAACCTACGGTCACGTCCTCAGGATTTGCCTCGATGGTGATCTCAATGTCATTGCGGATTGTGGATTGCGGATTGCGGAATTTCAGGGGGAGCTCGTGCAAGAGGGCATGAATCGCTGCCGAGGGAAGCAAAGATGGCGTTCCGCCACCGAGGTAGATCGTCCGGATCTCGCCGGCCCACTCGACCGCAGTCGCTTCCTTCATCACCGCATCCAGATACTCCTCAGCTGGAATCCGTTTTCGCACCGCGATCGAGAAGTCGCAGTATGAGCAACGTCGTACGCAAAAGGGGATGTGAAGGTAGAGGTGCACCCGACCAAGCTAATTGAAACCTGCCCTGCCAATCCGCAATCCGAAATCCGCAATCAGGTGAGCCCAAACACCATCCCCGGCCCTTGCCGCACCAAGCCACGGAGTTCGAGCTCCGTGAGCGCCCCGAGCACCTCCGCCGGGCGGGTGTGCGCGGCCACCACCAAGGCGTCCACATGCTGCGGCTCCGTCGTCATCCGGTGCCACAGCGCCAGCTGGAGCCCCGTCAGATCGATCGGCGGCACGCGCGGGGCGGGCGTTGAAAGCGCGATGCCAAACTCGCGCAAGCCGCCCGCCATACCGATCTCCTCGAGAATGTCGCCGGCGCTGAGGGCGATCTTCGCGCCCTGCTGGATGAGCTTGTTGCAGCCGACCGACGTGCGACTGGTGATCGGCCCTGGCACCGCGAGGATCGGACGGCCCTGGGCGAGCCCGCAGTCGGCGGTGACGAGCGCGCCGGACTTGACGTCGGCTTCCACGACGACGACCGCGCGCGACAGCCCTGAGATGATCCGATTGCGACGCGGGAACGCGCCGGCATGTGGGCGCTCACCGGGCGGATGCTCGGTCACGAGACAGCCGTGCGCGACCATGCGATCGTACAGCGCGCGATTGGCAGCCGGATAGATTACGCCAAATCCATTGCCGAGCACGCCGATCGTGCCGCCGCCCCCGTCGAGCGCCGCCGTGTGTACGATCCCGTCGATGCCGCGTGCCATGCCGCTCACCACGACCGCGCGCTGCGCGACCGCAGTCGCAAGGACGTACGCGACTTCGGCACCGTACGACGTGTGATCGCGACTGCCGACCAACGCCACGCCGGGCCTGGTGAGCAGTGACAGATCGCCCCAGACGTAGAGCACCGTGGGAGGATCGGGGATCTCCTCGAGCTGCGGCGGAAAATCTGGCTCACCGGCGAGCAGCACTCTCGCGCCCAGCTCGCGCAATCGCTCGAGCACGCGGGAGCCGTCCTCGGGACGCGCCTCCTTGATCGCCGTGGCCGCTGTTCGGCCAATCCCGACAATCGCGACCAGCTTGGACTGTGGCGCGTCCAGCGCCGCCTGAGCGCTGCCGAACGCCGCGATGAGCGCGCGCAGCCGCTGCGAACCGATGCCGGGGACGAGGGAGAGTGCGAGGGTTGCTAGGACTTCAGCGTCTTCCATAAGACTTCTAACAGCTCCGCTACCCCCTGCCGGGTAACCGCTGAAATCGTGACAACCCGTGCGCCTGCTTCTGTGGCTATCGGCTTTCGGCTATCGGCCATCTGCGGTTGCAGATCCTCCTTCGTCACGACGACGACGTGGGGTTTGGCCGCGAGCTCCTTCGAGTAGGATGCCGCCTCCCGTCGCAACAAATCGTACGTCGCCTGCGGGTTGGGACTGTCCACCGGCACAAGCACGGCGAGAATGCGCGTGCGTTCGACGTGCTGCAGAAAGCGCAGGCCAAGTCCCTTCCCTTCGTGCGCCCCCTCGATGATGCCCGGAATGTCGGCCACGACGAACGACCGGTTGTCAGACAGTCCCACGACGCCGAGATTCGGCTCGAGTGTCGTGAAGGGATAGTCGGCGATTTTGGGCCGCGCTGCCGAGATCACGGACAGCAACGTGCTCTTACCAGCATTGGGCTCGCCGAGCAGTCCGACGTCGGCGATCAATTTGAGAACGAGCTCTAGCTTCCGCTCTTCACCTGTTTCGCCAGGCTCCCATTCGCGCGGCGACTGATGCGTGGGCGTCGCAAAGTGTTGGTTGCCGCGGCCCCCGCGGCCGCCTTTGGCCACGAGCAACGTCTGGTCGGGCTTGATTAGCTCGCCGAGGATCTCGCCGGTATCAGCGTCGCGGACCTCGGTTCCGGCTGGCACCGGCAAGAACACATCGTCGCCGGACTTGCCCGTCATGTTTTTGCCCTTGCCGTGCTGCCCTCGTTCAGCCACCCACCGAGTGTGATATCGGTAATCGAGCAGTGTCGAGAGATTCGTATCGACCTTCACGAATACGCTTCCACCCGATCCACCGTCACCACCATCCGGCCCGCCCTTCGGGACGAACTTCTCTCTTCGGAATGAGGACGCCCCCGAACCGCCGGTGCCGGCGACGACTTGAATGACGGCGCGATCGATGAACATCTAATGCGGAATTCGGAATGCGGAATGCGTCGATTGCGGATTGCGGATTGCGGATTGCGGATTTGAACGGGGAGTTCGGCGAGCCGTGCGGATCGATGTCACCGTAATGGCCACGATCTGATTAGCTTCGTGACGCAACGAAACCGCGAGATCCGTGTCCACCACGCCGCGAGCGATGAGTAGATCGAGCCAGAATTGACTCTCGTCCGCTTCTTCTTCGACGATTCCCATTTTGGCGATGAATTCACGGCGGGAGCGCGCGCGACAGGCGGCCCGATAATTGGCGGCCACCGATGTGCCCGCGCGGAGAAGTTGCTTTCCCACCACATCGGCTGTGCGCCCCGTGGGAAGCGCTTCCACGAGCTCCACCACGGCCAAAGCGAACTTTTTCGTACGCTCAACGAATTCCGCTCGGGTCACGACCTCACCTCGTCAATCCGCAATCCGCAATCCGAAATCCGCAATCAGAGGTTCCTCCCTCGCACGTCCGCCCACAGCTCCCAGACACTCAGGGCCCGCTCCGCCGGCAGGTCGGCTTCGATGAGCGCAAGGACTTCATCAACCTCTTCCCGTGTAGAGCCGGTATTCAGAGCGCCTCTAAAATGCGCATGCAGCTGCATAGGTGCGTTCTGCATTGCGATTGCCGCGAGCGTGCATAGCTCGCGCCGTTTTGCGTCCAGCCCCGGCCGTCCGAGAATCTTCCCATATGCATCGACCACGACCAATGGCTCAATCGCTGGATGCAAAGCTCGGAGATTCAGCATCAGCTTGTGATACGTGCGCCCGTACACCTCGCCGCACGCCTCGACCCCCCGTTTGGTCCAGCGCTCCCAGTCCGGATGCGCGATCGACTCGCCTTTCTCACTCTCGAGCACCGGGCCCGCCAGACCGCGCCACACCCCGAACGCCACCAGCGCGAGCGGATACCCCACGTTGAGGAAGCTCTGCAGCAGCAGCTCGTCGACCCACTGCGGCGGCACGTGGACCGCCCGCGCCGCGATCATGCGGTCGCGCAGCTTCCTCTCGTCCCCTGTCGCCGTTGCCACGGCGATCCGCACCAATGCCAATGTCTGCGGATCGAGACTCACCTTAACATTCCGCAATCCGCATTCCGCAATCGTTTCATTTCGTTAGCCCTCCATTTACACGCATCTCCCCCACCGTCTCTCCTCGCGAATTCGTGATCGGCCTCTTGAGCAACGACGCCGGCTGCGGCTTGAGGCCGAGCTCCGCGAGCACGGCCGCGATCGCCAGCGCGGACGCAAGGCTGTGGCCGTCCTCGACCTTGAGGCTGACGCCGAGCCCCTCGCGCACCAGCAGCGCGCTGTAGACGCCCTCGGCGCCGACCTTGGTGACGACGCGCCCCGGATGGGCGCGCATCATCTCGGTGCACGGGCGGCCCTCACCGGCCACGAGCTC
>DASWCE010000198.1:0-2731 GCA_036390255.1 Gemmatimonadales bacterium | reverse complement strand
CTTCGCGGTCGATCTTCGCGCCGGCGAACTGACAAAGCGCGGCCTGCGCATCAGGCTGCAAGAGCAGCCGTTTCAAGTCCTGGCGATGCTGCTGGAAAAACCCGGGGAGCTGGTGACCCGGGAGGAGTTGCAAAAGAAACTCTGGGGCCAGACGGTCGTCGACTTCGATCACGGCCTCAACAAAGCCATCAACAAGATTCGCGAAGCGCTGGGCGACTCGGCGGAAAATCCCCGCTTCGTCGAGACCGTCGCCCGCCGCGGCTACCGCTTCCTCGCCGACGCCACTCCGATCGAGGACGAGGAGCTCGTTCCCGCTTCGGATTCCCGTCGTATCGGACTCACCGACGCCGGCTTGCCACCGACGCGGCTGCGCCGGGCTCGCGCCTGGATGGTATTCGGCTTGGCCCTCGCGGTCGCGGCGTCGGTGTCCTGGGTTCTCTACTCACAGAGTCGATCCTCACCCAAGATTCGCTCCCTGGCTGTGTTGCCATTGGAGAGTCTATCGGGCGATGCGTCGCAGGATTATTTCGCCGATGGGATGACCGACGCGTTGATCACGGACTTGTCGCAAATCAGCGCGTTGCGGGTGATCTCCCGTACCTCGGTGATGACCTATAAACGCGTTCGCAGGCCCCTGCCCGAGATCGCGCGCGAGCTGAACGTGCAAGCTGTGGTGGAAGGAACCGTGTCGCGTTCCGGCGAACGCGTACGGATCACTGCCCAGTTGATCCAGGTGCCTGATGAAAGGCACCTCTGGGCACAGAGCTATGAAGGAGATCTGGAGGACACGCTCGCGCTGCAGAACAACGTAGCCCGCGCGATCGCCGGGCAGATCCGGGTCACTCTGAATCGACGGGAAGAGGCTGTGCTGGAAAATTCTAAGAAAGTGAACCCCGAAGCATATGATGCCTACCTCAAGGGACGCTACTTCTGGAACAAGCGAACCGGAGAAGGTCTAAAGAAAGCCGTCGATTATTTCGACCGTGCGATCGCTACCGACCCGGACTACGCCAATGCATACAGCGGCCTGGCCGATTCCTACGCGCTGATGGGAGACTGGGAATACGGCATCCTGTCGCCACGGGATGCTTTTCCCAGGGCAAAGGCGGCCGCGACCAAGGCGCTGGCCCTGGACGATAACCTAAGCGAGGCCCACACCTCGCTCGCCTTCATCCTGGACCTCTACGAGTGGGGCTGGGCACCCGCCGAGAAGGAATACAAGCGCGCACTCGCGCTCAATCCAGGCTATGCGACGGCTCATCACTGGTACGCCTGGCACCTCATGGTGATGGGACGAAATGGCGAGGGCATCGCTGAATTGAAAAAAGCGGAGAGCCTGGATCCCCTCTCCCTCATCATCAGCGCGGACCTTGCGGATGCATTGTGCATCGCTCACCGTTATGACGAATCCGTCGAGCAAAGTCATAAGACCATCGCGATGGATCCGTACTTCGCCGTCGCCCATTATCAACTGGGTCAGGCTCTGGAGCAGAAGCATAAACACGACGAGGCCATCGCGGAATTCCGGAGAGCTATCGAGCTTTCCGGCGGGAATACGACAGTCGAATCCAATCTCGCCAATGCATATGCCGTCTCAGGACGGAAGGAAGAAGCAATGAAGATAGTCAGGGACCTGGAAAGTCGGCAGAGTCGAGACTCTTCGACCGAGTCGAACATTGCCTTGATCTATGTCGGACTCGGCGACAACGCCCGGGCGATAATCTGGCTGAACAAGGCCTATCAAGCGCGATTCAATCCTTCCATCCTCCTGCGACCGGTCTTCGATCCGCTCCGTTCCGACCCGCGGTTTCAGGACCTCCTGAGCCGTATCGGCCTCCCAAGGCGCGATCCGGTTACGAAATAGACAGCCAGGCAGGAAAATGAGACTGAATCACGTCACTTTGATTGTCACGAATTTCGAGCGCTCCACCGCCTTCTACCGTGCGCTCGGGCTCGTGCCGATCGTCCACGAGCCGCCCAGATACGCTCGCTTCCGCTGTCCTGACAGCGACGAGACCCTGTCGGTGGAGGTGACTGGACAGCTCCCGGGAGCTGCACGCGCGCAGCTGTTCTTCGAATGTCTCGACCTCGATCGCACGGTCGCTCTACTCAAGGACAAGGGCCTCGTATTCGAACAAGATCCGACCGATATGTCCTATCTATGGCGTGAAGCACGGCTGAAGGATCCGGACGGCCACGACATTCGGCTGTATTTTGCTGCTGACAACAGACTCAATCCACCCTGGAAGGTCAAATCGGTACGATGAGCCGCGTGTTAGGCAGTTGACTGACAACAGCTTCATTGGTGAATATCCGCGCTCAGGGCGCGGCGCTGCGCTCGGCGAGCAGCCGGGCGAGATCGTCCAGCTCGCCGCGGCTGAGATCGGATACGAGCCAGAAGCCCATGCCGTTCTTGGCGAAGTGCTCGATGTTGAAGCCGTCGCGCGTCAGCGTCTGCCCCGCTTTCTGTTCTTCGGCGGGCCACACGAACACGTCGACCACGTGCTGTCGCCGCTTGTAGACGAGCACGGCGACCGGCTGCGCGCCGATGTAATCCAGCCGCCCGCCGGCGAGCTCGAAGCCGGACGCGGAAAGATCCGCGACCGGCGGCGAGAAGGCGAGCCGGGCGCTCAGCCACGGCTTGACCGTGTGCTGGTCGGAGGACGCGACGTCGTGAAACCGGTTGGAGAGCGTCGCGCGCACGTGGCTCGCGAGCACGTCCTGCGTGATG
>DASWCE010000197.1:0-3583 GCA_036390255.1 Gemmatimonadales bacterium | reverse complement strand
TAACAAGCGCTTGAAGCTGGCGGGCGGTGATCGCCTTAAAGGAATCGGAGTGTTGTGCCCCTGGCGGGGCACGGACTTCGTCCCACGGCCTTGCGCCGGCGGGCGGGTCGCCCGCAGCTTAAGCGCGATCCGTTAGGCGGCACAAATGATTCCCTCATTTCGTCAGCCGTGGGCCCGCGCGGTTGTTCTCACCGGGATCCTCTACGCCTTCGTCGGCATCGTGTTCGCGGTGCCGGCTACTCACGTGAAGGCGTGGCGTCTAGCGGCCTGGCTGGTAAGCGCCCTTGCATTCGCGGCTCACATTGCGTACGAGCGCTTTGGGCTGCAGAACTCACCTCGTTCGGCAGCCCTGCACGTCGCCACCGCCGTTGCACTCGGAGCATTCGGGCTCGCTCTTGGGGCAAACATCAATTCGCTGTCTGCCGGATCGACCAGCCCGCACCGGCAGCTCCTGCTCCTGTCGCTCGGGATCTGGCCGGTCATGACGGCGCTCCCAGCATTTCTTGTAGCGCTCGGCATGAGTTCAGTTCTGGGGCGTGCGTTTCGGAGTGCGCAGGGCAAGTAGCGGGAGTGGTGTGCGGCCTAACAAGCGCTTGAAGCTGGCGGCGCGCGTACATTAAGGAATGCATCGTTCTTCAGCGCGCCGCAGCTTAAGCGCGGTCCGTTAGGCGGCACGTCGGAGCACCGAGGCTCTATGCTCTCACGGCTCGTTCTTTCCATCTCGCTCCTGCTTTCGGCCTGCGACCGCATGTCGAAAAACCCAAACACGTCAGCCATGCCTGGCTCGAAGCCTCGCGCCGCCGAACCTGGTACCGCTTGGGATGCTCGGGTCCCGGGCGTGTACGGCCACGTTGGTGTGTCCGAGGCGACGGGCGATGTGGGTGGGCTCGAGATCGTGATTCGCTGCACGCAGGCGCAATGTCTCGCGCGTGTGACGATGGCTGAGGGTTCATCTGTACCTCCCGTCGAGGCACCGGCCACGGTGCGGGATACTACTGTCGACATCACCATGCCGGCGGGCAATCGACTCAGCGGCATGGGGACATTTCATGGCGTGGTTACGCAGCAACACCTTATTGGGGCGTTTTCGAACGGGGTCGAGGCCGACCTCACGCGGCATGGGGACGCGCCGCCTAACTAGCGGCTGAAGCCGCCCGACCTTCGCAGAATTGCAATTGTGCGCCAACGTACAGCAGTGCTCCAGCAATCATTTCCGTGCGCCCGCGAGCGCGCGCGGCTGCAGCTTAACCGCGGTGCGTTAGGCGGCGCATGTGATGATTGATGTAGAGCAGCACCGAGACCATCTCGAGCGGCTGCTTGCCGATTTGGAAGGCGGAAACTGGGTTCTCTGGATAGTGACCTCCGTCGAGGACTGGGCCGCGTCTATTAATCGTCCGCAGCGGCGGATTTTAATTCCCGCGATGGCGGTTCGCGCCAGCGATGGAAGACAGATCGTGGTGGTGCGGCGTCTCCTTTCCGATAATATTCAGAAGGACGTCCTGGACGGGTTCCTCGCGCGGGGCCAAGGTGACCAGCCAGAGTTGAAGGATCCACGCCGTTTCCTCGAGCATCTGGTGCTGCACGAAGTGGCTCACCACGTGCTCGATACACAAGATGAAGAGCCATGCGATGCGTGGGCATTCTCCAGGATGCCTGGTCGTGTTCCTTGAGTGCGCCGCCTAACAAGCGCTTGAAGCTGGCGGCGCCCGTCCTCAATAGGTGCGGTGACGTGCGCACGTTCGGTGTTGTAGAATTCTGTTTGTGAATCTTCCAGGTCGGCGCCGCAGCTTAAGCGCACCCCGTTAGATGGCGCGACAAGGAACTCAACGGACCCGCTGCCCCCAGAAGGTTCGCTAACGCGTCGTACTGCTCTTGCGTTCTTCCTCGTGTTAACGGCCGTCGTCGCCTATGTCCTTGTCCATGACGTGCTGGATTGGCTAACGCTGAACTTTCGCGTGGAACCGGTGACGAAGCAGCTCGTCGACGCGGGCCCCGCCCCGGTGGTGGTGATAGCGTAGATGAGATTCCCGGTCGTTCTCGCTCTGTTCGGCGAACTGGGCGCGGTCGGCGCGTGTATCGACACCTCTGAGCCTGCGCACAGTTCTCACTGGGTAACACTCGCTGCCAGCGAGCACTATACCTGCGGTCTTTCACTCACCAGCGAGGCGTTCTGCTGGGGCTGGGTGCCCGGCTATTACGACCCGCAGCCTCTCAAGGATTCGCTCATCCCAAAGTCGGCGCTACCCCTGCCCGTCCCGGGCGGGTATCGGTTCACGGACATTACCGTCGGGGGCCTGTCGATCTGTGCACTCGATGCGGAGCGCCGGGCTCGCTGTTGGGGGGCGAATCTATTGGGAGAGGTTGGTGATGGCTCTTTCATAGCTAAGCGCACTCCGTCCCCGGTTGTGGGAGACCTTCGTTGGCAGACGATCTCGGCAGGCGGCGCGCACACGTGTGGAGTGACCGTCGATCACCAGGCCTACTGTTGGGGGGATGAATTCCGCGGCGCGTTGGGAAATGGACAGCTGTTGTTTGGGGGGACGCCGCGCCCTGTCGCGGTTCTCGGTAACCTGTCCTGGGTTGCCGTGTACGCCGGTATTGGCACCTCGTGCGGTATCACGATTGAAGGCGACGCGTACTGTTGGGGGGTCAACGACTACGGCATGTTGGGCGATGGCCAGCCACCGGTGGCAGGCCCCGACAGCGCTGCTCCGTCCCGCGTCGTCGGAAATCACCGCTTCACGTCGCTCGCTGTAGGCACCAACCACGTCTGCGGCCTCACTCAGGACGCACAGGTGTATTGTTGGGGCTGGAATGGACACGGACAACTGGGAAACGGAACTACCGTCGCGACCAGCCTGCCCACACTCGTGAACGGGGATCTGCGGTGGGCCGCGATATCGCTCGGCAACCAGCACAGTTGTGGCCAGACCACCGATGGAGCGGTGTACTGCTGGGGCAGCAACGTGCGCGGTCAATTCGGGAACGACGCGACTGAAGACTCATCGATTCCAGTACGCATCGCCCCACCCGGCGTCTATATCGCGATTATAGCGGGCGGAAACCACACCTGTGGTCGTACAGCTAACGGAACGGCATTCTGCTGGGGCCAGGGCAATTACGGACAACTGGGCGACGGGATATTCGAGGACCGTTCCCGACCTGTCCAGGTTGCCTCTCCCGACTGAAGGGCAAGAAGCGGGCCGAGGGGATCGCGAAGGCGGCGAGCTGCCACACGCTGCGCCACTCGTTTGCGACCCATCTCTTGGAGTCGGGCTACGCTCATTGACATTCTGGAGTCATCAGACCGGTGGGCCAAGTTTCAGAGGCTGAACAGTCCCAAGACCCCTACCTACGGCGCTGCCTAACAAGCGCTTGAAGCTGGCGGCGCGCGTAGATTGTGGAATGAGTCTTTCTTCAGCGCGCCGCAGCTTAAGCGCGGTCCGTTAGGCATCCCCATCGGCTTCGTGACCGTACAGTGACCCCACTATTTGGATGGCTCGGAGATCGTCGGCGCCAACGCGAGCAGCACGCGGCGGCGTGGGCTCAACAGGCAGGGCCAGACGGTGTGAAGCCCTTCCAG
>DASWCE010000196.1:0-9258 GCA_036390255.1 Gemmatimonadales bacterium | reverse complement strand
CGACAGCCCGCCGATCGCGATGCCGGTCCACGGGCCTGACTCCAGGATGCGATCGAGGGACTCTGTCCGCAGGGCGGGCAGAGTCCCACCTTGGATGATTGGCCACAGTGTCTGCTCGCTCGTTTTCAGCTCTGCATGACGCTTCTTGCAGCGGTCGAGCCAGCGCAGGGTCCGGTCGAGGGCGTCGCGCGCGGTCGCTTCATCGGCCCCGCCCGGAACCACATGATCGAATGCCATTGCGATGTCTGCGCCGAGCGTCGCCTGGATCTCGATCGCCTTTTCCGGAGTCAATTTGCGCCGCCCGCCGTCCACATGGCTCTGAAACTCGACGCCGTCCTCGTCGACCTTACGAAAGCCCTCGAGCGAGAAGACCTGAAATCCGCCCGAGTCGGTCAGCAGCGGCCGTTCCCACGCCATGAATTTGTGGAGCCCGCCGAGCTGCGCGATCACGTCTTCGCCGGGGCGGACGTGGAGGTGATAGGTGTTCGCGAGGACAATTTGCGCGCCGACCGCCTTGAGGTCCGTAGGCGACAAGGTGCGCACTGTCGCTTGTGTGCCGACGGGCATGAAGACGGGCGTCTCCACGGTACCGTGGGGCAGCGTGACTGCGCCGGAGCGTGCGGCGCCCGACTGGCCGTCGATCCAGAAGTCGAACATCAGATGATTACCATGGCGTCGCCATAAGAATAGAACCGATATCCTTCCCGCACCGCGTCACGATAGGCCGCCATCACTTTCTCGTATCCTCCAAAGGCGCACACCAGCATCAGCAGCGTCGAGCGGGGCAGGTGAAAGTTGGTGATCAGGTGCGTGACGATCTTGAAATCGTAGGGCGGCCGGATGAAGAGACTGGTCTCGCTCGCGCCGGCGCGCACGAGACCCGCGGCATCCACGGATGACTCCAGCGCGCGCACGACCGTCGTTCCCACAGCCCATACCCCACGCTTGCGTTGTAACGCGTGATTGATCCACTCCGCCGCACCCGGAGTGATGTCGTACGCCTCGGCGTGCATGGGATGCTGCGCGATGTCCTCGGTCTCGACGGGCTTGAATGTGCCCGGCCCGACGTGGAGATCGATGGACGCGACACGCACCTGCCGAGTGTAGATGTCGGCCAGCAGCTCGGGTGTGAAATGCAGGCCGGCGGTCGGCGCGGCGACGCTGCCGTCGTGCGCGGCGTACACCGTCTGATAGCGTTCGCGATCGGCGTCCTCCGGCGCGCGCCGAATGTAGGGAGGCAGCGGCACCTCCCCGTACTTCGCGAGCGTCCCGCGTCCGTCGAGCGCACCGACAAAGCGCACGCGCCGCAACCCCCCACCCAGCATTTCCACGATTTCGACCGCGCTGTCGTCTCCAAACGTCACGCGCCGACCCGGCTTCAGCTTGCCGCCGGGATGTCCCATCGCGAGCCACGTGCCGTCGGATTGCTCGCGCACCAGCAAGAGCTCGGCAGCGGTTCCCGTTTCCCGTTTTCCGTGTAACCGTGCCGGGATGACGCGGGATGTATTGATCACGAGTACGTCGCGCGGTGGGATCAGTCCGGAGAGATCGCGGAAATGGAGATGCCGGGTCTCGCCAGTCGCGCGATCGAGCACGAGCAGGCGGCTGGCGGATCGGTCAGCGAGCGGATGCTGAGCGATCTGGGAGCCGGGGAGATCGTAGTCGAAGTCTGAGAGGCGGTGCACTAACCGTCGAAGATACTCGCTTGCTCTGGGGACTTTGGGGGAACAAAGCCGAAGTGCCGATACGCTGCCGCCGTCGCGACTCGGCCTCTCGGCGTTCGTGCCAAGAATCCCTGCTGCATGAGAAACGGCTCGTACACTTCCTCGAGCGTGCCCGGATCCTCGCCGACGGCAGCCGCGACGGTCTGCACTCCGACCGGCCCGCCGTCGAACATCTCGATGATGGCCTTGAGAATGCGCGCGTCCATGTCATCGAGGCCGAATTCGTCCACGTCGAGCCGCTTGAGCGCCTCGGCTGCGACCGACGCGGTGATCTTGCCGCCGGCGCGGACTTGCGCGTAGTCGCGCACACGCTTGAGCAGCCGGTTCGCCACCCGCGGCGTGCCGCGGCTGCGCCGCGCAATCTCCGCCACGCCCGCGGCGTCCGCGCTGACGCCGAGGATCCGCGCCGAGCGCGTGATGATCTGCACGAGATCGTCCGGCGGGTAGTAGTGCAGCCGTTCGACGAGCCCGAAGCGCGCGCGCAGCGGCGGCGTCAGCAATCCGAACCGTGTCGTGGCGCCGATCAGGGTGAAGCGCTCGAGCTGCATGGGCAGCGTCTGCGCGTGCGGGCCGTCAGCGATGCGCACATCCACGCGGAACTCCTCCATGGCCGGATAGAGGAACTCCTCCAGGGCTGGCCGGAGGCGGTGCACTTCATCGATAAAGAAGATGTCGCCCGCCTTGAGCGAGGTGAGCATGCCGACGAGATCTCCGGGGCGCTCGAGCACGGGGCCGGATGTGGTGCGGATGCTCACGCCCAGCTCTTTTGCCATGAGCAGCGCCAGCGTGGTCTTGCCGAGTCCCGGCGGGCCGAAGAAGAGCGCGTGATCGAGGGGCTCTTTGCGCTGCTTCGCCGCGTCGATGGCGATCTGGAGCGATTCTTTGACCTTGGCCTGGCCGACGAATTCATCGAGCCGCGACGGCCGGAGTGCGGCGTCGGTGAGCAGCTCGTTCTCGAGCGCTTCGGGCGTGGTGATTTCGGATCGGGGGAGCGCCATTACTTCTTCTTCGCGCGCGCGATCCAGCGCACCGGCCGCTTGTCGGCCTCGATCTCGTGCGGGGTGTGACACCGCAGGCACACATCCTCAGCGTGCGTCACGCCCGCGGGTACGAGGCGACGGTTCGTCGATCCGCAGCGGGTGCAGATCCACTCGGCGGTGATTTCAGCGGGGATCGCGGTCATCGGGTGGTGAGAATTTGGAGTGCGCGGCGCACCAGCGCTTCGGTTTCGTCGTTGCCATTCCCCGCGAGCACCTGGCGTACCGCGCGATCGGCCTCCGCGGTTCCATAGCCCAAACGCTCGAGCGCCTTCAGCGCGGCCTCGGCTCCCGCTGGGACGCTGATCGCGGGGGCCTCCGTGAAGTCTTCGACTTTCTCTCCTAGCTCGAGCGCGAGGCGTTCGGCGGTCTTCTTGCCGATCCCGTTTACGGACGAGAGCAGCGCGATGTTCTTCTCGCGCAGCGCTCGCGCACCGCGCTCGACGCCGAGGGTCGAGAGCAGCGCGATGCCGATCTTCGGGCCCACTCCCTGGACGCTCGTGAGGCGTTGAAAGAACCGTCGCTCGGCTTCATCGAGGAATCCGTACAGCGCCCAGCCATCTTCCCGTACGACCAGCTCGGTGGAGAGCGTGATCTCCGCGCCGGCCGCCGGCAGGCGCTCCATCACGCCGAGCGGCACGACAACTTCGTAGCCGACGCCGCCGGGGGTTTCGACGATGACGCGGTCGGCGGATTTCGAGGCCAGGCGGCCGCGCACGTGGGCGATCACCTCACCCCCTGACCCCCTCTCCGTACCGGAGGGGAGCGTAGGATGAAGGTCAGCGCCGCGGCGACGCCATCTGCAGCATCGGGAGGCTGCGGGGCGCTCTTCAATCGCAAGAGGTGCGCGACCATTGCCCCGACCTGATTTTTCCTGGCACCTCCGGCACCGACGACGGTCTTCTTTATCATTGCAGGTGCATACTGGGCGATTTCGAGTCCCCCCTGCTCAGCCGCCAGCAGGATGACTCCTCGGGCATGTCCGAGGACGAGCGTGGTGCGGACGTTCTTATGATAGAAAGCGTCTTCGAGGGCGAGCACGGATGGCTGATGCCGCTTGATGAGTTGTGCGATTTCCTGATGCAGCTCGGCGAGACGATGGGGAAGGGAATTGTTGCGACCAAACCGAAACACGCCGCATTCGATGAGACGTCCCATCCCCGGAGTCCCATTCCCCGTTTCGATCACGCCGTAGCCCGTGATCTGAGTGCCGGGGTCGACGCCCAAGACCCTCACGTCATCCCGTCACCGCCGCCATCGCCTCGGCGTCGATGTCGAAGTTGGAAAATACCTTCGCGACGTCGTCCATCTCCTCCAGGCTTTCGACGAGCTGCAGCAGCCGCTTGGCGTCGCTGCCCTCGACTTTCACGGTGTTCTTGGGAACCATCGCGATCTCGGCGCTCTGGACCGGCAGCGGCTTCGCGCGCAGCGCCTGGTCGATCGCGTGGAGCTGTGCGGGCGGCGTCGTGATCACGTAGAGGTCGCCCTCTCTTTGCATGTCGTCCGCGCCGGCATCGAGCGCCACTTCCATCGTCGCGTCCTCGTTCGCCTTGCCGTCGACGACGATCTGGCCCTTGCGGTCGAACATCCAGGCGACCGCGTTGGCCGCGCCCAGATTCCCGCCGTGCTTGCTGAACGCATTCCGGATCTCGGCCACGGTGCGGTTGGCGTTGTCGGTGGTCGCCTGGATCAGCAGCGCGGCACCACCCGGACCGTATCCTTCATACGTGACTTCCTCGTAGGTCACGCCGTCGAGCTCGCCAGTGCCCTTCTTGATGGCGCGATCGATGTTGTCCCACGGCATGTTCTCGGCTTTGGCGGCGTCGATCGCTGTGCGCAGGCGCGGATTGCCTCCGGAATCGCCACCCCCTGCCTTAGCCGCGATCGTGATTTCGCGAATGAGTCGCGTGAAGACCGCACCGCGCTTCTGGTCGGTGACCGCTTTCTTTCGCTTGATCTGTTTCCACTTGCTATGACCAGCCATACACGCCTCCGCACCGCAACTTACATCATCTATCCGGGTCGAGCATATCCTCGAATCGCATCCAGCGCCGGTAGAAATACAGATCGACGAATCCGGTTGGGCCGTTGCGGTTCTTGGCGACGATCAGCTCGGTCGCTCCATCTACGCCGCCGCCCGGGTTGTACATCTCCTCGCGGAAAATCGACAGGATGACGTCGGCATGCTGTTTCGGCGCCCCCATCACGCCGTAGTCGTCGAGCGACGGCCGCTTCGCATCACGCCCCGTCTGAAAGCCGGGAAGCTGCGCGACGACGAGCAGCGCCACTTGGCGCGCCAGCGCCAGTGCCTTGAGATGACGGAGCACGAGGGCCGTGTCTTCGTCCTGCGTGGTGCGCGCCTTCGGTGGCGGGACGAGCTGCAGGTAATCGACGACGACGAGCCCGACCTGCCGCAAAGGATCCAGCTGCTCGAAGACGGTTTCGAAGTCGTCGCCGGCGAGCGCCAAAAGAAAAAGAGGAAGGCCCCGCAGCCGCACCGCGGCCGCGCCGACGCCGGCGCGCGTCTGGTCGTTCAGCTTCGCGGCGCGGAGCTCGTCCACGGCGACCTTCCCCTCGATCGCCAGGGCGCGCTCCATCAGGCGCTCTTCATTCATCTCACCGGAGAAATAGGCGACGCCCACCGACTGCTGCGCCACGCGCAGCGCGATACCCAGGGCCAGGGCGGACTTGCCGCTCCCAATGTCGCCGCCGAGAAGAATCAGGTCGCGCCGCCGAAACCCGCCCCCGAGGAGCTTGTCGAGCGAACCGAACCCCGTCGGGATGGTATCCCCAGTGATTTCGCCGGGACGCTGCGCATCCACCCGTTCGACGAGGTTGTCCAGGGAAGCACGTTTTTCGAAGCGGCGTGCCGGAGATGGCATGGTCTATAAATGCAATCTGGCGCTACGCGCTGCAACCGTGACGGCGTCCGCGGCTTCGGTGCCGAGCACGTCGCGCGCCGGCGCGGTCAGCTGGCTGAGCACCAAGGCCGCCGCGGTGGGCGTCGCGGTCTCGAGGTGTTGCCGCGCGGCGCCGAGCGCCCGGCGGAGCGGCGCCGGCAACGCCAGGCTGCCCAGGCGTGTCTCGAGCGCCTGGAGGCGCCGCCGGTGATTCTTCACGCTCACCGGCGCCGGCGGTAGCAGCGCCTCGGCCGCCCGCACGACGAGCCACAGAGCGAAGAGTCCCTCCCGCTGCGGGCCGCGTGACGACTCCGCGATCAGCGTCACCAACCGCTCTTCGGCAGGCGTGCTCATGCCACCAGTCGCTGCACGGCGGCCGCTACCTCATCCGGAAGCACGTCTTCAAGGCAGCGATGGTGGCCGAGCGGGCAGCGTTCCGAACCCATCGCTGAGCAGGGCCGGCAACCGAGATCGCGCTCGAGTACGACCGCGCGCTTGCTGTACGGAAAAAAGCCGAAAGGCTCGACCGTCGGCCCGAACAGCGCGACCACGGGTCTGGTCACGCCTGTGGCCATATGCATGACTCCGGTGTCACCGCAGACCACCACCGCGGCGCGCTCCAGACAGGCACCGGTTTCTTGCAGCGTGAGCTCGCCGGCGACGTTGATGACGGTCGGCTCGAGCGCAGCGGCGAGCTCGCGATCGGTCCCTCCCCCCCGCCCTGGCCCACCGACGGCCACCACGCCAAGCCCGAGCTCCTGCAACCGGTCGGTGAGGGCCCGCCAATGCCGAATGGGCCAGCGTTTGGTAGCGTGCGCCGCCCCCGGGGCGATCACCGCAAACGGTTTCTGATCCAGCCCAACTTCGGTGAGCCAATGGGTCATGTGCGCGCGCGCGGCCGGCGCCAGAAAGAACTCCGGCGGGCCGCGGTCCGGTTGCACATCGAGCCGCGCCGCTCGCGCCGCTTCGAAGTACCGCTCGGGCACCGGAACGTGCTTACCGTAGATGTTGATCTTTGTCGCGATCAACGTCGTCCGTGCGAATTTCCGTTTCGAATACCCGGACCAGTGGCAGGGCACCAGCAGCCGCAGCGCCGCGCTGCGCAGGCTGCCGTGCAGATCGAGCGCGTGGGTCGGTCCCAATGCGCGCAGCCGCCGCGCGAGATCCGAGACGCGCTCATGCGGCGCGAGCTCGATCACCTGCGTGAGATGGGGATTCTCGACCACGAGCGGCGCCATCGCCTGCTTGGTCACGAAATACAGCTCGGCGTCGGGATGGCGCCGGTGCAACGCGCGCACGAGGGGAGTGGTGAGGAGGACGTCGCCGATGGAGCTGAACCGGACGCACACAATACGCAACACGCGGCCAATGTAGTCGCGCGTTGCCCGGCTTCGCCAGCGGGACTAGCTTGTCACGCAAGATGCCGCGTCCGAAGAGTATTCTCTGGGTCGACGACGAAGTCGATGGCCTGGCCGCGCACCGCCGCTTCCTTGAGCAGCAGGGATTCGCGGTGGCGCAGGCCGCGCACGGCGACGATGCGCTCGCGATGCTGCGCCGCCAGCCGTACAGCGTCGTGTTGCTCGACGAGCAGATGCCGGGACGGCGTGGCATCGAGCTGATTCCGGAGATCCGAGCGATCGACCCGGCGATGGCCGTGGTGATGGTGACGCAGAGCGAAGACGACGGGCTGCTGCGCGACGCGATCGGCATCGAGATCGACGATTACCTGGTGAAGCCGGTGCATCCGCGCCAGGTGCTCTCCGTCGTCACGCGATTGCTCGAAGGCGACCGCATTCGCCAGCAGCGCCTGGCACGGGACTTCGTCACTCGCTTCCGTGAGCTGGAAGGCCGACGTGGCGCAACACTCGCGTGGCGCGAGTGGAGCGAGCTGGTCGCCGAGCTCGCACGCTGGGAGGTGCGCCTCGCCGCGGCGGATGAGCCCGGACTGTCCGAGGCGTTGCACAACCTGCAGGAGAGCCTGCGCAAGGATTTCCAGGCCTTCATCACCAAGAACTACCCCCGCTGGCTCGCTGACCCGGAGCGCGACCGGCCGCCGCTGTCCGTCGATGTGGGCGCCGAGTTTCTCGTTCCCGCGCTGCAACGTACGGGTCGCGTCGTCTTCATCGTGATCGACTGCCTGCGGCTCGATCAGTGGGAAGTGCTGCGCGATCTGATCACCCCGCTGTTCGACGTCGAGGAATCGCACTACTACAGTATTCTCCCGACGGCGACGCCCTTCGCCCGTAACGCGATCTTCAGCGGCCTGTTTCCGATGGAAATCGCGGCCCGGCATCCGGAGTGGTGGGGCGCGCCGACGGACGAAGAAAGTCTCAACGCCCACGAGTCCGAGCTGTTGGCCGAGCAATTGCGCGAGCTGGTCGGCGAAACCGTGCCGGTGCGCTACGAGAAGTTGTTCACGGCCGCCGATGGCACCGATCTGTTACGCCGCCTGCCGGCGCACCTCGCGCAGCCCGGCGTGACCGCGCTCGTCTTCAACTTTATCGATCAGCTGACGCACGGCCGCTCCGAGAACGCGATCCTGTATGAAGTCGCGCGCGATGCGGACGCGCTGCGCGGGTTGACGAAGACCTGGTTCGAGCGCTCGCCCGTGCTGGCCGCGCTCGAGGAGGCGGAGCGTCGCAACGTGCCGGTCCTGCTTACGACGGATCACGGCGCGATTCACTGCGACACGCCGGCGACGGTCTTCGCCAAGCGCGACGCAACCGCCAACCTGCGTTACAAGTTCGGCGAGGACCTGCGCGCCGAGGACCCCCAGGCGGCGATCATGGTCGAGGACCTCAAGTCGTACGGCCTTCCCGCCAAAGGGCTGGGCGTCCGGCTGTTGCTCGCGACCGGCGACCGCTTCTTCGTGTATCCCACGAAGCTGCGCGAATATCAAGCGCGCTATCGCGGCGCGTTCCTGCACGGCGGTGCGACGCCCGAAGAAATGATCCTGCCGGTCGCACTGCTCACGCCACGTCGCTCGCGGTGATGATGCGCCCGCGCCGACTGCTCGGGCTGCTGCGTCCGTACTCGCTGCAGTTCGCCACGACGATCGCGACGACCGTGATCTCGTCGGTGCTCGACGGTTTCACGTTCGTGCTGCTGATTCCGTTCCTGCGCACGCTGTTCGGCAACGCGGCGCTGCCCAGCCAGGGCGGGTCGCAGGTCGAGGCGGTGCTTAACAAGGTCGCCGGGCCGTTTCTGCAGGCGGGATCACCGGACATCGCGCTGCGCAATGTCGTCATCATCCTGCTCGTCGCGCTCCTCCTGAAGAACCTCGCGGGCTACTTCGCGTCGATGGGCAGCGTGGCGATTCAGGAAGGCGTCGTGCGAGACCTGCGCGTCCGCCTGTTCGACCATCTCCAGACGCTGCCGCTCGGCTATTTCCAGCGCACGCGCGCCGGACAGACGATCGCGCGCGTCATCAGCGACACCGACCAGGTGAAGACGGCAGTGAGCGCGGCGCTGGCGTCGCTGCTGCAAAACGTCGTCGTGATCATCGTCTACGTCATCATTCTGTTCGGCCTGTCCGTCAAACTGACGCTGCTGTCCCTGCTGCTCGCGCCCGTGCTGCTGCTCATCATTCGCCCGATG
>DASWCE010000195.1:0-2791 GCA_036390255.1 Gemmatimonadales bacterium | reverse complement strand
TTTCCCGACATCCACTCGCAGCTGCCCCAGGGGCTGCAGGGCGAGATCGTCTACGATTCGACCAAGTTCGTGAACAGCGCGATCGAGGAGGTCATCTGGACCCTCGCCGAAGCGCTCATCATCGTCACGCTCGTCGTCTTCGCCTTTCTCGGCTCGGTGCGCTCGGTGCTGATTCCCACGGTAGCGATACCGCTTTCGCTCGTCGGCACGTTTACGGTCATGTTCGCGCTGGGGTACTCGATCAACCTGCTGACGCTGCTCGCCCTGGTCCTCGCGATCGGCCTGGTCGTCGACGACGCCATCATCGTCGTCGAGAACGTCAACCGCCATCTGGAAGAGGGCATGAAACCCGGGCAGGCGGCGGTCCTCGCCGCGCGCGAGCTCGCCAATCCCATCATCGCGATGACAATCGTGCTGGTCGCCGTGTACGTTCCTATCATATTCCTGACCGGGCTCACAGGAGCTCTTTTCACCGAGTTCGCCGTCACGCTGGTGGGCGCGGTCACGGTGTCGGCGGTTGTCGCGCTGACCCTGTCGCCCATGATGTGCGCGAAACTCCTGAAGCCGCACGACCCCAACGCGGCGAGCTGGGACGCCAAGCTCGTCGTCCTGCTCGACCGCAGCTTCGACGCGCTGCACCGGCGCTACGAGCGCCTGCTGCACGGCACCCTCAACTGGGTGCCGGTGACGGCCGTCTTCTCGCTCGTTGTCTTGAGCAGTATCTACTTTCTATGGGTCACCTCGAAGGACGAGCTCGCTCCTCCGGAAGACCAGGGCGTCCTCATCACGTCCGCACAGGCGGCGCCGAACTCGACGCTGCAGCAGCGCCAGCTCTACACGCGCGAGGTCTACCAGACATTCGTCAAGCACCCGGAGACCGATCACGTGTTCCAGCTCGACATCCCGGGACAGACGCTCGCCGGGATGGTGCTCAAGCCCTGGAACGAGCGCAAGGCGACGGCCGCGCGCCTCCTGCCCGCTGTCACGCAGGAGCTGGGGCAGATCGCGGGCTTGCGCGCGGCCGTGTTCCAGCCGCCGCCGCTGCCCGGGGCCTTCGGCCTGCCGGTGCAGTTCGTCATCCAGACCACCGAGCCCTTCGAGAAGCTGAACGGCATAGCCTCCGCGTTTGCCCAGGAAGCGCAAAAAAGCGGCATGTTCTTCTTCATCGACAACGATCTTCGCTACGACCTACCGCAGTCGACCGTGGTGATCGACCGGGAGCTGAGCGCGCAGCTCGGCCTGACCATGAAGGACGTCGGTGGCGCGCTGTCCTCGCTCTTGGGGGGCGGCTACGTCAACTACTTCAGCTTTCACGATCGTGCCTACAAGGTCATTCCCCAGGTCCAGCAGGCGGACCGGCTGAATGCCGGACAGCTGCGCGACACCTACATCCGCGCCGCGAGCGGCGAGTCGATCCCGCTCTCGACTGTGGTGCACATCACGACGAAGACGATCCCGCAATCGCTCAACCGCTTCCAGCAGCAGAACGCGGCCACGATCGCGGGCGTGCCGTTCATCGGCGTGACCCAGGGCGATGCAATCGCGTACATGCAGGGCCTCGCCGCGCGCACGCTGCCGCAGGGCTATTCGGTCGACTACGCCGGGCCGTCGCGCCAGTACATCCAGGAATCGAGCGCCTTGATCATCACTTTCCTGTTCGCCCTGGTCGTCATATTTCTCGCGCTCTCGGCGCAGTTCGAGAGCTTCCGCGACCCGATCATCATCCTGGTCTCGGTGCCGATGTCGATCTGCGGGGCGCTCATCTTCGTAAACCTCTTTGGCACTCTCGGCATCGGCGCTGTGAGCCTCAATATCTATACCAAAGTGGGGCTCGTAACGCTGATCGGGCTCATCAGCAAGCACGGGATCCTGATCGTCGAGTTCGCCAACAACCTGCAGGGGCAAGGCATGTCCAAGCGCGAGGCGGTCGAGAAGGCGGCCGGAATCCGGCTCCGCCCGATCCTGATGACCACCGGCGCGATGGTGCTCGGCGTCGTTCCGCTTCTCATCGCGAGCGGCGCGGGCGCGGTGAGCCGCTTCAACATGGGGCTGGTGATCGCGACCGGTGTCGCGATCGGGACGCTTTTCACGCTCTTCGTCGTCCCGGCGATGTATCTGCTGCTTGCGGCGGAGCACTCGAAGCGGGCGACGGTCGAGGCATTGCCGGCGCCGGGCAGGCACACCGGCACGTACTAGATTCCCGCCCGGCCCGATGACGGCGCGAGTGGGCATCGTCGGGGCGGGCCCGGTGGGCGTCGTCGCCGCGATCGCCTGCGCCCGCAAGGAGATGCGGGTCACGCTCTTCGAGGCCGAGCGGGAGATCGACCACAGCCCGCGCGCAGCCACCACTCACCCGTCCACGCTCGAGATGCTCGCCGAGCTCGGACTTCTCGAGGAGTTCCAGTCGCTGGGGCTTGTCGCCCGTCACTTCCAGTTCTGGGACGGGGCGACGAAGACGCTCGTCGCGCAGTTCGATCACGAGGTGCTGCGCGACGAGACGCCCTATCCATTCGTCGTCCAGACCGAGCAGCACAAGCTCTGCGAGCTCGGTCTGCGGCGGCTTTCGGCGATATCGGACGTCGAGGTGCGACTCGGAACGAGCGTCGTCGAGGTCTCCCAGGATGCCAAAGGCGTGCAGGTTACGACAGGGGGCGCGGAGCAGCGTGTCTTCGACTATGTGATCGGCTGCGACGGCGGGCGCAGCACGGTGCGCAGGTGCCTGAACATCGCGTTCGAGGGTTACACCTGGCCCGAGCGGTTTCTGGTCCTCACGACGCTGTTCGACTTCCAG
>DASWCE010000194.1:0-37330 GCA_036390255.1 Gemmatimonadales bacterium | reverse complement strand
CATGTACAAATTCCGAACGATGCACGTGGATAACGGGCAACCGGGGGAGCGCGAGGTTTGGGCGAAGCCGGACGATCCCCGGGTGACCAGCGTGGGACGCGTGCTGCGCAAGCTCCGCCTCGACGAGCTGCCCCAGCTCTGGAACGTGCTGGTCGGCGAGATGAACATTGTGGGGCCGCGTCCCGAGCAGCCGACGATCTTTGCCTCGCTCCGCGAGCAAATCGAGGAGTATCCCAGCCGCCAAAAGGTCTTGCCGGGGATCACCGGCTGGGCACAAGTCAACCTGGCCTACGACAGCAGTGTGGATGACGTGCGCGAGAAGCTCAGTTACGATCTCGAGTACATCCAACAGCGCTCGGCGCTCGAAGATTTGAAGATCATGCTGCTCACGCCGGCGGTGATGCTGGGACGCCGCCACGGCTGGTAGCGCGTCGAGCTGAGCTCACCACTCGCCTTCCAGACGGCTCAACAACGCGTTGCCGCTCAGGATAGCATCGAGGATTTCCGAATCCTTTGTATGGACTAGGGTCCAGTAGTCGGCCTGCCGGAAATAGCAGTGCCGCGTGGACATCTCGCGCACCATACTCGGCTCCAGCCGGCCCGCCACCATCGTTGCTCCGGTACTCCACGCGTCCAACAGGAGCGCGTCAAACACCGGCGCGCGGGCGTCCTTTCTCGCCACGAGCTGCAACACCTCGGCCAGGCCGCCCGGCTCGATGCGATAGAAAAACCAGCCCACCGGTTCTTGGTGCGCATCGCGC
Source organism: Gemmatimonadales bacterium (assembly GCA_036390255.1). Classification (GTDB taxonomy): domain Bacteria; phylum Gemmatimonadota; class Gemmatimonadetes; order Gemmatimonadales; family GWC2-71-9; genus 20CM-2-65-7. The sequence goes on along the minus strand of DASWCE010000194.1, from coordinate 36,569 downwards.
ACGAGCCGGCGACGTAAGACGCGCTGCGGGTCCATCTGCTGCGCCAACCCCAACAACCACGCAAGCCATCGCTCGTCGTATTCCGGCTGCAGGGCGCGACTCGGCAGCAAGTCCGGCAGGCGTTTCGCCGCCACGTCGAGCGGGAGGTCACCTACCGAATACCCGTCGCGTGCGAAGTGAGATCGCGCCGCGGAGGGGCCCCAGCGAGCCAGCGCCGTGTCGGCGATCGCAGCCAGCGGCCGAAGACTCTGCGTGACCAGCGTGGGTGTGCCGCGTGCCCGCATCCACGATAACGCGTAGCGCGCCGGCCGCACCGGCCGTTGCCACTTCATGCTGTACAGCAGGATCGTGGCGGCGCCTCCAAGGGCCTCGAAGATCCGGCGGGCGGCGTCGTTGCTGATGTCGGAGAACAGCAGGTCTTGCGGCCCGGCGAGGACGTGACGCACCAGCCGGCTGGCCACGAGCGGCGCGGCGGTGGGCGCCGCCATCAGCTTTGTAGCGGCGATCAAGCGCAGGCGACGCCCGCGAAACTGAAGCCGCTTCGGCTGCACGCCGATGAATCCGTCAATCGAGCCGGTGTCATTGACATGCACCAGAGACGGCAGGTCCTCGTCGTACCACGGATTCTCGAAGAACACGCGCTCGAAGTACGTGTCGAGCGGGATGCCCGGAGGAGCGTGGTGGCCATTCCGTGCAAACGCCCAGCGAAACAACTCCAGCACCGGGGGGATGTCGTCCCGTTGAAACGGCCGAATCAGGTCCACGCGCCCTGTCTCTGTTCTCCACGCAGGGCGGCAACGTCGTGTTTGCCGCTGGGCAGCCGCGGCAACGCGTCGCGCACCTCGTAGCGCGCCGGTTGCATATGCCGGGGAAGCTCGACGCCGACGTACGCCCGCAGACGGTCGAGCGAGCCGCCCCCCCCGCCGGCGAGCACGACGAAAGCGACGATGCGCTCGCCACGCGCGTCGTCGGGCTCGGAGGTGATGATGCACTCCGCCACCTCGCCCGAGGCATACAACACCGTGCCGATCTCATCGGGGCTGACGCGATAGCCCAACGTCTTGATCATCCGCTGCGAGCGACCGACGAAGTACAACCAGCCGTCGGCATCCTGACGCACCAGATCGCCCGAGAACACGACACGCTCCGCGTCGGGGGTGCCCGATGCGCGGACCGGGTGGGGGCGGAAGACCCGCGCCGTTTCTTCCGGATCGTTCCAGTACCCGAGGGTTACCGTCGGCCCGCGATGCACCAGCTCGCCGACCTCGCCGGGATCGCACGGCGTGAGATCATCCCGGAGCACGAGCACCTCGGCACCGGGGATTGCCCGGCCGATGGAATCGGGCCGCCGATCGACTTCCTCCGGCGGCAAGAACGTACTCCGCAACACCTCGGTCAACCCGTACATCAGGAAGAGTCGGGCCCGAGGTTGCGCGCGACGGAGCGCGCGCACCACCGGCACGGGGAGGTGGCCACCCGCGTTGGTGACGATGCGCAGGCTCTCGAGCGGCTCGTCGCGGAATGACGGCACATTCAAGAGCTGCTGCCACAACGGGGGCACTGCCGCCAAGACGCTGACCTGCTGCGCGCGCATGTCGGCCACGAGCTGCGAAGCCAGCGGCGAGCGCGCCACGACAAGTGCGGCACCACTGCCGACGGCGCAGAGCACCTGACTCATGCCGTAGACGAAGCTGAACGGCAGCACGCTGGCGATACGATCCGTCGCCGTGATCCCGAGATACCGGATGACCGTCTCGGCGGCGGCCAGGAGATTGGCATGCGTGACCGTCACGCCTTTGGGCAGGCCCGTCGAGCCAGACGTGAAAACGATCTGCGCCGGGTCCATGCCGATTTGGGGCACCGGGGTGAAGGTGATGGGGAGCAGATCCTCGAGCGCGGACGCCAACAGGAGGTGAGCCCGCGTCTCGAGCCGGCGCGGTTGTCGCGCCAGCAGATCCTCGGACGTGATCAGCGTGGTCACCCCCGCTGCTTCCAGGATGTGTTCGACCTGGCGCGGTCGCAGCGATTCGTTGATGACCACCGCGATGCCGCCCGCGGCAGTCACTCCGAAAAACGCGGCCATGGCGTCGGTGCCGCCGTCGAGGAAGATCCCGACCCGATCGTGGGCCTTGAAGCCAGACGCCGTGAGCGCCGCGCCGACGGCCGCAGCACGACGCCGCAGGACGGCATAGTCAGTGACCCGCTCCCCCTCGATCACTGCGGGGAGCGCACCCCGAGCACCCGCCGTCTTCCACAACAAGTGAGCGATATTGGAGATCAGAAGTACCTCCAGCACACTCGCACAGCATCAGCCGTACCACGCCAAGCTCGAGTCTTTGTCTACATCTGGGTGTTGCGTCGACGCACCACCTGACGCGGAGCACGGCGGGCCGCCTGCACCAGTCCTGCGGCGCCATCCTTGCATAGCTGACGCCGAGCGAGGCGTCATAACCCTGCGAGGACCAAGGTGAGTCTGGCCAACGACCTGCACCTCAATCCGGCCGAGGAAACGGAGCGGATCGCCGCCACGCTGCGCCAGCAACTCGGCGAGTCGTTGAATCGGCGTGGGCTGGTGGTGGGCATGAGCGGCGGCATTGACAGCTCCGTGTGCGCAGCGCTCGCGGTGCGAGCCGTGGGAGCCGCCCACGTATTCGGCCTGCTGATGCCCGAACAGGACTCGGATCGGAGCAGTCTCGAACTCGCCGCCCGCTGGGCGGATGCACTGGGCATCTCCTACGCGGTCGAAGAAATCACAGAGATCCTCGTCGCGGTCGGGTGCTACCGGCGGCGCAACGCCGCGATCCGCCGCGTGGTACCCGACTTCCAGGACAACTGGCGCTTCAAGGTGGTATTGCCGGGAGGCCGGCTCGATTCCGATCGATTGAATGTGTCTTACCTAGCGATCGAAGTCCCGTCCTCCGGTGAGGTTCGCCAGGTCCGCCTGCCACCGGCCGAGTATCGGGAGATCGTCGCGGCGACGAACTTCAAGCAGCGCGTTCGCACGATGCTCGAGTATTACCATGCCGATCGGCTCCACTACGCGGTGGTCGGCACACCCAACCGGCTGGAATACGACCAAGGATTCTTCGTCAAAGGCGGTGACGGTCTCGCCGACGTAAAACCCATTGCCCATCTGTACAAGACACAGGTTTATGAGCTCGCCGAGTTCCTCGGCGTCCCCGCGGAGATTCGGTCCCGCGCCCCGACGACCGACACGTACTCTTTGCCGCAAACGCAGGAGGAGTTCTACTTCTCCCTGCCGACCGCCACGCTCGATCTGGTCCTGTACGCGCACAACCTCGGCCTGAATCCCGCTGCCGTGGCCGCAGAGCTGGGGCGGACGCCTGACCAAGCGGCGCGCGCGCTGCGCGACGTCGATCAGAAGCGCGCGGCAACGAAATACCTCCACCTCCCACCCCTGCTCGTCGAGCCGGTCCTCGAGCGGGAGCCGGTCTGATGTGCGGGCTCGCGGGCGTCGCGCGTCGCGAGCCGCGCGGCGTGGCGACCGAGATGCTCGATCGCATGGCCGCGGCGCTGCGGCACCGTGGCCCGGACGGGTCCGGGCGTTACGCGGATGCGCAGGTCGGTCTCGCGCACGTGCGCCTGAGCATCATCGACATCGCCGGCGGTGCGCAACCACTCGGCAACGAAGACGGCTCCGTGCTGATCGTCTACAACGGCGAGGTCTACAACTATCTCGAGCTCCAACGCGAGCTGGTCGCGGCCGGCCATCGGTTCCGCACGCGCTGCGATACCGAGGTGCTCGTCCACGCGTATGAGCAGTGGGGCACCGGCATGCTCGGCCGCCTGAACGGCCAGTTTGCGTTCGCGATTTACGATCGCCGCGCGGGAACGGTCTTGCTCGCGCGCGACCGCTTCGGCGTGCGCCCGCTGTTCTACACCATCACGCACGGCGACCTGTGGTTCGCCTCCGAAGCGAAGGCCCTGTTCGCGAGCGGCGAGGTGGAGGCCGAGCTCGACCCGGTGGGACTCGACCAGGTGTTTACGTTCTGGGCGGCCCGCCCACCGCGGACCGTGTTCCGCGGCGTGTACTCGCTCGAGCCGGGAACTTTCGCGGTGTGGCGCCAGGGCGTGCTGCGTCACGATCGCTTCTACCAGCTCGATTATCCGGAGGCCAGCGAGGAGCCGTCCAATGCGCTGCCGACGCTCGGGGGGCTGCTCGACAGCAGCGTCGCGCTACGGCTGCGCTCTGACGTCCCCGTCGGCGGATACCTGAGTGGCGGCCTCGATTCGTCGATTACCTGCGCGCTCGCGGCCCGCGGATCGCCGTTCTCGCTACGGACGTTTTCTGTCACATTCGACGATCCGCGACTCGATGAACGGGAGTTTCAGCAGCTCGTGGCTCGGCAGCTCCAGAGCAGTCACCACATCCAGGCCATCGGTTCCCATGAGGTCGCCGCAGTCTTTCCGGAGGTCGTGCGTCACGCCGAGACGCCGCTCGTGCGCACTGCTCCCGCCCCGATGTATCTGCTCGCCCGGCTCGCGCGCGAGCACGACATCAAGGTCGTCCTCACAGGGGAGGGATCGGACGAGTTGTTCCTCGGCTACGACCTGTTCAAAGAGACGGCGCTGCGGTTGTTTTGTCTCCGCCAACCGCAATCGCAGCGGCGGCCTCGCCTGTTCGATCGGCTGTATCCATATCTCGATCCTCGTGGCCGCCGCGGTGACTTCTGGCGCCGCTCGTTTCTCGATGCCGGCTCGCCGGACGACCCCCTGTTCTCGCATCTGCCGCGGTTCCTCCTCACCGCACGGATCAAGGACTTTTACTCGGGCGACCTCCGCACCACGCTCGCCGGAAGCGCCCCGCTCGACGAGCTGCGCGCAAGCCTGCCGCGTCAGTTCGCCACGTGGTCGCCGCTCAACCGTGCTGCATATCTCGAGATGGTCACGCTCCTGTCCCCGTATCTCTTGAGCGCACAGGGCGACCGCATGTCGCTGGCGCACGGTGTGGAGGCACGCTACCCGTTCCTCGATCATCGCATCTTTGAGTTCGCGGCACGCCTGCCGGCACAGAGCAAGCTCCGCGGTCTGCGCGAAAAGGCTGTGCTGCGCCGCTGGGCGCGGAACGTGGTGCCTCCGGCCGTGCAGCAGCGGCCCAAACAGCCGTATCGCGCGCCCGATGTCCCCGCCTTCTTCACGCCGGCACCGCCGGATTACGTGGAAGAGCTACTGGAGCAGCGCAGCGTCGCGCGGACCGGCCTGTTCGAGCCGGCAGCGGTGGCGGGCCTGGTGCGACGCTGCCGAGCCGGTACCCCGATGGGATTTCGCGAGAGTCAGGCGCTCGTCGCCATTCTCTCGACAGAGTTGTGGCATCGCCAATTCATCACGAGTGACGCGCGAGGCTCGGCGCGCCCGGCGCCACACGACAACCGCGTCGCGGCGGTAGGATGATCGTGAACCCAACGGAGACGCACCCCGCTATGGACGAGGCAGCCATTCTGGCGCGCACGCGCGCGTACGTGAACGAGACCTTCCTGTATATGCGGCCCGGCTTGACGCTGGGCGACCAGGACCGCCTCCTGCAGCGAGGCGTGATCGACTCCATGGGCGTGATGGAGCTGATCGCCTTTCTGCGCAGCGAGTTCGGCGTCGTCGTGGCAGATGAGGACATCACCGAAAGCAACCTGGGGACGCTCGCCGACATCGCGCGCTATGTCTCCGCCCACCGCAGCAACGGCAACGGCGGACGACCGGGCACGAACGGAAGAGGCTCGCGGGGTTAACTCGACGGAACGGCGTCGCGGCGCGTCGGCTCCCACACCGGCGTGGCGCGCCCGGTGAGCAACCGGAGCCAGGCATGCAACACGGCCACGTTTCCCGCCACGACATAGGCCGGCAGCCCGAGCAAGCGCGGTACTGACGTCTCGTCGGGCCAGAGCCAACCCAATGCCGCCAACGTCATCGCCACTCCGCTGATGACGAGTAGCACCCGAGCCCACTCGCTAGCGAACGCGAGATCCACGAGGGCGAAACCAGCGGCGACCAAGCTCCAGGGCACGAGCCAGCGGCTGACCTTGTGGCTGAACAGCATCCAGGAGAACACCCCGTACCGGAGTGGGTTGAGGAGTGCGCGTTTATAGGCGAGCGTGGCCAGGCCGCGCGTGATGGTACGGACTTTCCGCCGATACTCCTGGTGCAGTGAGCGGCCGCGCGGCACATAGCAGATCGCGTCCGGCACCGATACCGCGCGAAGCCCGTGCTCCCGGGCTGTCAGGGCCGCAGCAAAATCTCGACTGCGGTCCTCACGGATTGGTTGCATGTGCAGCTTGACGCGGATCGCATATAAGCAGCCAGAGGCGCCGACGATTCCGTCTACGGCCGTCTCCAGATCGCGGATCCACATTTCGTACCCGACGTACGTTCCCTCTCCGCTATTCACGCGCTCCGCCACGTTCGTGACGCTCACGTCACGACCCGATGCGACACCGACCTCCGCATCGTCGAACGCGGCCACCAGCGCCTGGATCGCGCCGGGATCGATACGGACCGATCCATCGGTGTTGACGATGATCTCGCCCGTCAGCAGTGGTCGGGCGGCGTTCTCAGCCGCCGTCTTCCCCTGCCGCCGCGGCAGCCGCAGCAGCTCGACGCCGCGGCCCGCAAATCTGCGGACGATCTCGTCGGTCCCGTCTGCTGACGCGTCGGATACGACGAGGATCTGCCGTCGATCGGCCGGATAGTCGATCGCAAGAATCCGCTCCAGCGTCCCCGCAATGACGGCCACCTCGTTGTAGACGGGAATCACGATGCTAATGCGCGGAGGAATCGGGGCTGAGGATCGCCGCTGCGCGTGCCGTTTGCGCAGGCTCAGCAGCCTGAGGATGGCCGGATAACCGAGATACGTGTACAGGCAGAAGCCGGCAGCCAGCGCGACTACGAGCGCGGGGAGGAGCATCATGCCGCGACCGGTGTCAAGGCGCCCCCGCCCCCGCCACGCGCGACGAGCCGGTAGATCTCGACGTAGCGATCGAGCCAGGGCCCCACGCCGAACTCGCGCTCCAGGCGGACACGGGCCGCGCGGGCCCGCCGCGCCGCCGCGGCGGGATGCGCGTAGACATCGCGAATCCCCGCCGCCAACGCCCCGGGATCCTCTGACGCGACTAGCACGGCTTCTTCCGATGTCAGGACATCGGGAACTCCACCCACGGCGGTCGCGACCACGGGAACGCCCGCCGCCATGGCCTCGAAGAGGGCGACCGGGGTGCCTTCGGTCCGCGAGCTGAGGACGCAGACGTCGAACGCCGTGTACACGCGCTCCGCATCCGCCACCTCGCCGTGCCAACGAATTCGGTCTGCGACTCCCAATCGGCTCGCGCGCGCCTGCAGGGCCAGCTGTTGGACCCCGGTCCCGATCATCGAAACTGAGAGCGGTACATCGTTGAGGTGCGTCAGAGCCTCCAACAGCACATCGGGCCCCTTCTCCGCGCTGAGCCGGCCGACCCAACCGACAGCATAGTCCGCTCGTGGAATCGCAAGCGCGCCGCGCGCGGCGTCGCGGTCGAGCGCTGGCGAGATCCGGCGCCACGCGTTGGGCAATGTATGAATGCGCGACCGGGATACACCGGCGCGCGCGAGGCAGTCACTCAGCGGCCGGGAGACGGCGACCACCGCGTCGAACCGGCGAAACGCGCGACGCTGGAGATACTCGTAAACGCGATTTCTCCAGGGGCCGCCGGTGAAGCCGTGCGCCGTGGTAATGACCGGGATGCCGAAATGCCGCGCCACACCGGCGTCGAGGACGTCGGGCCGATAGCCATGGGTATGGACCGCATCGGGGCGCAGGCGCCGGCATAATGCCGCGATCGCGGCGCGCTCGCGCGCATAGCCCCGTGCGGACACGACGATCTGATGCGTGTTCACCCCCGCGTCGGACAACGGAAAGAGAAAGGGTTCGCCAGCCCCAGGTTCAGCGACCACGGATACGATGTGAACCTCGTGTCCCATCCCCCGCAGCCCCATCCCCAGCATTTGCACCACGCGCTCGAGTCCGCCAAATGTGGCGGGCGCGACCACGTGCATGATTACCATGTACTCCCCCGCGTCGACCTGGTCTCGAGCGCCACGGGCGCGCGCTTCCCCGTCCCTTCCAGGATGACCACCGCGGCGGCGAACCCTTGCTGGTGAGACAGGCTGACATGTGCGGTACGAACGCCAGATTCGCGCGCTTGCTCGACGAGCACGCCCAGCAATCGGATTTCGGGAGCACCGCCTGAGGCCGACACCAGCTCGACTTGTCGCAGCGCGCCGTGACGGATCCCAGCGTGCAGCGCCTTAAGACACGCTTCTTTCGCGGCGAAGCGCGCGGCCAGCGCATCCACCCGGTCAACGCGGTTCGCACAAGCCGCGAGCTCTCGTGGGGTGAAGACCTGCTCCTCGATCTTCGCGAGGACGCGCGACCAGCGCGCGATTTCGACGATGTCGAGCCCGATCCCGACGATCATGCTAAGCGTACGGCCAGCGGAATCCGCGGAAGCGTGCCTCGCCGCACGGACGTCTCTCCGGAAGGAGCCGGCGTCGTGGCGTATTCCACTCCCGTGAGCGCGGCCGCGATTGCCCGCGCCGCCACCGCAGCCCCCTCGGGCGTAAAATGGTCATGGTCGTAGTAATGGCGCAGACCCTGGTTCAGCAGTGGCTGCAGGGTGATGTGCTGCACGCCGAGCTCTTCGGCGACCGCGATCGCGCGCGCATCGATCAGGCTCAAGAGGCGGTTGATCACGTCGACGCTGAAGTACACGCTGACCTTTTCCTTCCACGGTCTCCCGATCCCGCCGTGCCAGAAGCGCGCCTGCTCTTGGTCCGTATACTTTTTTTCGAACCACGGCTGGCGCGCCACGAGCACGCGCGGCGCCCGGGCAGTCGCGTGGAGGAGCGCGCGGCGGAAATGGCGCTCGAAATGTTTCAGGACGGCGCCCGGATCCGGTACGGTCGTGCGGATGTCCTTCGCCTCCGCCCGCATTTTCCGCCCGGCCACAAGCCACGCGCCCGCGTTCTCCTTGATTTCCACCGGGTGCAGCCACGCCTGGCGCAGCCGCCGGACAAGCTCGAGCAGCGCCGAGGTGCGCGGTTTCCAGCCGAATGGTTGCTGTGGGTGCCGCGCGAACAGCAGCTCCTCCGGGACAACCGCCGGCGATTGCGCGGGCGGCGCACCATCCTCGAGCCAGTGGTACACGGTGCTCGCACCGACCATGAGGACAATCACGTCCAGGCGGTCATAGCCCGGCAGGACGCGCTCGAGAATCAGCTCGAGCTCCGCTGCGCCCACGCCGGAGTGGCCAATGTTCCCGACATGCACGCGGCGCGCAGCGAGCGTGCGCAGCGCATCGGGGCGGTTGAGCAGGCGTTCGACGACCGCCGGCCAACTCGTTTGCTGGTCGAGCGCAAAACATTCGACGGAGCTTCCTCCAGCCACGAGGATCCGGCACAGGCCTGGTTCGTGCGCGCGCGGGTCGCCGCCGCGCTCACCGTCGGCGTTGACTTCGAAGCGGACGCGCGGCTCGAGCTCGGGAAAAACGCCAGGATGCTGACGCACCTCCAGGCGCATGCTTGGCGGCCAGACGCAATACCGCGTGAACCGCCGGATCCACCAGCGGGTGGCCAATTCGGCGCTGATGACGAGGACGAGGCCGGTGAGCGCGGCGATCAGGATCCAAGACGTCATATGGGACCTATGCGAGGCATGGGGATGTGAACCGAGGGAGCACGCGCTGTGCCAGTCACGTGAGCGAGCGCGGAATCGCAGGGCGAGAGTTTTACCTGTTGCGCCACCGCCACACGTGCGGGCCCAACCCTCCGGCCCGGCGTCATGCTCTCCCCAAAACGCGCAGCAGTGGAATCCGACTCCGTACGTCGACATATCGGTCGTTCCGATACACGAACAAGACCCACATGAGTCCAAAGACCACCACCATGGCGACCCCGGCCACGGCGAGTCCGGCCAGGCCACGTACGCCCAGCCCTAGCTTGAACCACAGCAGCACGGCCAGCACCGGCACGGCGCCCAACACGGCCCGCGGCACGACGTACCGGACGTACTCCGCGACCGGCGTCTGCAATTCTCGGCACGTTTGGACTAGGACGGCGGCCGCGAACAGGACGTTGGGAATGGCGGTGCCGAGCGCAACACCGGCAAGCCCCAGCGGGTGCACGAGCAGAATACTCAGCCCAAGGTTCACAAGGCCGGCGACGAGAAACCCGATCGTTGGCAGGCGGGGCTTGCCCAGGCCCATCAGGATCGGGAGCGCGACGCCGCGCACCGGTAGGAAGATCAAGTACGAAAGCATGAGGATCTGGAGCACCTGTCCCGCCGCGTGCTCGAACTGCGGACCGACCCACCAGGCAATGAAACGCGGCCCCAGCACGACGAAAAACAGGCCGGCCATGATCGTCACCGAGAGTGCGACCTTGGACCATTTGAGAAAGATCTCGCGGAGATCCGCCGTCTTCCCCTGCGTTTGCAGCCGCGTGGCGGCCGGCATCACGACCGCCGCGATCGCGATCACGAACTCCATCAGGTAGATGATGAAGCTGTTCGCGACGGTGAAATACGGAATCGAGCTCACGTTCATGAACGCCCCGATGACGAGCGAGTCCGTTTCGAACGAGAGACGAGACCCGGCGTTGAGCACGAGCACGAAGAGGCTGAAGGAAAAGATTTGGCGTACCACGCCCCAGTTGAACCCCCCCAGTCCCAGATGTATCTCGGGGTGCCGGCGTCGGATGAACAGCACGCACGCCGTGAAATCGAACGCCAGGCAGGCCAGTTGAACGAGCGCCAACAGCGTCAGGGAGGCCTTGAGCGTGAGGAGTCCGACCGTGAGGCCGAGCCGGAGCAGCACGCTGGCCAGGCGGATCACATTGCGCGGCACGAAGTCGCCGTGCGCCGCCATGATTCCGTCGGGCAGGAGCCCAATGAATCCCGCCGCCACGAACAGCGCCATGACCGCGAACGCCAAGCGCGCGTCGGTGTGGCGCGGCGTCGGGATACCGTAGAGTGTGAACAGTGCATACAGGCCCAGTCCAATCACCAGCGCGATGAGCCCGAGGAGCAGATACAGTCCCGTGCAGCTGCCGATCGCCTCGTTGAGACTGCGGCTGTCACCCTTGGCGGCATGCTGAGCGAAGTAACGAACGGACGCCATCGGCACGCCTAGCACGAGGAGCCCGAGATACCCGTTCATGGACGTGATCAGCATCCAGGTGCCGTACCCGTCGACCCCGAGCTTGTGAAGCGTGAACGGCGTCAGCAGGTAGAGCACAACGATCATCAGCGCCGTGACGACCCAATTGCTTCCGACACTCTTTAGCATGCGGGAGCCTCCATGAGTACCGCGGCAGCCTCGTTGACGGTGACGAACCGGAACGGGGTCAGGTTCGCCAACTTCTCCAGGTAGCCTTCGATCGTGGCGAAGAGCCGTTCGACATCCGCTGCGGTGCGCGTGAAGGGGCTCAGGCCGGGCTTGAGACTGGGCGTATGCCAGCTGATGTGCAGATGCCGCGCTCCATGTTCCAGTAAACGGGCGGACAGCGTCAACATCTGGGCGACTGATTGAAACTCCGGACTGAGGCTGAGACGGCGGACCAAGCCGGTGCGGACGGCGATGCCCGGTAGGTGCAGCGAAAGGGGCGCTGCCTCGAGCAAGCGCTGCACAGGCTCAAACACGCTGAACGGTCCTCGGCTGAACCCGTACGACAGAGGAACCTCCACGATGGGCCCATCCGGAACGGGCGTCCGGACGTCCCGGTCAGATCCCAGGCGGTACGGCACGATTGGAGCGCCGACGAACGTCGGACCATCATCCACCGCTTCCAGACTGACGAACGGGCTGACGCTCGAGTCCACCCGATACCCGCACGACACCAGGGCGGCAACCGTGTCCGGGCCGATGCCGTAGCGTCCCGCCCGAAACGCGGTGGGCCGTTGTCCGAACGCCTGCTGCATCGCTTCTGTCAGCGTCCGGATCTTGGCCCGCTGCAGGTCGGCGGGCAGGTTCTTGACCATGGAGTTGCGCGGCACGAACGCTTCGGTGAGCGGCGGCGTGTTCCACGGATGTAGGTGAGCGCCGATCTCTGCGCGGCCTTCGCCTCCGATGTCGCGCATCACGGCGGCCGCGCAGGGATCGGTGGCCACGTGATAACTCGTGAAGTAGGTGGGCCGCACACCCAGGCGCTCGAAGAACCGCGCCTGTCGCCGTAACTCGCCGATGTTCTCCACGGTCACATCAGTGCGGCTGCGACTCCAATTATCCTCTTCCGTGTCGAGCGACACGATAAGCGGAATCTCACGCATCGGCGGCTCCGGCCCTGCCCCCCCAACGAGTGCGCAACTCACCAGCTGCGTCCAGCGCGCGCAGCACGCGCCCACGCCATCCGCGACGGTAGATCGTGATCTCTTCGGTGATCCGTTGAGTCGTCGTCCATTGCTGCTTGTAAGCGTCGGCGCCGCGCAAGAAGTCAAAGCGCCGGTAGCCGCGCTCGATGGCGCGCCGGATCATCGTCGCCATGAGGACGAGACCAACACTTTGGCGCTCCCAGTCGGGATCGCGGCCACTTTGGTAGAAGTAGACCGTGTCGCCCCACGTGAACCCGTACCAGGCGGCGACGGGCGCGCCATCGATATCCAGCGTGGACAGCCAGAGCCGCCTGCGTGCCGCGAGTTCGGTAGCAAACCGGCGGTGCAGCCGTCTCACGCCGCGGTCCTGGAACGCGCCTTCCTCGCCTTCCCACCGGCGCTCGTGCAGGGACATGAGGTGGCTTAAGCCCGCTTCTACGCGGTCGTCCTCGTAGTCCGTAATCCTCATCGCGTGCTGGCGTCGTAACTGCCGCTCCTTGCGACGCAGCGTCTGACGACGCGTGGGCGTCAAGGTGCCGAGGTACTGTTCCCAGTCATCGCACAACTCGAGATACGGACACACCCACAGCCGTTGGCGACGGACCGCGTACCCCCGCGCGGCGATCGATTCGTACAAGCGGCGCGTCGTGATTGCATTGGGTGCCAGGTTGCTCAGGATCAGTAGCTCCCACGGCAATGCGTCGAGAGAAGGCGCGAACTCGGCTACGGGACTTCCCGGCATCGCCAGGACATCGAGGTGGTCCGGACATCCCACATCGCCAGAGGCCCACGTGAGCGCGGTGACCGGCACGCGGTGGAACGCGACACGCCGCAGCCGGACCGGAAGCACCGCCTGGACGACGCCCTCCGCGCCGCGGAGCACCAGCGCTTCGCTCGCCGCAACCTCGGCGGAGGGAGAGGCGTCCGCCCACGCGCGATACCACGCCCAGCTCATGAACGGCGACGGCGATGCGGTGCTCGCTTCCAGCGTCTCCCACGTCGCGGGGCCGAGGGCAAGCGCATCGGTCAGCGACATGCGCGTAACGCCGACGCTCGATGTGCTGAGCACGACGCTCATCGGGCGAGACCCAGTTGTTGGAGCGACTCGAGCAAGAACGGCGCGGGGTCACGCCACCGCCAGATTTCCTCGCCCGTTCGCCGGACTCCAACGCGCAGGAAGTCACGCACCGCGGCGAGTTTTACCGCCGGGCCGCCGCCGTTGCGCAGCTGCAGGTACAGGTGATCGACGTCGCCCCAAAACCAACGGCTCCGCACGCCCACCCGATACTGCGTCACCGCCGGCACGCTGTGTCCGAGCGCGCAGGCGACGAGCAGGCGCGGAAAATCGACGCCGGCATCGATCGCCAGCTGGAGCGATCCCCACAGACGTCCGTTGACCTCCATGAACACGTGCTGGCCTGTAGCTTGATCCCGCTTACACTCGATCATCGCGGCACCCTGCCAATTCAGGGCCTCGAGCATGCGACGTCCCGCCGTAGCGAGGTCGCTATCGAACGCAATGCTTTCGCGGTACACGCTCACGCCGCCCTCCGGCGGCTTCTCCCGCAGGCGGCGGTGAGCAAACTCTGCGACTACTCGACCATTCCAACGCAGCACGAAGAGCCCTTCACCGGGGCCTCGGACGCGCCGTTGCAACAACACTGGAAATGCGATGTCAGGGAGTGTGCGGACCGCGGTGCGGCACTGGTCGCGTGAGTTCACAAACTGCACGCCAAAATGCCGACCACGCACAACGGAGCGATGCGGCTTGAGGACTGCGGGAAAAAAATCCTCTCCCGGCAACTCCGCCTCTGCCGCTGCAAGCATCATTGTCTCCGGAACTCCCAGCCCCGCTTCGCGAGCGACGCGCAGCATCGCGGCTTTATCCGAAGCCTTGCGATAGGTTTCCAGGCGAGGGAACGGCAGCGCCACCGACTTGGGGATCTGCCGGCGGCCGTCGAGGATCGCCTCAACGGACGCGTCCGTGACCGGCAAGAGCACGCTTACCCCAAGCCGCGATACCAGCCCGGCCACTTCCGCGACGTAACCGGCGGGATCGCCCAGCGGTTCAGTCGCCAACCGCAGCCGGCACACCCCGCGCGACACGCCCGCTAGCGAGAACCGGCGGCTCGCCGCCACGCCAACCTCGAAGCCAGCCCGAATCAGGGATCGAGCCGCGGCGAGCGCGGCGCGCTCATTGCCATCGGTGAGTAGCACGTCCATGACTGTGCCCGAGTTCTCTTGAGAGAACTGTGCCGCGGGGGCTGTGCCCTCTATAGGTCCGTGGGTGTGGCGTCGACGCAACGCCTGCGGCCGCCGGAGGCCGGAAAACCGATACGGGCAGGGTGGCGCCACTCTTGCGCTCGCGTGCCCTCATGTGTGGCATCGCCGGCATCGCCTACCGAGATCCCGAACGCCACGTACCGGAAGACCTCGTCCGCCGGATGTGTTCCGCGTTACGCCACCGCGGCCCTGATGATGAGGGCGTCTACGTGCGGGGCGCCGTCGGTCTCGGGATGCGCCGGCTCAGCATCATCGACCTGAGCAACGGGCAACAGCCGATTTTCAACGAAGATCGGTCCAAGCTGATCGTCTTCAACGGGGAGATCTACAACTACAGGGAGCTCCGCCGCGGCCTCGCGGCCCGGGGACACACGTTCCGCTCGTCGGGCGACACGGAGACGATCCTGCACCTCTACGAAGAGCAGGGCGTCGACTGCGTGACATCGCTCAGGGGGATGTTCGCCTGTGCCATCTGGGACGAGACCGAGGGGGGGGGCTCCCTGTTCCTGGCGCGCGATCGATTCGGCATCAAGCCCTTGTATGTCGTATCAGGACCGTGGGGGATCGCGTTCGCATCCGAGCTGAAGGCGCTGCACGCGACCGCTCTCACCTCGCGTGAGCTCGATTGGGAGGCACTCGACAGCTTCTTCCAGCTCGGCTACGTCCCTGCCCCGCGCACACCATTTCTCGACGTTCGTAAGCTCGAGCCCGGCCACACACTCCTCTGGCGCCGCGATAACGGTCTTTCCGTCACCCGCCGCTACTGGCGTTTCCCGGTCGAGGATCGAGACAGCCCCCTCCGGCCGGAAGCACGCGTGCGGGATTGGCTCGACGAGTCCGTCGCAGCGCATCTCGTAAGCGATGTCCCTGTCGCCGTCTTCCTGAGCGGCGGTCTCGATTCATCCGCGGTCGTTGCGAGCATGGCGTCCGCCGGCGACGTGCCGCATGCGTTCACCGCCCGGTACTCGGGCTCGGGGGGGGCAGCGGCCGACGAGACAGCCCTCGCGCGCGGGCTGGCTGCCCGGCACGGCGCCGAGCTCACCGTGGTCGACATCCATCCCGAGCTTCAGAACATCTTCGAGCCGATCGTCCGTGCTCTCGATGAGCCGCACGCCGACGACTCGGCGATCCCGACCTGGCTGTTGTCGCAAGCCGTGGGCAGTCAGTATAAAGTCGCGCTGACCGGCATTGGCGGTGATGAGCTATTCGCGGGCTATCGCCGCCACATCGGCTTGCTCGCGACCGAGTACTACGCCAAGCTGCCGGCTCAGCTCCGGCATGGCATCGGCGCTCTGAGCCGCTGGCTCCCGGAGCCGAGCGACGGCGCGCTCGGCATCGACCGGCTGAAGCGATTCCTCGCCACCGGCAACGGCGCGATTCCCGATCGTTTCCTGGGCCTGATGAGCCGGCTCTCGAACGAAGAACGGCTGGCACTCTATGCGCCGAGCCTGCGCGCGAACATCTCCGGACGAGCGGCTACCTCCAGGTTCCGCGATGTCTTCGCCGCGCAAGAGAACGCCGTCTCAGGACTGGCTGCCGGGTTGTACATGGACTACACGACGTTCTTGCCCGATGATATCCTCGCGCTCAGCGACCGGCTGTCCATGGCGCACTCGCTCGAGATCCGCGTGCCGTTCGTCGATCACATCCTCGTCGAGGCTGCCTTCCCGATCCCACAACGCGTGAAAATCGGTCCCGCTCCGGTCTGGCAAAACAAGCGGCTGCTCCGACGCGCGCTGCGCTCGCGCCTGCCCGCGGCGCATTTCCGGGCACCCAAGCGCGGATTCGTGGGACCAACGGCGGCGTGGATGCGCAACGAGCTGCGCCCGTTGTTGACAGACGAGCTCTCTGCCGCGCGGCAGCATCGCCTCGGATACTTCGATGCTCGGGTGGTAGATACGCTACTCCGCGACCACCTGACGGGACGACAGAATCAGGAGCGGATTCTGTTGGCCTTGCTGTGCTTCTCGACCTGGCACCGCCTCTTCGTCGAAGACGCTCCGGCTCAGCGCGGGAGCACTGCAGTGTCCCAGAGCGCGAGACACTTATCGGCGTGGTAGCCGTCGGCCCAGTCCCACTCCTCGCTGATCAACTCGAGGGGCGGCGGGAGTTGGAACGGCGGCGCCTGTAGGTTGATGGCTCGCCAATCGCCCGTGACGATGTCGGGATTGGTGGGGCGAGCGGCATACGTCGTGGCGAGGAGGTAGCGGGCGCCACTGCTCCGAACATTCCGGAGTGCTTCGATTACGTCGGCATTCGAAAGATGGATCATGCAGTCCCGGCACAGCACGAGGTCTGTGGGCGGCAGCGGATCGCGCACGACGTCTCGATGCATGAAGCTGCGATTCGGACCACCGTACGTGCTTTGGTTGCGGTCGATGAGCTCGGCGACGATGTCGGCCCCGATGTAGGTGCGGCCGCAGAAGTCGATCTCGCGCATCCAGTGGCAGTCGCCGCAGGGAATATCCAGAAGCACTTCCACTCCATAACGTGTCAGGAGGGACGGCAAGACCCGCCGCGCCACGCGCGTTTCCTGGAGCGTCGAACCGTAGCCCGACACAGATTCCGGGCTCCCCCATTCATTGGTCGCATAGATGCGCGTGAAGACGGACTGGCGCCCGCGCAGCCGGCGCGGGACGCTCCGCAGGAGGCGGGCTGCACCCCGCATGAGGTCGAGGACCATGCGTCTGTCGGGCCCCGCAACATGCGGGCCGTTCCCGCCGCCCGCAGGCATATGGCGTCGACGCAACAGGTGACCTGGAAGTCGCCATAGCTGAGCGTGGCGTTGGTTTTGCAATACGGGTTGACGACCCAGGGAGGGTGCATGGTGAGTCTGGCTCGCTGGCAACGCGCCCAACAATACGAGCGTGGCTATTGGGAGTCGGTCGCCTCTCGCATCGCCACGGGCTCCGTCTCACAACTGGAGTGGTATCGGTGGCGGGCCGAGCAGCTCCAGCTCAGGCTCCGCAGCGTCGGGCTCGGTCACCTGGCCGATGGTGGCGCCCGCGTTATCGAAGTCGGCAGCGGCCCGGTCGGCGTGGTGGGGTTCTTCCCGGCCGTGGAACGCGTCGCCGTGGACCCGTTGGAGCCGCACTACGCGGCCAACGCAACACTCACCGCCCTGCGCGCACCCACGGTCCAGTACCGACCGGGGTCGGTGGAGGCGCTCCCCGTCTCGAGTGGGCATTACGATCTCGCAATCATCGAGAACTGCATCGATCACGTCCGCGACGTCGCGGCGGCGATGCGCGAGCTGAGACGTGCGCTGGCGGCGGCAGGGGTCCTGTATCTCACGGTCAACTGTCGAACACCCTGGGGCTTCGTCGTGCACCGCGCGCTTTCGCGGCTGCGTGTCGACGCGGGCCACCCTCACACCTTCACACCGCCCCGCGCACGCCAGCTTCTGCGCGAACACGGCTTCAGAGAGCTGCAGTGGGAAGCGGGCTCCTATCGCGAGGCCTTGCAGGCTGACCTCGTCGCGCCGGAGCGCCGCGCGAATCTCAAGGGCCTGCTCGGTGTGAGCGAATTCCTGCTCACGGTTGTGGCGCAGGCCCCCCCCGTCCCGGCGGCCTGACTCGCGGATGCAAGTCCCCGTAGCGCCACCGCTCCGAATCGGGTTCATCGGCGCCGGCCAGATGGCCGGCCAACATCTAGACGCGTTACGACGCGTGGCGACCCCGCACGTGGTCGCAGGAGTTTGTGATCTCCGCCTTGACGCCGCGCATGCGCTCGCACGGCGCGCAGGCGCCTCCGCGTATCCCACCGTGGCAGAATTGTTGACTGACGCGCGACCGGACGTCGTCCACATCTGCACACAACCGGCAACGCACTTCGACCTCGCCCGCCAGGCGCTCCTCGCCGGCGCCCACGTCTACGTCGAGAAGCCGTTCGTGGAAACGCGGGGCGATGCCGAAGCGCTCTTCGCTTTGGGACGCGACCGCGGGCTGCTGCTCTGTGCCGGTCATCAGTTGGTTCGCGATCCCGCGTTCCGCAGACTGCTGGAGCGCGCGACCACGCTGCAGCCCCCGGTGCTCGTGGACAGCTATTTCGCATTTCGACCACCACGCCTCCACCCGTACCGATCGGCTCCGGCCGCCCTCGGCGAACAATTGCTCGATGTGCTGCCTCATCCCCTCTACACGCTGGTGGCCGCGCTCACGCACTTCCTTCCAAACACCGGGATCGGGGGGGCCGCGCCGCAGCTCGTCCATGTGACAGCGACGGCGACGGACCTTCATGCGGTGTTGCGGGCGGGCGAGGTGACGGGCCGTCTCGCAGTCAGCCTGCGCGCACGGCCGGTCGCCTCAACGCTCACTGTGACGGGGGCACATGGATCCCTCACGACCGATTTCGTGCGCGGAACCGTGCTCGGCGCGGGGAACGATGGCACGAGTCCGCTCGAGAAGATCGCCAATCCCTTCGTGGAAGCGGGGCAATTGGCGTGGCGCACTGCGGGCGGCCTCACCCGTCGCCTGCTTCGCGGGGTCGCCTACCCGGGGCTCGCGGAGCTGATCGGCGAATTCTACGCGGCGGTGACTTCTGGCAGTCGCTCCCCTCTCTCCATCGAACATCTGAGACGTGTCACCGACATCTACGAGGAGCTCGCGGTCCAAGTCCCCAGTAGGAGCCGGCCCGCAGTGCGCGATCGCGCTGCCTCCTCCCCCCCCTCCCCGGCCGGCGGGCCAGGGGCACCGGTCGCTGTGGTCACCGGAGCCGCGGGGTTTCTCGGACGCGCCCTCACGCGCGAGCTCACGCGTCGCGGTTTTCGTGTACGCGCCACGTACCGCTCACAGCCGTCCGACGATCCCCACGTGCACGAGTGGGTCCGCGTGGACCTCCGCGCACAGGTCCCCTACGAGGTCTTCGCCGGCGCGTCGGTCGTCCTCCATGCCGCCGCCGCAACGTCCGGAGGTTTCGAGGCCCACCAGCGCGACAGCGTCGACGCGACGCGTCAGGTGCTGCGCGGGATGACCGCGGCTGGAGTGCGCCGGCTGGTCTACGTGAGCAGCATCTCCG
Organism: Gemmatimonadales bacterium; assembly: GCA_036390255.1. Taxonomy (GTDB): domain Bacteria; phylum Gemmatimonadota; class Gemmatimonadetes; order Gemmatimonadales; family GWC2-71-9; genus 20CM-2-65-7. Next base: position 16,921 of record DASWCE010000194.1, on the reverse strand, counting down.
TGCTGCGGCCGCCGCGATCGGCCCGCGAGCGTCAGACGGAGGAAACGCCGCTCGCGGCCCATGCGGAGCGCCTCGGTCCGTACACGTGGGGGAAGTGCGCCGCCGAGGAGCTCGTCACCGCGGCGCACGCGCGTCAGGATGTCGTCGCGCGGATCGTTCGCCCCGCCGCTCTGATCGACTGGGAGGACATCGACGTGCCAGGACTCGTCGGGCGCCGGCTGTTCGAGCGCTGGCACTTGGGCTTCGGCCGCCCCGGCCTGCCCTTCGCCGTGTGTGAGGTCGGGCGAGCGGCCGCCGCGGTTGCATGGTGCGCCCGTCACTTTGCCGACGCGCCACACATCGTCAACCTCCTCGACCCAACCATTCGCACACGCGGGCAACTGCTGCGCCGGTTCCGCGAGCATGGCTGGCGCGGATCCGTGTTGTGGCTGCCGATCAGCCTCCTCGCCGCCGCGGTCAGCGTGATGCGGTTCGTCGCGGCGCTCGCTCGTCGCGAGCGGGCGCGACCGCTGGCCGTGTGGTCGATCTTGCGGCCGCGCCGCTACGATGCCACCGTGGCGGCGAAGCTCCTCACCGCCGCCGGCGAGGCCGCAGCGCCCACTGTCTCGGCGCCTCGGGCGGCCGCGCCCGCCGCGATGACGCAGGCGTATGGCTGAGGCTGTGCGGCAGTCCGGCGACCCCGGGGTTGTCGCGCCGACGCAAAGAGCGCGGACGCCGGCGTGGGATCTGTTGCTCGCGTGCGTCGCGGTCTATATCGCCACGGCGGTTGGTCGCGCACATCAACTGTTCCCGGTGCTGCTGACCCTCAAACCGCTGTTCGTGGCGGCGGTGCTGGCTATCGGCTTGTATCTCCTCCAGCAGTCCGGCCAACGGCGCGTCGCTCGCCTTCGGTCCGCCACGACCGCTTGCCTGCTCGGGCTGCTGCTCTGGAGCGCGTTTTCCGTCCCCGCTGCACTGAATCAGCGGGTCGCATTCCAGGCGTGGACCGACTTCGCCCGCACGGTCGTGATGTTCATCGTGGTCGCCGGCAGCGTGCGCAGCGCTCGCGACGTCGAGCGGCTCAGCCTCGCCTACTTCGCCGTCACGGTCCTGTACACAGCAGTCGTGCTGTCGCGGTTCCAACTCAGTGACGGTGACTGGCGCCTCGGACAACTCTACTACTACGACGGGAACGATCTTGCAACGCTGATCGCCACGGCGATGCCGCTGGGTCTCTACTTCGTGCTGGCGCAACGCCGCCCGCTTCTGCGTGTGCTGGCGGTCGCCGGGCTCGTCGTATTGGCGGTGGGATTGATCCGGTCAGGCTCTCGGGGAGGGTTCCTCGCTTTCCTCGGCGTGACAGCCTTCGTCCTACTCGGCTTTACGACCGTTCCGGCGCGCGCGCGACTCGCGGGTCTCGTCGCGATTCTCGCCGTGGCCGCGGCCAGCGCGAGCGATCAGTACTGGACCCAGATGCAAACGATCGTGCACCCCAATCAGGACTACAACACCACGTCGGAAGCGGGTCGCGTGAAAATCTGGACGCGTGGCCTCGGCTATATGGCGGGGCGCCCCATGCTCGGTGTGGGAATCAGCAACTTCCAGGTGGCAGAAGGCACTATCTCACCGCTGGCCAGACTCCAGGAGCGCGGCATTGGGGTGCGATGGGGCGCTGCGCATAACGTTTTCATTCAAGTGGGCGCTGAACTCGGCCTTCCGGGCCTGATCCTCTTCGTCGCATGGATTGCCAGTGCGTTCCTGGCGCTGCGACGCTTGGCCCGACAGCCGCGCAAGGGGAGCGACTCCGCCACCGACGCGCCCCGTCTCGCGCAAAGCCTCATGGCGGCGCTCGTCGGGTTCGTCGTCGGTGGGTGCTTCCTGTCGCTGGCATACTCGGACATGCTGTACACGCTCGCAGCCCTCGCGGTCGGGCTCCAGAAGGTCAGCCGCCCCCTCGGCACCCCTCACGTTCGGGCAGCAAGGCGGACACTTGTCGACCAGCGAAGCCACCGAGCCTCTCGAGGCCCCGGGTGGTCTGCCCCATGATCGCCCTTTCGATCGCACTGGTGCTCCTCTTCGTGGTCCTCGCGCTGCCGACAGTGTCGGACCTGGTGAGCTTGGTGCGCATCTCGATTCGTCGAGGTCGGCGGACCGGCACCACAACACCGGGATCACCACAGTTCCTGTTTCTCGTCCCCGCGCACGACGAGGAACTCCTCCTCCCGTCTTGCCTGCAGTCGCTGCGGCGACTGCGCTACCCTCGGGAGCGCATCGAAATCGTCGTGATTGCGGACAATTGCCGTGATCGGACAGCCGACATCGCGGGTGCGGCGGGGGTACGTTGCCTGGTACGCACCGCGCCGAATGAGGCGGGCAAACCACGCGCTATCGCCTGGGCGTTGTCACAGCTGCGTGTGACGGACTACGACGCCGTCGTCATCGTGGATGCCGACACCGAGGTCGATCGGAAATTCGCGGCGCAGCTCGCAGTCGCAGCGCCGCTCGCACACAAGGCACTGCAGCCCTACAACGGCGTCAGCAATCGCTCAGAGAACGCGCTGACGCGGATGGCGGCCGTCCTTTCTGGAGCAAACCACGGGCTCGCCTACGTGCTGAAAACGCGGGCCGGAGTGAACGTGCCCCTCAGCGCCGGCATGTGCGTCGGCTCGAGCGTGCTAGCCGCGCACGGCTGGACCGCCTACTCGCTGTCGGAGGACTGGGAACTTTACGCACTCCTCACCGAGCGAGGAGTGTCGATCGAAGCTGTGCCGGGAGCACAGATCTACGCCCAAGAGGCCGCGACACTGAAGGCGGGCGCCAGCCAGCGTCGCCGCTGGACGGCTGGAAAGCTGGCGGTTCTCGCCACCCACGCGTTGCCATTGATTCGCTCCCGTCAAACACGAGTGGCGCAAAAGCTCGACGGCCTGGCCGAGTTGAGTGCCCCGGGGCCCATCGTGCACCTTTGTCTCGTGAGTGTCGCCGAGACTGTCGCCCTGCTGCTCCACCCTCCGGCGGGCAACTGGCTTGCGGCCGCGCTCCTCGCTACGCTGCTGCGCCCGGTGGTCTACACGCTTGCCGCCCTCGGACGAGACCCCGAGCCCATCCGCGCGATCGGGGCTTTCGCGTTCCTGCCGTTCTACGCCGTATGGCGGTTCTGCATTGCCGTCACGACGATTCCCACACTCAGCAGCAGAGCCTGGATTCGTACCGATCGATAGAGCACGCGACTCACGCCGCCGTGCACCCCCGGTCCCTTCCTTATTACTGCGCCTTTATCAACCACGCTACGGATTAGGGAGATCAAGGCTTCCCGGTTGCTATGGTAAGGTCATCGACCCACATGTACTGATCTACCGGCGAGCCGTCGCCGATGTAGGCGGCGATCAAGAACTGGTGGAACTGAATCGTCGGCCGCGCGCCGGTGCGAAACAGAATGTCGTGCCGATCGATCACGAGCGTCCCGTTGAACCAGTACTGCATCACGCCGTCCGCCACGCCGATGCCGCCCACGACCGAATTCATCTGGAAATAGGCCTCGACGTGGTTCCAGTCGCCCTTGTAGCCAGGGCCCGGCGTTGGCTGGAACCAGACCTGCGCCGCCGAGAGCTGCTTATCGTTGTACCAGGGCGGCATGTTGAAGCATTCCGACAAGATGTTGAGCTCGACGATGCCGTTGCATCCGCCCGTCGACCGGTTCTCCGTGACGCCGACCAGGTTTACGGGCGGTGTGCCGAAACTGGTGTTGATCGCCTTGTTGTCCTGCATTGCCAGGCGCGGGATCCCACCGTTTTGATAGTTGTGCTCGATATACACAGTGAGCCAGTTGTTCGACGGCCCGTCCCAGTCACCATCCTGATCGCTCAGCACGAGGAACTCGTGCGGGTGATACGGCCTCGCCGAGCCAACCCAGTTGCTGCTGTACTTGACCCAGTAGCTCACGTACACCGTCGGAGTGGCCGGGAACAGGTGGCGCATCGACCCCCCGGCCACCGGCAGGGTCGCACCAGTCTGGAAGTGCAGCTCCAGTGCGCTTGTGCCGCTCGAGTGCTGAGCGGTCGTGAGGACCGGACTCGTGTTGTCGTACCAACCCCGTGCCGCAAACACTGCGTCCTCGAACCCCTCTTGAACCAGCAGTCCAGGCGGTGGCGGAGGTGGCGGCGGCGGCGGTGGTGGCGGTGGCGGTGGCGAAACCGACGTCGTCGTTCCGCTCGCAACGTTGGAGAAGCCACCGAACACCGCATCGACGTTCAGCGTGCCGCGGTACGCCACGAGCTGGAACTGATACGCGGTGGCTGCTTGCAGACCCAAGACGGTGCAGCTTCGCCTCGCTCCGATCGACGTCCCAGCCAATGGGACAGCGCAGCTGCCGCGGGCGACATCGGTCGCCGCGGACCACGTGAGTGCGCCGGCCGCCCAACGAACGTCGTACTTCGCCGGTTGACCCGTTCCGTCGTTCACTTCCGTGAACGCGAGGGTCACCGAACTGTCGGTCACGCTTGCAACCGATAGGTCGTTCACCGTCCCAGGAGCCGGCGGCGGGGGCGGCGGCGGCGGGGGCGGCGGTGGTGGCGGCGGCGGCGGTGGCGGTGGCGGCACCGGATTACTCGTTTCGGTAATCACGGCCGTATCCGCCAGTGTCGCGCCGCTCTGAGTCGCAATCAGGCGATACGTTCCCGGCGTCGGGCCTGCCGTGTACAAGCCACCTGCCGTGACCGTTCCACCGGTCGCGCCATAAGTCACGCTCACGGCGACGCTGTCACCGTTCTTGCGCTTTGCGTACGCCGAGAACTGCAGGCTGCTTCCCACGTCCAGCGAGGCCGCTCCCGGAGTCACAATGACCTGCATGAGCGGACCCCGGTTTTTCACCTGCGACGTCCCCGAGAGAAGGGATGCAGTCGCTGTGGCGGTCACCTGATAGTCGCCGAAGACCGAGTCGGCGGAATAGAAACCGCCCGGCGTTATTGTTCCACCGGTCGCACTCCAGTGTACGTCGATGGCAACGCTGTCCCCGGCTTGTGTGCGTCCGAAAGCCAGGAACTGTTGTGATTGATAGGGATCAAGAGTGACGACAACAGGTGAAGTGACGACCTGCACCACGTTCGGTGGGTTGGGATCCGTGACACGCCTGCCTGGCAGCTCGCACCCCGTGCAAACGAGTGCGAGAGCCAGGGCAGACGATGCTTTCATGAGCGCCAACCGCACGGAGATCTTGAACGTGAACGGCACAGCTCTTTGCTCCTGTCTCTTAGTGCACGCTGATGTGGATGCGGTCGAAGCGCATGTAGTCGAACTGCAGCTTCACGTCACCGACGCCACCCCAGATACCGCTGATCGCGACGGCGTCGAGCGGGGCAGCGTTCGTATACACATCGGACCGATCGACCGCCAACACATCGTCCACCCACACGCGCACGATCCCGGGACTCCCCTGGTGCTGGTAGATCTCCACCTTGTGCCACACCCCCCGCGTAAACTCGATCTGATTCACGTTCTCATGAAACCCCCCCGGCCCACTGCCGCTCTGATTCACCACGTACAAATCCAGCGGACTGCTCCCCGAGCCGAACATCTCATACCACATCGCCGAGAACGTCCCCGTTGCCGCGCCATCGTCCAGGAAGATCATCTTGTTGATCCCCGAGTCGTGGCCCTGCCACTGCGGGTTCACTTGCACCCAGTAGCCCACGAAGATCTCGTTGCGCTGGTAGGCCGCGGGAATCTCGAAGCGCGCTTCCGTCCCGCCGCCCCCCACGAGGCCCGCCAGGTAGCCAATCTGGAAGGCCTTCGCTTCCCCTATCGGCGAATCGGTAATCGGTTCGACCGTGATCGGCTTGTCGGCCGTCTGGTAGTACAACGTCCAGTTGCCGAGCAACCCTGACTCCCAGCCGTTGTCCTCGATGACCGTGAAGCCGCTCGGCTCGTGCGTCCACCCCGGCGGCGGGGGCGGGGGCGGGGGAGGCGGCAGCGCGGTCACCGTAATCGTCGCGGGACCGTTCTGCCCTTCGCTCGTCGCCGTGATCGTCACCGAACCGGCCAGAAGACCGCTCACCAACCCGCTGCCGCTCACGGTGGCAACGAGAGTGTTGCTGCTCGCCCACGTGACCGTCCGTCCCGTGAGCACGTTGCCTCCGGCATCCCGGAGCGTGGCTGTCAACTGCTGCGTCCCGGCGACGCCGATACTCGCGCTCGCCGGACTTACCGCCACGGTTGCGACGGGTGCCGTGCTTGCCGACGTGGTCGCGTTCCCGACGTTCGACACGCCACCGAACACCGCATCGACGTTCAGCGTCCCCCGGAACGCGACGAGCTGGAACTGATAGGCGGTCGCGGCGGCGAGCCCCAGCACCGTGCAGGTACGCCGGGCGCCGATTACGGTGCCGGCCATCGGCAGCTGGCACGTGCCCTGCGACACATCCTGTCCGGAACTCCACGTCAACGGTGCGATCGCGAACCGCACATCATACGTCGCTGGTTGCCCCGTTCCGTCGTTCACCTCTGTAAAGGACAGGGTCACGGAGTTGGCCGTCGGTGAAGCAACCGCCAGGTCATTGACCGTTCCCGGCGGCGATGGCGGCGGCGGCGGTGGCGGCGGCGGTGGCACAGCGGACACCGTAACGGCAGACGTGTCGGCCAGCGACCCGCCGTTCTGCTTGGCGATCACGCGGTAATTACCGGCCGTCTGACCGGCGGTGTATGCACCGGCACCGGAGATCGCCCCGCCCGTCCCCGAATACGTGACGGCGACACTGACGCTGTCCCCCGCGCTCTTGCGTCCAAACACGGAGAACTGCTGGAGCCCACCGACCGTGAGCGTCGTGCTCTTGGGGTCGATGACCAACTGGACGAGCCGGTTCTTCTTGACGTTCGAGCTGCCGTTGACAGTCGAGTTGGCCAGCGTCGCTGTCACGGTTGCGTCGGCGGCCGATGTATCCGCCGTGTAGACTCCGGCCGCGGAAATCGAACCCGCGGAAGCCGACCAGCGAACCGACACGGGCACGCTGTCGCCGGCCTGCGTGCGACCGAAGACGCGAAATTGGAAGCTCTGTTGAGGATCGAGTGTCAGGCTGTCGGGATAGACGACGACCCCGGTCACGGGGTTGTCCACGCCGATGCTATTCCGCGGCCGTAGATCGCAGGCCGCGAGCAGCACCACCGCCATCAGAACCCAGGACTGCGCGCTGCGAACGTACATAACCCCTCCCCTGGAGGTTCGGCAGCTCGACTGGCGTGGCACGCGATCGCGTGCGGTAGCCTCGTGGCTTTGCGTCGCCGGCTTTCGCCGGGTTTGCCTTTTCGCGCTCCCCCAGGCGAGGGGGGTGCGATCCTGCCGACCTACGCTGTTCTAACTACTCCCCAAAAAAGAGCCGCCAGCATCGACCCTGCGGGTCAGCGCTGGCGGCTCGGCGGACTTGGCAACGTCGTTGCGGTAGTCCCGTAGCTCTGCGTCACCGCCTTTCAGCGGTTTTGCTCTGAGCAGCGTCCCAAATTTGCTACAGCATCCCAGTTTACCTGCGGGGCACTGCGCAGGATGCGACGACGATCACGACGTTTTCGGTCCGTTGTGGCGCCATCGAACTGTGGCACGATAGCAACAACCACCAAAGACGCGCAAGCGGGGCGATCTGCTGGACTAGCAACGAGAATCCGAACGTCGTGAGGAAGGACGCGTGGCTCGCGTCACATATCCGGCGGCAACGCGTTGGGTCTGGTCCTCACAACGAGGTGATCAACGTCGAGCGTTTCCGTCGTGGGTCCGCCGGAAATCCCGCGGTTGAACGTGAGTTGCACAGCATTGAGCCGCAACCGAGAGCTGCGCCGGAAACTGAACCCCGACCATGTGCCACGCGGTACGCCGTCGAGCCAGAAACTCTGTGTGGCGTTCTCATGTCCCGGCGTGTTGAGCTTCACCCAGAACTCCAGGTGGTGCCAGATGCCCCGACCCATTGTGAGTGGTTCGACGTAGCGCTCGGTCCGGTCGCCGAAGCGGCCCCAGCAAGTGACGCCGTCGGGTTCTCGTGCCATCGCCGGGTAATAGGAATAGAAACGCAGCGGGCCAGGGTCACCCGTTACCTCGGCGATGAGCATCGCCGCAAAGAAATCGTCGCCACCAGGACACATGCCGGCTTTTCCGAAGGCCGACCATTGATCGTCAGTTCGAGAACCGTAGAGGGCAACGAGCTTTGTCCCGCCCTGCCATCCCGCCGGGAAGCGGACGTAGTAGCTCACATACAAAGAGTCGTAGCCGCGCGGGAGGAAATGCGTCAGCCACCCGCCGTCGCCACCGGCGCGGTATGTCACCTGGAGGTACCGACTGCCCGATTGCGCCTGGCTCGGATCCGTGACGACGTGATGGCGCGCCGGATCGACGCCGTCGGACCATGCCCCGAGCGTTCCCGACTCGAAATCCTCCACGAAGACGGTGTCGGCTCCGGCGTCCGATGACGCGCGGAGCCCGGAGCCGCATCCGAGCATACCGATGAGAAGCAGCCGGGCTCCCGCGGCAGCCGCGGCCAGACTGACGTGATGACCGTCGCGATGTCTGCCGCTCAAGGTCCGCTCAGGTGTACGTGGTCGATCCGGTAATAATCCTTGCGCCGCTTGGCCACGCCGCTGTTGCCGCCCCACGTGGGCGCGAAACTAAACTGGATGAAATTCGGCGTGTCGAAGTTCACGTTCGTGTAGTCCCCAACCTGCGTCGGGGACCAGTCGCCACGCTTGGTGGCCCACCAGCGCAACACGCCGTCCTGCGAGGTCGGCGTTGTGCTGCCCTTGAAGTAGAGCTCGATCCGGTACCAGTTGCCCGGGACGATCACGTAATTTCCATGGACGTTCCCGAAAACATGCCACACGGTTCCGCCCCCGGCCGAGTTCACAAGCTGCGTGTTGCTCGCCTGATTGAATTCGAGCGTCACCGTGAGGACGTAGTCGGGCTGGCGCTGGTTGTTCATCATGACGATGAGATTGGCACTGGCCGGTGCGCTGTCCTGCCAGAAGATGATCTTGTTGATCCCGCTGGGATCGCCCTGCCAACCTGCATTGGCTTTCCACCAGAACGCCGTATAGAACTCACGCCCAGCTGGCCTGGGATTGAAATACAGCGTCCACGGCTCCGACCCACTCGGCAAGCCGACGGGATAAGTGATCTCGAGGACATTCGGAGGTGACAAGGGAGCACTGGAATCAGGAACCACCGCGGCCAGCCCAGTCCCGGGGGACTGATTCCAAACGTTGGCACCGGTGCTCACTGCGCCGTCACTCCGCGTCACGAGGAGATTGTACGGCCAGTCCGTGATGGGTTTGAATCCTGCCGGCTCGCCGGGCCACGGACTGCGGCGTTCTCCCGCAACGACGGCGAATGTGACGGCATCGGTCGTGCCGGCCAGGGTGGCGCGCACACTATCGGTCCCCGGAGTGTCACCGACCGTGTACCCGACCGCGGACGTACCGGAGTCCGAAACCGTAGTCGTGTCCGCGCTCACCACGCCGTTACCGTGGGTGACCGTCCACGTAACCCGCGCGTGTTTCACTGCCCTGCCATTGCCAGTAAAGACGCCGACAGTCAGCGGTTCGGGCAGCGTCTGCCCAAACGGAGCGCCTTGTTGATTGCCCGTCACGATGGCGATCCTCGTGCTGTCGCCTGGCGATCCATCGGCTGGTGTCAAACAGCCAGCGAGCAGGACCAGGAGGGTGACCGAGTCGAGGGGGTGCAGCGCGCACGCCACAGTATCCGGCCTCCATGAAGTGTGTCGTGACCGAGCGGCATGATGCATGCCAACTTCCTGAGGGCACAGAAGTTGCGCGATCACCTCAGGGTCATGTCCCGCTCCACCGCGTACTCCAGCACGATCCTCTTCGTCGCCAATTTCCCCGCCAACACGGGCTACGCCTGGGACTTCATCGAAGGGCTATACGCGGGAGTGGGGACGCGGCTAGCGCCAAAAGGCGTCCGGACTTTCGTGGCCTATCCCGACATCCCGTCGCCGCCGCGGACGCTTCGCGGCACGCCGGCTGAGCCGATCGTCCTGGATGCGCGGCTGGAGACGGTAGCATCGCTGCGCCAGACTCTCGACTTCGTACGCCGCGAGCGTGTGCAGCTGGTCTATCTCACCGACCGGCCTGCGTGCTCGTCGTTCTACCCCGTGCTACGTGCGGCCGGAGTTCGCGCGATCATCGTCCACGACCACACGTCCGGAGCACGGACCGTTCCGCGCGGCGCCAAGCGGCTTGCGAAGTGGGCCCTCGCGCGCGTCCCCGGATTGACGGCCGACCGCGTGATCGCCGTCAGCGATTTCGTCGCCCGCCGGCAGCGAGAGGTCGCGATGATCCCTGCGGGGCGCGTAACCCGCGTCTGGAACAGCGTCGCCGTGCCACCGCTGACCGACGACGGCAAACGCGTTGCCCGCCACGCACTGAAGCTTGATGAAAACGCGCCGATCATCGCCTGCACTTGCCGAGCAACGCAAGAGAAGGGTGTCGATCACCTACTCCGGGCGTTTGATCGTCTCCAACCCGGACCGATCCTCCTTTACGCCGGCGACGGCCCTGCCTTCGCCAGCTTGCAAGCCCTACGCGATTCGCTGCCGTCACGAGACCGCATCCATTTGCTCGGCTATCGCACTGATCGGGAAGCGCTCCTCGAGGCCGCCGATGTCTGTGTCGTGCCCTCCGTGTGGGAGGAGGCGTTCGGGTTGGCCGCCCTCGAGGCGATGGCGAGGGGCAAGCCCGTGGTGGCTACTCAAGTCGGTGGGATTCCCGAGATCATCCAGCCCGGCGTGACCGGCCTCTTGGTGCCCCCCGGCAACGACGCGACCCTGGCCCAGGCAATCGCCTCGCTCCTGGCGAACCCGACAACCGCAGCGGAGATGGGCCGCAACGCCCGACGCGACGTGAATGAGCGCTTCAATCCGGAGAAGCTCTTGACTCGCCTCAGCGACCTGGTCGAGGTATACCTGCCCGGCACTGGCCGTGCGGCAGAGAAGCGAGTCCCCAGCAATCTGTCGGTGGGCGTGCCTTGAGATTAGCGTCGATGTGCTACCGGGCGCTGCAGTTGTCGGGAGTGACTGCCCTCGCGCGACGACTGTCGACCGGGGGCGTCGTCTTGTGCTACCACAACATCGTCGCAGACACCGACGCTGGTTGGCGTGACAATCTCGGCCTCCATATGCCGCTGCGCACCTTCGAACGACAAGTGCGATGGCTCGCGGGCAACCACGAGGTCGTCTCGCTCCACGAGTTCGTGGAACGCTGGTCGCATCGGGAATCGCTCCGTGGCGTAGCGGCGGTGACGTTCGACGACGGCTACGCCGGCGTCTTCGATCACGCGTGGCCACTGCTGCGAGACTTGAGTATTCCGGCGACGGTCTTCATCGTCGCCGAGGCGCCTGGGAGCGACGCCCGTTTCTGGTGGGACGATCCCGAGGTGGTGCGTACCTACTCGGAAACTCGCCGCCGGCACTGGCTCACTGCGTTTCGCGGTGACGGCGCGACTATTGTGGCATCGCTCGCGCCCGCACATTGCCTCTCTCTCTCGCACCCTCCACGCTGGTGCCAGCCCGCTCGATGGGACACGATCGCAGCTGCTGCCAGGTCAGGCTTGGGGCTCGGAGTGCACTCGGCGACGCATCGTTCGCTCCCGGCGCTGGACGAGCGCGACCTGCGCGGTGAGGTCGTGGGCAGCCGCGCAGTCATCAAGGATCGCACCGGCGTGACCGCGGAGTTCTTCGCCTACCCCTACGGCCTGTGGAATGACCGGGTGCGCCGCGCGGTCTACTCAGCGGGCTATCGCGCCGCATTCACCCTCGCCGCGGATCGCCGAATCGCGACGCCTGATGCCTGGACGCTCCCTCGGGTCAACGTGCCTTCGGGCATCGGAGACGCTGCCTTTCATGCATGGACCGCCGGGCTGAGTTTCCGGCGCTACAGATGACGCCGGTCCAAACTGCGCGTTGGCGCGGCGTGCGCTTCGCGCACCTGATCGAGTCGGACGGCCCGGGTGGCGCCGAGCGCATGGTGGCCAGCGTCGCCGCCGGATTGCAAGCTGCCGGCAGCGAGAACATCATCGTCGTCCCAGCCGCAGGCGAGGGTTGGCTCGCGCGCGAGCTGAGCGGGACCGGCGTCCTGGTTGAGCCGTTTCGTCTCGAGCGCCCGTTTTCGCCGACGTTCGCACGTTGGCTCACCGATACGCTGCGGCGGCACCGCGTCGCATTGGCTCACAGTCACGAATTCACTATGGCGGTGTACGGCGCCTGGGCGGCCCGGCGGGCCGGGGTCCCACACCTGTTCACAATGCATGGCGGCCGCTACTACGCCGGTCGGCTGCAGCGGCGCATCGCGCTGCGCCTCGCGGCCCTCGCCAGCGATTCAGTCGTTACCGTGTCCAAGAGCCTCGCTCACCATCTGGCCCAGGACCTGTGGATCCGCCCATCGCGAATCGTGACCATCCCGAACGGCGTGCGCGCGCCGCAGCCCGTCGTCCATTCCTCGCTGCGAGACGAACTCCGGTTGGGAAGCACCGATCAACTCGTCGTGGCAGTCGGCAACCTGTATCCGGTCAAAGGGCACGGGTACTTACTCGAGGCGTTGGCCCTGCTCGCCCCGCGTTATCCGAGTCTGCACGTCGCCATCGCGGGTCGGGGGGACCTGGAGGAAAGGCTACGCGACCGCGCCTGCGCCCTTCAGGTGAGCGACCGCTTCCACTTACTGGGTCTACGGTCGGACATCGGGAATGTGCTGGCCGGCGCGAACGTGTTCGTGCTGCCCTCGCTCTCCGAGGGAGTCCCGCTGGCACTTCTCGAGGCGATGCTGGCTGGGCGGCCCGTCGTCGCCAGCGCGGTGGGTGAAGTGCCGACCGTTCTTGACGGCGGGCGCGCCGGCGTGATGGTCCCGGCCCGCGACCCAGCAGCACTCGCCAAGGCGTTGGATACGCTACTCGCAGATCCCGCAGAGGCGCGCCGGCTGGGTGCCGCGGCGCAGGCGCGAGCAACGGAATCGTATACGTTCGACGTGATGATGGACCGCTATCTGCAGCTTTACACGAAGATGCTACGGAATCATCCGGACGATCGCCGGTCCCAGGGCGTTCGCGACGGCGAGCGGCAGCCGCTTCCAGACGACCGGGCCCCAGGCAAAGGTGCGCTCGTGGGGTGAGGGCGTAGCGGCTCGGCGGCCCGCGACGGGTTGATACCACAGCAGAGGCACATCGCGCGAGCCCCACTGTTGCTTGAACCGATGTGTACCGCCACCGGGCGTACAGCGGCCAAAATTGAAGACGCGGAGACCCTGATTCGCCGCCCGCTCGATGAATGCCCAATACAACAGCATGTTTGCGTAGCCGCGGTGATATTCCTGGAGGGCCGATACCCAGGTCAGCTCGAGCTCGCCAGCCCACTGAAATCCGCAGCCGGCGGCTACTGGTATCCCCTCATGGTACGCACAACCGACCCACATGTCCTGCGGAAACTGCTCGGCGAGAGCCTCGAAGAACCGTCGTGGCAGCGTGGGTGTGCCGAGGTCGCGCATGTGCCGAGAGAACACCTCGTAGAATCCGTCCAGTTGTTCGAGCCCGAACCTGACGTTGACGCCATCCTTCTGCGCGTGGCGCACCTTCCGGCGCACGTTTGAACTCAGCCGCTCCCATACTGCTTCCCCGTTGCCGGCCCCGGCCGTCAGATCGAGGACGCAAGTGATCTTGCGACGGGAAACGGGGAAATCCAAGGCGAGGCGTTCCCGGTTGCGCAGCTCCAGCAGATCGACTCGACGTTCCCGCGCAACGCGCACCGCATGTCGCACCAGCATCCGCATTGCCAAGTCGTCGCCGAGCGGACCTCCGTAGTTCACGAACGGCATGGAGACCAAGTAGTCTCCAAAGAGGAAGCTCCTGACCTGGACAAGCGGCAACACGGCGGCCACGTGCCCTGCCACATCGCGCGCCGCGAGATACAGGCATTCGTGCCCGAAAACCCGTTCGATGACGGCCTTCCAACCCCAGCGATGGAAATGTGTCCACCCCGACGCTGTCTGTACGCACGCGTCCCAGTCGGCTCCCGGTCCGGCAAACACCTCCACCTGAGGCACGGTAGCGATCATGGCCGCGTGGCTGCGAGCTGATGGCCGGGCGCGGCTGCAAGCGCGGCGACGGTGTCGCGGACCGCCGTGAACCGGAAGTCACTCAGCAACCGGTCAAGCCGCTCCGCCGTCCGCCGCAGGCCGGTGTAGTGGCGCACGCGCGTCAACCAGGAGACCGGGAGACGGGGCTGCGCAGGGTCAAGCTCCCACGGATGGATATAGAAAGTGCCAGACACGCCGCGACCCTCGCACTGGCGGAAGGCAGCTCGAACGAGACCGTAAGGGAGCAGGCGGAAGTAGGCCCCGCCCGCGGCGGGCAAGCGTAGACCGCACCAGTGCAGCGTCGTTGGGGGGATCTCGGCGAGCCGGCCGCTGGGGCGCTCGAGCCAATGCGGGTCCGGCGACCCGGCTGGGTAGCCGTAACCCGGGCGCCGGACCGGAAACAGGCTGGAATCGTAGCGATAGCCTTCCTCTACAAGGATGTCGAGCGCCCACTCCCGACCCGGCACGATGGAGAAGCTGGGCGCCCGGAAGCCCAGGACAGGCGCCCCGCTTATCTGTTCGAGCGTGTCCTTGGTTCGCCGGATCGAGGACCGAAACTGAGCCGGGCTCTGGTGGGTCACGCGCGCATGATTCCAGCCGTGCGACGCGACTTCATGCCCCGCGCGCGCGATTGCGCGGATCAAGTCGCCCTGCCGGTACGCCAGCCAGCCGAGCACGAAGAACGTCGCGCGCGCTTCGTGCCGGTCCAAGAGATCGAGCAGCTGGGCGACCTGCCCCACCACCCGGGACTCGAACCGCCCCCATTGGGACCGCGCCACGCGGGACTCGAACGCCGAGACCTGGAAGTACTCCTCGAGGTCGACCGTGAAGTGGTGAGCGATCATGGCTCGCAGAGGTGCAACGTGTGTGCCTGTTAATCCCCGCGCCGCCCCTGGGTGATGCGTTGGGCCCGTGCGGCAGCGCGTGGCGGCGACGCTACAGTCAGCGGTCACAGCACGAGCGTGATCACTTTCGTGTCCGAGCCGGACGCGCCGAGACTATCCGTCACCGTGACGCGAATCGTGCGCTGGGTCAGGATGCCGAGATAGGTGTGCGTCGCCGAGAACGAGCCCGCGCTCGACCGGCTCCCCGATGACGTCGACCCGTCGCCCCAATCGATCGTGTAATTCCAGGGCCCGTTGTCTGGGTCGCTGAATGATGCGGTCAGCGTGTAGAGGACCCCGAGCACCACGGTCTCGTCCGCTCCGGCGTTCACGACCGGCGGGCTGTTCGGGGCCGTCACCGTCACCGTCTTCGACGTCGTCGTGCTTTGCGCGCCCTGGTTGTCGGTGACGCGCAAACCGACTGTGTAGCTGCCACCCGCCGCATATGTATGCGAGGGATTCTGGGCGGTCGATGTCGCGCCGTCCCCGAACGTCCAGCTGTAACTCGCGATCGAACCATCCGGATCGCTGCTCGTGCTGGTAAAGGAGCAGGTCAGTCCGCTGCAGCTCGACGTGAAGTTCGCCGTCGGCGGCTGGTTCGGGGACGTCACCGTCACCGTCTTCGAGGTCGTGGTGCTCTGGGCGCCTTGGTTGTCGGTCACCCGCAGCGACACGGTGTAGCTGCCCGCCGCCGCGTAGCTGTGCGACGGATTCTGCGCCGTCGACGTGCCGCCGTCGCCGAACGTCCAGCTGTAGCTCGCAATCGAGCCATCGGGATCACTGCTGGTGCTCGTGAAGTTGCAGCTCAGCGCCGAGCAGCTGAACGTGAAGTTCGCCGTCGGCGGCTGGTTGGGAGCCGTGACCGTGACCGTCTTCGACGTCGTGGTGCTCTGCGCCCCCTGATTGTCCGTCACCTGGAGCGTGACGGTGTACGACCCGCCTGTCGCATACGTGTGCGACGGATTTTGAGCCGTCGAGGTCGCCCCGTCGCCGAAGTTCCAGCTGTAGCTCGCGACTGAGCCGTCGGGATCGCTGCTCGTGCTGGTGAAGCTGCAGGTCAACGCGGAGCAGCTGAACGTAAAGTTCGCTGTCGGCGGCTGGTTCGGCGGCGTCACCGTGACCGTCTTCGAGGTCGTGGTGCTCTGCGCCCCCTGATTGTCCGTCACCTGGAGCGTGACCGTGTAGCTCCCGCCGGCCGCGTAGGTGTGCGACGGGTTCTGAGCCGTCGAGGTCGTGGCGTCCCCGAAGTTCCAGCTGTAGCCCGCGATCGAGCCGTCCGGATCGCTGCTCGTGCTCGTGAAGCTGCAGCTCAACCCGGAGCAGCTGAACGTGAAGTTCGCGGTGGGGGCCTGGTTCGCCGCGGTCACCGTCACGCTGTGCGAGACCGCGTTCGTCGCGCTCTGGTTGTCCGTGACGGTGAGCGTCACAGTGTAGGTTCCACCCGCCGCGTACGTGTGGGACGGATTCTGGACCGTCGACGTCGCCCCGTCGCCGAATGTCCAGCTGTAGCTCGCGATCGTGCCGTCGGGATCACTGCTCGTGCTCGTGAAGCTGCACGTCAACGCGCTACAGCTCGAGCTGAACGCCGCCACCGGCGGCTGGTTCGCCGCCGTCACTGTCACGCTGTGCGAGACCGCGTTCGTCGCTCCCTGATTATCCGTGACCGTGAGTGTCACCGTGTAGCTGCCCGCCGCCGCGTAGCTGTGGGACGGATTCTGAACCGTGGATGTCGCTCCGTCGCCAAACGCCCAGCTGTAGCTCGCGATCGAACCGTCGGGATCGCTGCTTGTGCTCGTGAAGCTGCAGGTCAACGCGCTACAGCTCGAGCTGAACGCCGCCACCGGCGGCTGGTTCGTCGGAGCCGTCCCCGGGTTGAGCGCGAGCACCGTGGCGAGCCAGGTGCTCGGTTGGTTGAAGGTCCACCTCCACTGCGGGTCGACCGAGCGCGCCGT
>DASWCE010000193.1:0-4308 GCA_036390255.1 Gemmatimonadales bacterium | reverse complement strand
ATGTCCTGGATGTCGAAGGCGATGTCGTGCTGCAGCGAGCCCTTCAGCAGATAACCGCGGGCGCCCGCCTCCAGCGCCGCAAGTACATTCGCCTCGTCGCCGAAGATGCTGATGACGAGGATGTCGCAGTCCGGGTGCCGGCCGGCCGCAAAGCGCACGACCTCCAGACCGGAGATGTCGGGCAGCCCGAGGTCGACGAGCAGGACATCGGGCGCACTTGAATCAAGTCCCGCCAACGCCTCGGCGCCGGTCGCGTATTCAGCCACGAGTCGCAACGAACCCTGAGCACATATCGAGGCTGCAAGTCGCGCTCGCGTATCCCGGTCGTCCTCAACCATCGCCACGCGCGAGATCGGTGCCGTCTCCGACGCAGCGGCCATCTTCCCTCCTTTGGTCGGGCCCAGCGCATAGAATACATCGCATCAACTTGTTCCCGCGAACTCATCGCTGTACCCAATTCTGGGGACAATTCGCGGCGTACCCAATGTTGGGGATTGCCCTCACGCGCCGGTGCCATACTATTCCGCTACCGGAAAGAGCGGACGCTGATTCCGATAGTTACCATGCGATCGGCAATTTGCCGCCCTTGTGTAAGAGCCTGTGGCGTAGCTCTGCACGAATCCGACGATAAAGGGGAGACCAATCAATGCTGACTATTATCCTAGCCGCCATCAAGAAATTCCTGCTGGGTCTCATTTCCCTCGCGGCTCTGATTGCCATCATCGTGAGCGTGGTTACCGGGCAGCCGCTTGCGCACGCGCCCACCGCCGCGAGCGCAAGCATCACCACCGACGAAGACACCACTAGCGCTCCGGTAACTCCGAGCGTCACCGACCCCGACGCGGGGGACACCTTTACCTTCAGCATCGTCACTCAACCCGCCAACGGCGCTGCGGCGGTGGTAAACAATCAGCTCGTCTATACGCCCGCCCCCAATTACAACGGTCCGGACAGCTTCACCTTCCGCGCCACCGACTCCACCAATCTGAACGTGGTGGGCACCGCTTCGGTGACCGTCCTGGCCGTCAACGACATGCCGTCGGTCGCGGATCTGAGCATCTTCACCAGCGAGGATGCAGCGAGCGCGCCGGTGACGCCAGTGGTAACCGATCCCGACGTCGGGGATACGCACACCTTCACTATAGTGACCCAGCCCGGCCGCGGACTGGCGGCCGTGGTCGGCAACCAGCTGGTCTACGCACCCGATGCAAACTTCAACGGCCAGGACAGCTTCACCTTTCGCGCGACCGATTCCGGCGGCCTTTCGGCGGTCGGCACCGCGAACGTGACAGTGGCGCCGGTGGCCGATGCGCCGAGCGCCACTCACGCCGGCATCACGGCGCGCGCCGGGACACCGAGCAGCGCGGTCACTCCGTACGTCGAGGACGCCGATCTCTGGGAGACCTTCAGCCATCAGGTGCTGAGCACGCCGGCCAACGGTGCCGCATCGGTCATCGGCAACAAGCTCGTCTATGTGCCCAACCCCGGGTTCGTCACCGGGCTGGACAGCTTCGCCTATCGCGCGACCGGCAGCGACGGCCTCTCGGTCGACGGCACGGCGCTCGTGCGCGTATTCGGCTCGATTGGCTTGTCGAGATGCACCTCGCCGAGCACCGTCAATGCCGACGGCACGCTCAATCTCCGCACCATCGCGACGCCTTGCGGCTTCTACGGCGAGGTCGCGACGCGCACCATGGAGACCGGAGTCCCGGTCACGGTCAAATACATCGTCATGCACCCATCCAACGGGTCCGCACCCAAGGCCGCGGTGTATCTGATCGGCGGAGCCGATCTCGACATGGGTATCACGGGTGACGCCGCGACGGGTGCGATCATCACCAGCGGGGGCAACTTCCTCGTTCGCACGGCGCAGCTTTTTGCCCAAGCCGGTTACCTCGCGATCGCCATGGACCGCCCGTCGGACCGGCCGACGGCGACGCCCGCCGATGTCACGCAAAACGTCGACGAATACCGGATCTCAGTGGATCACGCGACCGATATACTCGCCGTACTCAAACAGGTGAATACGGACAGCCTGGACGTGTTTCTGTCCGGCACCAGTCGCGGCGCGATCTCCGTGGTCGCGAACAACCTCATCGCCGCCGGCATCTCGCTCTCCAGCGCGGTCACCCGGGGATCCACCCTTTTTCCCGACAGGCTGTTCGTCAACGATCCGGACGTCCCCAGCCTGCAACCGGGTTTCGTTCAGCGGCCCGCGCACGTTCTGCTGAATACGAATGACCTGTGCGCCTTCACCAGGCCGGTCGACTCGCAGGCGCTTTTCGATAACTTGACCGCGGCCGGGGTGAACGCGGCGATCGACGCCGTCAGCGGCGGGGTTTTCGTGACGAGCCCCGCCTCTTCCTTCGATGTGTGCGGGGCGCTCCACTTTCACGGCTACCTCGGAATAGAGCCGACGGCGGTAGGCGCCGTAACCTCCTGGCTCGACGGACGCGTCGCCGCTCTTGCCGGCAACAGGCGCCCGGATGCGGCGTTCGCCACGGTCGCGACGGCGGCCGGAGTCCAGAAACAGGTCAATCTCTCCACGCTGACCCGGGACCTGGACGGCGACACCCTGTCCTATGCCTTGTCGCATGCCACCACGAGCCGCGGCGGTGCCGTGTCTCTGACCGGCAGCATGGTGACCTACACGCCGCCCGTCGGCGCGAGCAATGTGACCGACTACTTCGTCTACGTCGTCACCGACGGCAAAGGCGGCGTCGGCGCCGCCGTGATCGCGGTGCAAATCGGCAGCTGAGGTGTGGGACTCCGGACACGCGCCCGGAGCGGGGCTTCTTCGATGCAGATTCGCCGGATTCCGTTTCGGCCGCGAGCCGCAGTCCAGCCTAGCACTTTCAGTGCGGCAGCTTCATCCGCGAAACGGTCCAGCGGGTGACCTCTTCTTCCGGCTCGTCGCCGACCGCAGGCGTAAGAGCAATGGCAAGGTTGGTGACGAAAATTTCATCGCCGACGATCACGGTGCTCGCCGGGAAGAGCAGCCCGTCCGGTGTTCCGTCGGGGCGGATTCCCCGGAATTCGCCCAGCTTGACGACTATCTTGCCGTTTGCGTTCAGGGCCACGACCTCGTCGGCCTGGTTCGTCGCTACCCACAGGCGCCCCTGGTCGTCGAAGACGATGCCGTCCGCGCCGTTGAGGCTCTCGGCAAAGACCGTGATCGCCTTCGAGGATATGTCGAGCTTCAGCACGCGGTCATCTCCCGTATTGGCGATGATAAGCGCGGATTCATTCTTGTTGAAGGCGAGCCCGTTGGCGCCAAAGGGCGGGAAGCCAGCGGTCGCGAGCAGCGGGTCCTGCACGAACGTCTCTACGAAGCAGGGCGTCGCACAGGTGCGCACGCGTTGGATGCGGAAGATCGCGCCCTGAAACGAGTCCGACACGAAAAGGTTGCCCCGCTTGTCGAATTCCATGGCGTTGGGTGCCGGAAATGAATTCGATCCGAAGATGATGGTGTCGGTGCTGCCGTCGGGATTGCCCTCGGTACGGTTCGCGGGCGCTCCGATGCCGGGAACTGTGGCGACATCCTCGATCGGCGTAGTGCCGTCGAATGCGGCCGCTATTCGCTGAACCTTCGATGCGCCGAAATTGAGGATATAGACCTTGCCATGCACGGAATCGAATCCCAGGCCGAGGAGCGGGGTTGCGCCGAAGTCGCGCTGGGCGAGGAGACGGCCATCCGACGCGAACCGCAGCAGCTTGTTCGAATTGGGCCCGAAGTCGAACGTGGCGACGTAGATATCGCCGTTGGCGGGATTGGCGGTGATCCCTTCCGGAAATCGCACGCCGTCCGGGAGCACGGCGAACGTAACCACGTCGCGCTGGATGACCAGCCGGTCCTGCGCGAGGGCGGAGCCGGTGACGGCGCCGACCGAGACGAACAGGGGAATCGTGAAAGCTGCGAGACGGTTTTTCATCGTGCTCCTCCTTGGGTGAGAGCGATCAGCGCCAACGATTCTGGCGACTGCGGCGATTGGCTGTCAAGAATACTTCGCGAAGACGGGAAAACCGGGAGCTCTATCGATCCGCAGCTCCGGGGGCCACCGAAACGTCGCGAACTGCGTGTCTTTCTATCGCTTTGGCGACGAACCCCGAAGCCTTCACGTCCTCGGAGTACTCGCGGAGGTACTTCGCGCCGGACGGGCGTCCCTGCGGAGTGCCGATCGATTGCTGCACCGCCGAGAAGCGCCCCTCGAGCACGCGCGATCCGGGGAGCTTCTCCGCGTCCGTCGCGAGCCGGGGCTTGAGCCCGGCGAGCGCGTCGAGCTTGTCCCTGACGAAAAGCTCGTACGA
>DASWCE010000192.1:0-10996 GCA_036390255.1 Gemmatimonadales bacterium | reverse complement strand
CCCGATGCTGAGGCCTGAGTGATGTCGATCGCCGTGCCGGTATTGAAGGTCCTGCTGATTGCGGCCACCGCGATGGCGATTTTCGTGATCGCCACCAACTGGCCGTCGCGGCTCGACCTGCGCGTGGCGATGCGCTATCTGCGGAGCCGCCGCTCATCCCGGCTGTTGTCGCTGATCACGGTGATCGCCGTGGGCGGCGTCACGATCGGCGTGATGGCACTCGTGATCGTGCTGGGCGTGATGAACGGAATGCAGAACGACCTGCGCGAAAAAATTCTTGTCGTCAATCCGCACCTCCGCGTGCTGACCTATGGCGAGGGCTTGCGGCTCGACGATTGGGGGGACGTACTGAAGAAAGTGCTCGGGAGCGAAGGTGTCGTTGCCGCGGCCCCCTTCGTCCTCAGCCAGGGACTCATTTCGGCGGGGCACGACTACGCCGAAGGGGTCGCGGTCGTCGGCATCGAGCCGGACACCGGGAGACGGGCCGTGACGAGTCTCGCACATTACTTCACGCGAGGCGACCTCACCTTCCACACCACGAAACCCGGCGTGGAAGGTGGGATCGCGATCGGCACGCGGCTGTCGACCAAGCTGTCGGCGGATGTCGGCGACGTCGTCACCATGGTGGCGCCCGCCGGGTCTCAGTTCAACCGCAGTCTCGGGGCATTCGTCCCCAAGTACCGGCGCTACGAGATCACCGGCCTGTTCGAGACGGGGATGTACGATTACGACAACAGCTATGTCGTCATGCCGCGACAGAAGGCGCAGGATTTCGCCTCGTTGGGGACCGCGGTGACGGGACTCGAAGTGCGGCTCACGCACCCGGAGGCGGCGAGTCTGTACAGCAAGCAAATCGAAGACCGGTTGGGGTATCCCTATCGCGCACTCGACTGGCAGCTGCAGAACCGCTCATTGTTTTCGGCATTGAAGCTCGAGAAGCTCGCGATGGGTCTGGTCGTGTTTCTGATCTGCGTTGTCGCGGCGTTCAACGTCGTCGGCACGCTGACCATGGTCGTTCGCGACAAGACCCGCGAGATCGGCATCCTGGTGGCGATGGGGATGCAGCGCGGCCGCATCCGCCGCGTGTTTCTCACGCAGGGCGTATTCATCGGGTTGACGGGGACGTTCCTCGGGGCCGTGCTTGGGCTGATCGTGGGGTCGCTCGTGAACCGCGGCCAGCTGATCCCGATTGATCCGTCGATTTACTTCATCGACCACCTGCCCGTGCTGGTCAATCCCCTCGACGCCGTGGCCGTCGTCGCGGCGAGCCTGGTGATCGCTACCTTGGCGCCGCTCTACCCGAGCGTCCAGGCTGCCCGGCTCGATCCCGTGACCGCGATCCGGTACGAATGAACGCGCTCCTGGTGGGCCGGGCGATCCGGCGCGTGTTCGCAGGAGGCGACGGCCAACTGCTCGAGATCCTGCGCGGCATCGATTTCGAGGTGCGGCGCGGGGAGTTCGTCGCCATCGTCGGCGCGTCGGGGGCAGGGAAGAGCACGCTGCTGCATCTCCTGGGGGCGCTCGACAGCCCGACGACGGGAGACATCTGGCTGGATGGCTCGCGCTATGCCGATCTCGATGCGCGTGGCGCGGCGGAACTGCGGAACCGGAAGCTCGGCTTTGTGTTCCAGTTTCATCATCTCTTGCGCGAGTTTTCGGCTCTGGAGAATGTCATGATGCCGCTGCTGATCGGCGGCGTGTCTCCGCGCAAAGCGCGTTCGCGGGCCGAAGAGGTATTGTCGGAAGTCGGCCTGGCGGGTCGCATGAGCCATCGCCCTGCCGAGCTGTCTGGCGGCGAGCAGCAACGCTGTGCGGTCGCGCGGGCGCTGGTGCACGATCCGAGTGTGATGCTCGCCGACGAGCCGTCGGGCAATCTCGACCATGCGAATGCCGAGCGGTTGCACGAGATGTTTTTCCGGCTGGCCCGGGAGTACGAGACGGCGGTGGTGGTCGTCACACACAACCGTCAGCTCGCCGGGCGGGCGGATCGGGTGCTCTTACTGGAGGACGGCCGGCTCACGTCGGTGAGCTCGGTCGATGCGATTCCCTGATGCTCTGCGATAACTGTAAGGAACGCGACGCCATCATCAACCTGACGCAGGTGGAGCACGACTCGAAGGTCACGCTCCATTTGTGCGAGCAGTGCGCGCAGCAGAAAGGCGTGGAAACGGGCGGCGCGGTGCTCAAGAGTCCCCTCGGCAACTTTCTGGGGGCAGTGGTTAAGGGCGGGGGTGCCGGCGCCCTGGTTCCGGCGGCGGGAGATGGGCTGCGCTGCCCGGCCTGCGGCAGCACGCTGCGCGACTTCCGCGATTCCGGGCGGCTGGGCTGTGATCAGTGCTACGTCTCCTTCGACTCGCACCTGCGCGATTTGCTGCGCCGGCTGCACGGCTCGAGCCAGCACGTGGGCGAGCGCTACGAGGCGCCGGGCGATAACGGTGGCGATGATCCCCGCAGTCGTCTGCTCGACCTTAAGGCACAGCTGCGCCGCGCCGTCGAGGGCGAAAACTTCGAGTTGGCGGCGGAGCTGCGAGACCGCATTCGGGTGCTGGAATAATGGATCTGTCGCTGCTTCCTGATGGCGGGATGCGCTGGCTGGACGCCTCGGGTCCCAAGTCCACGATCGTCCTGTCGACCAGGATTCGTCTGGCCCGCAACGTGCGCGGCGTGCCCTTCAGCCAGCGGGCGAAGGACACCGATCGGACGGCGGTGCTCGAGCGCATCAGCGAAGCCGCGGCCTCGTCGGATCGGCTCGCGGCGGCGGTCGCATTTCATCTGGATCAGATGGATCGGCCCGAGCGGCAAGTGCTGCACGAACGGCATCTTGTGAGTAAGGAGTTGGCGGGGCTCGAGCGTGAGGCACGTCCCCGGCCGGGCGCGGCGTTGCTCGTCCAGGATCAGGTGGGCGTCATGGTGAATGAAGAGGACCACTTGCGACTGCACGGCATGTGGTCGGGATTCGATTTAGAGGACGCGTACGCCGCGGTGGAAGCGGTCGATGCCGATTTGGGCCGGCTCGTTCCTTTCGCCTTTCATCCTGAATTTGGCTATCTTACGTCCTGTCCAACAAATGCAGGAACAGGGCTCCGGGCCAGCGTACTTATCCATTTGCCGGGCCTTGTTTTGACCAAAGAAATCAACAAAGTTCTGCAAGGACTGTCGCAGGTAGGACTAACCTTTCGGGGCTTATACGGGGAAGGCAGTGAAGTTGTCGGAAACTTCTTCCAGCTGTCCAACCAAACAACCTTGGGGAAGACTGAAGACGAGCTGATCGATCACCTCGGGAAAATCGTGCGGCAGGTTATCGAATACGAAGAACAGGCACGGGACGTGCTGCTCAGGACAGCGCCCGAGGAAGTGGAAGACAAGACCTGGCGTGCGTACGGCTTGCTGAAGCACGCGCGTCGGTTGTCGTTTGAAGAGACGATGAATCTGTTGAGCGGAGTGCGGTTGGGTGTCGGTCTGAATCTGCTTCCCGGGCCTGGGGTATATACGCTCAACAAGCTGCTGATCTACACTCAACCTGCGCACCTGGCAGCAATGGATGGACGGTCGACCGGCGACCGTGAGCTGCCGACGGTGCGCGCTGCGTTTGTACGGCGCCTGCTCGAAGCAGAATCCAGCTGAACGGCGAAAGGTGAGTTCGAACTAGATGAACGGGTACAATTTCACGGATCGCGTTCGGAAAGTTCTGCAGATGGCCCGCGAAGAGGCGGCCCGTTTGCATCACGAGTACGTCGGCACCGAGCACATCCTGCTCGGCTTGATCCGCGAGGGCGAGGGCGTCGCCGCAGCGGTCCTGACCAATCTCAACGTCGATCTCGAAGAGATTCAGCAGAAGATCGAGGAGACGGTCAAGAAAGGGAAAGCGGCGGCGGCCGCCGGTCCCGATCTCCCGTACACGTCGCGCGCTAAGAAGGTGCTCGAGCTGGCGATGAGCGAGGCGCGGGAATTGAATCACTCTTACGTGGGCACCGAGCACCTGTTGCTCGGCCTGCTGCGTGAAGAGAAAGGCATCGCCGCCCAGGTGCTGACCGACGCGGGCGTGAACCTCGAGCAGGCGCGCGCCGAGACGCTGCGACTGCTCGGCAGCGAGATGCCCGCGACGCCCGCCGGCGGCGGCACCGGCGCGCAGCCCACGCCGCCTAAGAGCGAAAAGAAGTCGAAGACCCCGGCGCTCGACCACTTCTGCCGTGACCTGACGCAGCTCGCCGCCGAGGGATCGCTCGATCCGACGATCGGTCGCCAGAAGGAAATCGAGCGCGTGATGGAAATCCTGTCACGGCGCAAGAAGAACAATCCGGTCCTGATCGGCGAGCCGGGCGTCGGCAAGACCGCCATCGTGGAAGGGCTCGCCCAGCTGATTTCGAGCGGGCAGTGCCCCGACGCTCTCAAGGATCACCGCGTCCTGTCGCTCGACATGGCGGCGGTGATCGCGGGCACGAAGTACCGCGGCCAGTTCGAGGAGCGGCTCAAGGCCGTCATCAACGAGATTGCGCAGAACAAGAACATCATTCTGTTCATCGACGAGCTGCACACCCTCGTGGGTGCCGGCGCGGCGGAGGGCGCGGTCGACGCGTCCAACATGCTGAAGCCGGCGCTGGCGCGCGGCGAGCTGCAGTGCGTCGGCGCGTCGACGCTGAACGAGTACCGCAAATACATCGAGAAGGACGGCGCGCTGGAGCGCCGCTTCCAGACGGTGATCGTCGATCCCCCGACCGTCGAGGAGACGATCGAAATCCTCAAGGGGCTGCGGAAGCGCTACGAGGACCATCACCGCGTCGTCATCCCCGATGAGACGCTGGTCGAAGCCGCGAAGCTGTCGGAGCGGTACATCACCGACCGCTTCCTGCCCGACAAAGCGATCGACGTGATCGACGAAGCGGGCGCGCGCGCCCGGCTGGCGGCGCAGGTGCCGCCGCCCGAGGTCGCCGAGCTGAAGGAAAAGCTCGAGGGGATCAACGGCGACAAAGAGGCGGCGGTCCGCGACCAGAACTTCGAGCGCGCCGCGTCGCTACGCGACTCCGAGCGCGAATTGCAGGCTGAAATCCGCCGCAAGCAAGAAGAGTGGGAGCGGGAGCGGCAGACGCGCCGGCCCACGATCGATGAAGAAGGCGTTGCCTTCATCGTCTCGCGCTGGACGGGAATCCCGGTGACCCGTCTCCAGGAAGCCGAGACCGCCCGGCTGCTGCGCATGGAAGACGAACTGCACCAGAGCGTCGTGGGCCAGGACGAAGCCATTCACGTGATCTCGCGGGCGATCCGGCGCAGTCGGGCGGGCCTCAAGGATCCGAAGCGGCCGATCGGCTCCTTCATCTTCAGCGGACCAACCGGCGTCGGCAAAACCGAGCTGGCGCGCGCCCTGGCGCGGTTCCTCTTCGCCGATGCCAACGCGTTGATCCGCGTCGACATGTCGGAGTACATGGAGAAATTCTCGGTGAGCCGGCTGATCGGCGCGCCGCCCGGGTACGTGGGGTACGAGGATTCCGGCACGCTCACCAAGGCCGTGCGGCGCAAGCCGTACTCCGTGGTGCTGCTCGACGAAATCGAGAAAGCGCACCCCGACGTGTTCAACATCCTGCTGCAGGTGCTCGACGAAGGTCACCTGACGGACAATTACGGCCGGGTGATCGACTTCAAGAATACCGTGGTGATCATGACGTCGAACGTCGGCGCGCGCGACGTGGTGAAGGGAAAGACGCTCGGCTTCGGGCAACCCGACGCGAAGAGCGAGTTCGACCGCATGTCCGAGAAGGTCAAGGAAGAGGTCAATAAGGTATTCAATCCGGAATTCCTGAACCGGCTGGACGACGTGATCGTGTTCCACTCGCTGAACCGCGAGCACATCACCTTGATCGTCGGCATTCTGGCGCGCGACGTGCAGAAGCGGTTGGGCGAGGAAGAGCTCACCCTGCGGCTGACGCAAGGCGCGACTGATTTCCTCGTCGATCACGGCTACGATGAGCACTTCGGCGCGCGGCCGCTCAAGCGCGCCATTCAGAAATACGTCGAGGACCCGCTGTCGGAGAAGATCCTCGTCGGGGATTTCGCAAAGGGCGACGAAATCGAAGTGGACGTCGCTCCCGACAAGGAGCGCCTGGCGTTCAAGGCACTCTCCGGCTCGAAGGCGTGATCCGCCGGCTCACTCTCTCCATCTTCCTGAGTCTCGCCGCCGTCGCCCCGGGCCTGTGCGTTGCACAGGCCGGAGCGCCCGGCGCGACACAGACGTCCCCGCCGGCCCCGGATTCGATCGCGGTGGTGGGGAACCGGCGCAATAGCGCCGTCACGGTCATCCAGATCAGCGGCCTCGTGCCGGGCCGCGCGCTCAACTATCGCGACGTCCAGCGCGCCATCCAGGCACTCTACACGAGCAGCCAGTTCGACGACGTCGCCATGACCCAGTCGCGGACCCAGGGCGGCAAGAACGTGCTCGTGATCCACGTGCACGAGCGGCCGCAGCTCGTGAAGTGGGCGATCCGCGGCGTGCAGCGGCTGCCGGAGCACAGCGTGCGCGACAAGGTGACGGTGGCCGAGGGACGGCCGCTCGACATGGCGAGTGTCGCGCGCTCCCGCGCGCGTATCGACTCGCTGTACCACGCCCAGGGCTATTACCTCGAGCGCGCGAAGCCGCTGTTCGTCTATGAGCGCGATTCCTCCACCGTGCGCGTGATCTTCGACATCGACGAAGGTCGCCGCGTCGCGATCGCGCAGGTGGATATTCAGGGCAACACGCACTTCACCGACGCGGAGATCACCGCGCAGATGAAGTCGCGGCCGGAAGGATTCTGGTGGTTCCGCTCCGGCGAATACAACGACGACAAGATCGCCGAGGACCTGCGGCAGACGCTGCCGACATTTTACGGGAAACAAGGCTTCGTCGACTTTCAGGTGCTCGACGACACGCTCGTCGTCAACGAGCAGACGGGCAAGGCCACGCTGGTCGTGCGGGTCAGCGAGGGCGAGCCGTACCGCATCGGATCGTTCGAGATCGTCGGCAACCGGCGCTTTTCGACCGAGGAGCTGCAGACCTTCTATCCGTTCGCGGGCGAGCAGCGCACCGGCCTGCTGGGCCTCGGTGGGCGGCGACACATCGCCTATTTCGACGACCAGATGTGGCAGGACGCGACACGGAAACTGCAGACGCTGTATTACAACAACGGCTACATCTACGTGAATGTGCGGAACGACGAGATGCGGCGGACGGCCCCCGACGGCAAACCCGTGGTGGATCTGCGGTGGGTGATCACGGAGGGGCAGCCGGCGATCGTCAATCACGTCGAGATCCGCGGCAACGACGTCACGCACGACCGCGTGATCCGCGAAGCGATCGTCATGGTGCCGGGCGACGTCTTCCGGCAGGATGCGCTGATCGCGTCGTATCAGCGCGTGTCGAACCTCGGCTTCTTCAATCAGCCGATGCCGTTCCCCGATACCAAGCCCGCCAATGACCAGGGCGATATCGACGTCATCTTTCGCGTGACCGAGAAGCGCACCGGGAACATCAACTTCGGTGCGTCGGTGGGGCAGGGCACGGGCGTCGGCGGGTTCCTCGGCCTCGATGAGCCCAACCTGTTCGGCCAGGGCAAGCGTGGGCGTTTCCAGTGGCAGTTCGGCAAGAACATCAACGATTTCGACGTCTCGTTCACCGATCCCGCCGTGCACGAGTCGCGCATCTCGGCGACCGTCGACCTGCATAACCAGCGCGTGCGGTACGTGATCGCCGACGTCGGGCGGCTGCGGCGGCGCGGCGCGAGCCTGCAGCTCGGGTTCCCAGTATTCGGCGACAACTACACGCGGCTGTACCTCTCATACGGCATCGATCAACAGAGCTTCACCGGCTCGTCGACGAATGCCGCGTTCACGAGCGCGTTCCGCTGCAACGACTGCGTGCGCTCGACCATCGGGGCGTCACTGCTGCGCGACACCCGGATCGACCTGCCGTTCCCGACGGCCGGGACGATGGTGCAGTTCGGGCTGTCCCAGAGCGGCGGGATCCTCGGCGGATCCGGGAACTTCCAGCGCCTCGACGCCGAGGGGCATTTCTACGCCCCGATCGGCTCGCTCGGCAATCCCGCCAGCTCACCCGTGAAGTTCGTGCTCGGCTTGTCGACGCGGTCTGGATTCGTGTTCGGCAACTCGCCGTTCTTCGAGCAGCTGTTCACGCTGGGCGGTACGCAGTTCTTCATTCCGCTGCGTGGCTACGACGAGGCCTCCATCACGCCGTTCGGGTACGATCCGAACGCCGCCAATAACGGCGCGAACCCCAACGCCTTCGGGAAGGCGTTCTTCACGATGACGGGCGAGATCGGCATGCGCGTGTCGCAGATGCTGTACCTGTCGGCCTTCTTCGACGCCGGGAACGTCTGGTCCCGACCCGCGCAGTACGATCCCACGCGCCTGTTCCGGGGCGCCGGCATCGGCGCCGCCGTGATCTCGCCGCTGGGACCACTGGGGATCGATTACGCCTACGGGTTCGATAAGGTCGATATCTTCGGGCGGCCCGCGCCCAGCTGGAAGTTGCACTTCAAGCTCGGCAATTTCTTCTAAGCCATAGACCACCCACCCACGCCCTACATCGGGAGTTTTTGCGTTATGCAGCGTCTCGTGCTCGTTTCACTTGCCGCCGTCGCCGCAGTCATCGTGCTTGTGACGGCGCCCCGTCCGTTGTTTGGGCAGGGTCCGTCGTCGACCGCGGGCGCCGCGGCGGCGCCGGTCGCCAAGATCGCGTTCATCAGCTCGCAGGAAATTCTCCGCAAGACCCCCGGGTACGCGGCGGCCGAATCGACGTACCGGAAGGAGCTGGCGGCGTCCCAGACGGAGGTGCAGAGGCTGCAGCAGCAGCTCGACTCCGCGGTGCAGGCGCTCGACCAGGCGTCGATCGCCCTGTCGCCCGCCGCCCGGCAGGCGAAGCAGAAAGACCTCCAGGCGATGCAGCAACGCATGGAGCAGCGCGGCACCGAGCTGCAGAATCGCCTGCAGCAGCGGGAGCAGGAACTGCTCGGCCCGCTCCGCGCGCGCATCAACTCCGTGCTGCAAGGTATCCGCGCCGAGATGAACTATTCGCTGATTCTCGATGCGGACGCGGGGGGCGGATTCATTGCCGCGCTGGACCCCGCGCTCAACATCACACCGCGGGTGCTGCAGCGCCTGTCGCAGGCGCAGTAGCGGCGGCGCGTCCGTCACCCTCCGATGAATTCGGCGGGAACGCGACCGCTCGCGGCGAGTGAAATCGCGGCGCTCACCGGTGGGCGACTGGTGGGGCCGGGCACGGTAACGGTCGCCGGGATCGCGCCGCTCGAGCGCGCGGGTCCCGGCGATCTGTCTTTTCTTGCCTCGCCCCGGTACGCCCCCTACTTTGAGCGCACGAGCGCGTCGGTGGTGCTGGTCGCGCCGGCGCTCGAAGGGACGAACGGCGGTCCCGAAACGCGCATCGTCGTTCCCGATCCCTATGCGGCGCTGCTGGTGGTGCTGCCCGTGCTGTATCCGCAGGCCGTCTGGGAAGCGGGCGTGCATCCGACAGCGGTCATCGCTCGTGGCGCGACATGGCAGGAGCCGATCGCGATCGGGCCACATGCCGTCATCGGGCACGAGGTGCAGCTCGGCCGCAACGTGCGCATCGGGGCGGCGTGCGTGCTCGGGGACGGCGTCGCCGTAGGCGATGACACGGAGCTCTATCCCGGCGTCACGCTCTATGCGGGCACCGCGCTCGGCAAGCGGGTGATCGTGCACGCGGGCGCTGTCCTGGGCAGCGACGGCTTCGGGTACATCCCCGGCAAGGACGGCGAGGCGCACCGGAAAATTCCCCATGTCGGCCGCTGTTTGATCGGGGACGATATCGAGATCGGAGCGAACACCTGCATCGATCGCGGCAGCGTGGACGATACCGTGATCGGCTCTGGCACCAAGATCGACAACCTGGTCCACATCGCGCATAACGTGCGGATCGGCGCGCGCTGCCTGATCATGGCACAGGCAGGCATCGCGGGCAGCTGCCAGGTGGAGGATGACGTGATCATCGGCGGCCAGTCGGGCATCTCGGATCATCTCACGATCGGACGCGGCGCGCGGCTGCTCGTGCAGTCCGGACACATCGCCAACGTCCCCGCCAAGGCAACGCTGTTCGGCACTCCGGCGCGCGCGCACCGCGAGTTCTTGCGTGCCCAGGCGACGATGTACCGGCTCGCAAAGATCGTCGACGAACTCGAAGCGCTCGTGCAGTCCAAACCCGAGGTTCCCGAGGTCCCCGAGGCCCCCCCCCACGAGACTCCCCCTGTCGACACAGAGCGCTAGGCGCTCGGTCACGCGTCCCGCGTCCCTGAGCGGCACGGGACTCCACACGGGTGCCGCGACGGAGGCGACGTTCCTGCCGGCGCCGGCGGGACAGGGAATCGTGTTTCGGCGCACCGATCTCCCGGGCAAGCCCGAGGTCCCGGCGCGCCTCACGGAGGTCGAGGCCGTCGAGCGCCGCACGGCGATCGGGCACGGCGCAGCGACGATTCACACGGTCGAACATCTGCTCGCGGCCGTCGCCGCGCACGTGATCGACGACCTGACGATCGAGCTCACGGGTCCCGAGCCGCCCATCCTCGACGGCAGCGTGCAACCGTACTTCGAGGCGCTCGCGAAGGCGGAGCCCGCGTCCGTAGGGGGCGAGCCGGCGGTGCTCACCGTCACGGCGCCCTTCACCGTCACCGACAAGGATGCGACGTATGTGGTCGCGCCGGCGAAGACCTTTCGGCTGACCGTGTCGATCGAATGGCCGCATCCCTTGATCGGGCGGCAGGCCGGCTCGTATGAGGTCACGCCGGCAACCTTCGCCGCGGAGCTCGCGCCGGCCCGCACGTTCGGCTTCACGCACGAGGTGGCCGAGCTGCAGGCGCGCGGGTTGATCAAGGGTGCATCGGAAACGAACGCGATCGTGCTCGACGACCGCGGCGTGGTGAACGGCGGGAAGTTGCGCTGGCCGGACGAGTTCGTGCGGCACAAGGCCGCGGACATC
>DASWCE010000191.1:0-2720 GCA_036390255.1 Gemmatimonadales bacterium | reverse complement strand
GCGCCGACGCGATAGAGCTGGTAATAGCCCATCGAGTCGCCTCTACTGACGATCTGCCGGTAAATCGTGAAAGCACTGTCCTTGTAGGTAGCGTCCTTGGTAGACATCTGCATGTAGAGACTGCCCAATGCCGCCATGATCTCGGGGTCATTCGGATAGAGGCCGAGATACTCCTTGTAGGTCGCTTTCGCCTCGGACGGTTTCTGCACGCTCTGCTGAATGCGTCCGAGATTGTAGAGCGCGTCCTTGCGATCCTGCGCGAACTTCGGATCCGTCGCGGCAACGTCCGCGGCGCGCCGGAAATAGAGCAGCGCCGAATCGGATTGGCCGGCGTTGTAGAACAGAATGGCCGAGTACTTGAATCCGGTCGGCTCGTTGGTCATGAGCGCGTTGGCGCGGCGGAATGAGGCGATCGCCGAATCGGCGTTGTTCGCCTGCCACGCCGCGATCCCCGCGTTGAATGCCGGCACCCACATGTACCGGCGCCACAGGCCGATGTCGACCGCGCACTGCGGCTTGAGGGCCTCCGCGCGGCGGAACGCGGAATCAACGCCCTGCGGATCGTCGGTCATGATATAGTACCGGCCCAGGTAATACCACGCCGCGGGGTTCTTATCCTGATCACCCGTCACGGCTTGCGTCAGCACACGCTGCGCGTCCGCGAGGTCCTTCTTGCGCTCGTCCTCCAGGCGCGTGGTGGTCGCGCTCTTCAAGAACCCGTAGCCCTGGTTGACGAGAAAATGACCCGGCTTCAGGTCACACTTGGGATCCGCCCACCGTCCCGTCTGCGACTGTTGTTGCTGTTGCTGTTGCTGCTGCGCCGTCAGTTGGACGGAAAGCATGCTCAGTATCAAGACTGCGACATTGCGAGCCGTTCGCACGTTCACTCCTTGGCTTTAGCGAGAAGAGCCACGGCGTCGCGCTCGACGGCGCGCGCCACGTCCAGCGGCGGGCGCCCCAGCGCCTGCGCCGCGGCCAGCACATCGTCGTATTCTGGTTTCACGCGCACCCCACCGCCATCCAGCACCTTCACCCGTACCGCGACACCGTCCA
Organism: Gemmatimonadales bacterium; assembly: GCA_036390255.1. Taxonomy (GTDB): domain Bacteria; phylum Gemmatimonadota; class Gemmatimonadetes; order Gemmatimonadales; family GWC2-71-9; genus 20CM-2-65-7. The sequence continues at coordinate 1,667 of DASWCE010000191.1, read as the reverse complement.
GCCGCACCGTGAGCTGATGGCGCGGCAACGTCGCGCGCTCGGCGATCCAGCGGCGCACGCCCGCTGTCGTGCTGTGACGGAATAGCTCCGCCGTCACCGCGTCGGCGAGCGCTTCGGGGACCATCACTTCCACCCGGAAGCCTTGACGGCCTTTCTTCATCAGCACGGGCCACGTCTGCACGTCGAGCGCGCCCGCGCTCACCACCGCCTGCCGCAGCGGCTCCACATACTCGGGACTCATATCGTCCACGTCCGTGGCCAGCAACACCACTCGGCCGGGGGGGGCCTCGCTCGCGGCCTCCGCGACGAGAATGCGGAGCGCGTTGGGATAGTGCTTGGGATCGCGCTGGCCGGCGCCCCATCCGCTGCCAACCATGCGCCAGCGATCCGGTGGCGCGCCGGCGGAGAGCACCCGCAGCAGCGCGGCCCCGGTCGGCGTCGTGGCTTCGCCCTCCACGGGGCCCCCACCCTGACCGGCAACCTCGAATCCTTCGAGTAGAATCGCGGTCGCCGGCGCGGGCACCGGCAGGCGGCCATGCGCCGCCTCCACCCAGCCCTGCCCCACCGCGACAGGGAAGTTGTGCACGGCCTCGATGCCGAGCCGCTCGAGCCCCTCGATGGCGCCAACGATGTCCAGCACGGCATCTACGGCGCCGACTTCGTGCAAATGGACCTTGTCCGGCGCGACTCCGTGGACGCGCCCCTCGGCCTCGCCCACGAGCCGGAACGCGCGCACGGCGCGTTCTTTGACCCAATCGGAGATCGGCGCGTGTTCGACTAGGCGGACGAGCTCACCGACGTGACGGCCCTGCGGTTGCTCCGGGATGTCGAATTCTACCTGCTTGCATAAGAGGCCTGCGCGCCGCACGTCGCGAACTCGGACAGCGACGTTGCCCACGCCCAGCCGTGCCGGCAACTCCTCGAGCCATGAAACGGGGACGCCCAGCGAAAGAAGGGCCCCCAATGTCATGTCGCCGCTGATACCGGCCGCGGGGTCCAAGATGGCGATGCGCATCGCGATGTATTGAAATTAAACAGCTTACGTTCTGTAGAGCCACCCGGCGCCGGTGTTGAACACCACGACGCGCTCGTCAGTGCGCAGCGCGCCGCGGCGCTGCAGCGCCACCGCTCCCGCCAGCGCCGCCCCGCCCTCCGGCGAGGCGTCGATGCCTTCCCCGACTTGCAACTCGCGCGCGGCACCAACGAGTGCCTCGTCGCTGACCGCGATCGCGCCGCCGCCGCTCTCGCGCAGCGCGCCGAGCATCAGGCGATCGCCTAATGGCGCCGGCACACGCAACCCTGCGGCGACAGTCTGGGGATCTGGCCACGGCGTGCAGCGCTCCGCCCCCGACTCGAACGCCTGGACGACGGGCGCGCAGCCGCCCGCCTGGACGGTGTACATGCGCGGCAGCGGCCCGCGCAGCCAACCGGATTGGCGGAGCTCCTGAAACGCCTTCCACATCCCGATGAGACCAGTGCCACCGCCGGTCGGATAGATGATCGCGTCGGGAAGACGCCAGCCGAATTGCTCCGCCAGCTCGAGGCCGAGCGTCTTCTTTCCCTCGATGCGATAGGGCTCGCGCAGCGTCGAGACGTCGATCGCGCCGGTGTTGTCGGCGTGCAAGCGAGCCGCGATGCCGCAGTCGCCGATGTGGCCGTCGAGCAGC
>DASWCE010000190.1:0-6259 GCA_036390255.1 Gemmatimonadales bacterium | reverse complement strand
CAGGCCGCGTGGCGCGTCGATCCCGCGCGCGCGGGCGAGGGCGGCTGCCTCGGCGACATCGGCACGCACGCGCACAATCTCGCGGGCTTCGTCACGGGTCTGGCGGTGCGCGAGCTCGCCGCGGACCTGAGCCGGTTCGTGCCGGGCCGCCGGCTCGACGACAACGTGCACATGCTGCTGCGGTTCGAGAACGGCGCGCGCGGCATGCTGTGGGGGAGCCAGGTGGCGCCGGGCAATGAGAACGGGCTCAGGCTGCGCGTGTACGGCGAGAAAGCCGGCCTGGAATGGAGCCAGGAGCACCCCAACCAGCTGCGGTTCGCTCCGGTGGGCCAACCGCCACGGGTGCTATGGCGGGGTGGTCCGAATCTCGGTCCCGCTGCGTCGCGCGCGACCCGCATCCCGTCAGGTCATCCGGAGGGCTATCTCGAAGCGTTCGCCAATCTGTATGGCGATCTGGCGGAGCAGATCCGGGCGCGCCGTGAAAAGCGGGCGCCCGATCGGGCAGCGCTGCTCGTGCCGACGGTGGAAGATGGCGCGCAGGGCGTCAAGTTCATCCACGCGGCGGTCGAGTCGAGTGCGAAGAATGGTGCGTGGGTGGACATGCAGCTGAAGCTGCGCTAGACCTACGCAATGAGCTCGCTGAACTTGGCCAGGTCGATATTTCCGCCGGAGACGATCGCGACTATCGGTCCCGAACCTGCCTTGCCAGTGAGCGCTGCCGCAAGGGCAAGTGCGCCCGCCCCTTCCGCAATGACGCGCGCCTTTTCCGCCATGAGCCGCATGGCGCGTTTCACCTCGTCGAGGCTAACCACGATGTAGCCGTCCACAACCGGCTGCATGCGCTGCCACATCCGCGGAAACACGCTCTTGCCGCCCGCGCCGTCGACGAACGTAGCTTTCCAATCCGGGAACATCTGCGCCGAGCCTTTCGCAAACGAGAGCGCGGCGGGCGCGGCGGTCTCCGGCTCGGCGCCCCACACCTTGACTCCCGAGCCCAACGCTTTCACGGCACTCGCGACGCCGGTGATCAGGCCGCCACCGCCGATCGCGGCGATGATGGCGACCGTGTCCGGCGCATCCTCGAGAATCTCCAGGCCCATGGTCGCGTGACCCGTTATGAAATTCTGATCGTCGAACGGATGGATGAACGTCCCCGAGACGCCAGGATAGGAGCGATCATCCAGCGCCTGCCAGGCGACCGCGTACGGCACGAGCACGAGCTTCGCGCCCAACGCGCGCATGCGCTCGAGCTTAGCTGCGGGCGCCGTCTCGATGGCGACGACGGTGCACGGCACGCCCGCTGCCCGCGCGGCGTATGCCACACCCTGACCGGCGTTGCCGGCGCTGATCGTCCACACGCCGCGCCGGCGCTCGGCGTCGGACAACAGCGCGACGGCGTTGGCAGCGCCGCGCAGTTTGTAGGCATTGATCGGCTGCAGGTTCTCGAGCTTGAGCCGCACGTCGGGGAATCCCGGCCCGAGCTCCAAGCGGACCAACGGCGTGCGAACGATCGTTCCGGCGATGCGCTTGCGGGCGTCCCGGATCTCACTCAACGCGATGGGACGGACCGGTTCAAGCACGCAGCACCAGCGCCGCGGCTGCCACGTCTTCGACCGCGACGCCCACAGACTTGAACAGCGTAAGCTCCTCGGCGTTGCGCCGGCCGGGATCCACTCCGGCCACGACGGCGCCGATCTCCGTCACCTCATTGCGCGCTGCGATGACATCGCCCGATTCACGCAGCGCCGCCTCGCGCGAGTCGACGAAGATGCGCGCCGTGGTGACGAGATCGTCGTCCAGCTCGCGCCAGTCGGGGCGGGTTGCGCCGATCGCATTGACGTGCGTCCCGGGAGAGAGCCAGCGTCCCTGCAGGATGGGCGTCGTCGAGCTTGCCGCGACGACAACGACGTCCGCGCCGCGGACGGCATCCGCCGCCGTGGCCACGGCCTTCACGCCATGCCGCTGGGCGAACGCCGGCGCGTTTCGAGGACTCCACACGCGCACTTCCTTGAATGAACGAACGAGGCGCAGCGCGGCGAGGTGACTCTTCGCCTGCACGCCGGATCCGAGAATCGCAAGTACCGACGTATCCGGGCGGGCCAGCCGCTCGGTCGCCACCGCCGACGCCGCGGCGGTCCGCATTTCGGTGATGAGCCTACCGTCCATCATGGCGAGTGGCTCCCCGGTCTCGGCCTTGAGCATCACGATCACTGCGTGGTGTGTGTGAACCCCGACATTCTGAGGATAGAACGTGACGAGTTTGGCACCGAGGGCCCCCCCGTCCGCGTACGCCGGCATGACGGCGAAGAAGCCGTGATGGGGAGCGACGGGGAGCACGGTGCGTACCGGCTGTACGACCTTGCCCGAGGACAACGCCGCGAGCGCCTGCGCGATGGCGGGAATCAGGTCCTGGTAGCGGAGCCGTTGCTGGACGGCCGGCTCGTCGAGGACGACGATGTCCATCTCATGAACTACGCCTTGATGGGTGTCCCCACAAGCTCTGTAAGAACATCAGGATAAATCCAAGCCATAGCCATCGCATGGCGACACGATACGGTGACCAGCCTCACAGTTTGCCATGGTTAATGACGTGATAGTGGAAAATGCGGTCCAAACTCGCGCTTATTCTCGCTGCGCTGGTCCTACCGCTCCGGGGTGAAGGCCAGGAGCGTCAGGGCGGGGCCTGGCAACTCACCACGTCACGCTCGGCCGCACCCGATCAGCCGTCGGTAACGCTGGAACTGGATGCCCTGAACGTGGTTCACGCCGCCGTCGTCACCTTCCGCCCGGCCCTCTACCTGCGGTGTCTCAATGACAAACTCGAGGCGTTCGTCGCCACGGGTGCAACTGGGACTCGGAATTCCGACTACCGGATGATCGTGCACCTGCGCTGGGGTGACCGCCCACCGGCAGAGGAGACCTGGTCGCGCTCGACTGACTATTCCGTCGTCTTCGCGCCGGACCCCCTGGCGTTCGTCCGCCAGCTGATCGCTACGCCGGAGATGACGTTCGAGGTCCGCCCCGACAACGCGGATCCGTTCGTGGCGCGATTCAACGGCGCAGGTCTGGGCGCGTATCTCGCAACGCTCCAAACCAGATGTCCTTCCGCTCCGGCGCGCGGCGCGGGATTCGACAGCGTCTATGCTGAGACGCAAGTGGACGAGAAGGCGGAGCTCATCTCGATGCCCGACCCCGAATATCCCCCCTTGCTGCGCCGAGCCGGGATTCGAGGCTCAGTGAGCGTGCAGGCCGTCGTCGATACGCTTGGCCGTGTCGTCCCCGGGTCACTGCGGGTGATCTCGAGCGCGAATGCCGCCTTGGATGAACCAGCGCTGAAGGCCGTCGGGCAGTCGATATTCCGGCCGGCGCGTGTGCAGCGGCATGCGGTACGCACGCGGCTGCGGGTGCCGGTCAAATTCACTGACGGTTCGCATTAACGGGATCTGGACCTAGCTACTCGGTCGACGGGTGCCGAATCACTCCCATGAACAGAATCGTCCCCGACAAATTCTCTCGCAGCGCAAAGAGGAACGGGCGGTCAATGCGGATGCGCTGCGGCCCGCAAGCGCAGGTCACGCCCACCCCCACCTCGGTCACTGCTGCTGCCTCGGTACCCTCTTCGTTCACGTCCACGTAGGTCTTGTGCTTCACCTCCGTGATACAGAGCTCCGAGGGCTCGTGGATTCCCGTAAAGTCCGCGGTCAGAGGCTCGCAACCGAAAGCGATACCCATGCCGAGCGAGCCAAGCGTCGGAATCAGGCCGAGATCGTTCGTCAGCTTGAACTTCGGCAGCTGCAGCTCCGCCTTGGCGTCGTGCAGATTCCCTGTCCAATCGTCCCACTGCTCCGCGGTCAGGGCCATGACGAGATGATCCACGCTGCTGCTGTCGTCAGGGATGACGATCGTCATGGAGAACGCTTGGCCACCGTACGGCAAATCGACGACCGTGGCGTTGGGGCGCAACGCCGTACGCAGTTCTGCCTCGCCACGGGCCATCGTCGGCACGTTTACGAATGAGCCGTCTTCGAGACGGAAGGGCCGGGGCTGTGTGAGATTGGCATCGAATTGTGCTGTCCAGTCGCCCTTGAAGTAGATCGCATCGATGAGATATAGGCGCATGTAGTCGGGGATACTCTCGACGATCTTGTCGATGAGGCCGTGTGTCTGCTGGCTTACCCACGCATTGATGGTCGCGGGCGCGGACGGTGAGAGGAAGTCAAGCGGCGTGACCTGTGCGTCGTAGTAGTCGCGGTTGACGTCGAGGAACGACTGCTTGACGGCGTAATCCTGCCGATACCACACCGAGTTTGCGATCTGAAAGTGAACGTGGGGGTCCAGGTTTCGTAATAATTCGATGAGGCTGCGATAGCCTTCATTGACCTCGGCCACGGTCATGCCATCGAGCTCGAGCGTCGATCGCATCGCCTCGGCCGTCGTGGTGGCCGCGCCGTTGTAGGCCATCGCCAGCGCCATCGTCACCGATAGCGGCGAGATGAACAGGTTGGGCATGGTGTCGCGCGTCTCCGCGTTCACCTGCTTGAGCAGCTTGATCGCAAGGCGGTTGTCCGCCTGAATCAGGCTTTGCTCTTGAGTCGTGAGTGCGCGCGGCAGCGCGGTGATACGAGGCGGGGGACCAACGGGATCGGACGAACAGCCGACTGCGAGCACAACCAGGGCAAGCGCGGTCAAACGGAAAGCCTTCATGACGGCCTCCTTGTGCAGACTATACCCTCGCGATTGTCGTGATCGTCACTGTCGCACGTGCACCACAGGTCCCCGTTGCCGCGGCGCAAGAGATGGCCGTTTGCCTCGGGGCCCGACCGGCGCAGCTTATTAGTGACCCGCATGACGCGAGTGCGACGATCCTTAGCAGCCTGAGTCAAGCGCAATGGACCGACCGTGCCTACCGCCGACAGGAGTTGCCGGAACGGGTGCTGCAGTTCGGCACGGGCATGCTCCTGCGCGCTCTGTGTGCCGCGTCCGTGGACGCCGCGAACCGCGCGGGCGCATGGGGGGGCGGGGGCGGCCGGATCGTCGTCGTCCAGAGCACGCCCCATGGAAACGCGCGGGCGATCAACGCCCAGGACGGCCTGTTCACCCTCCTCGAACGAGGGCTGGAGAAGGGCACGCCCGTCGAGCGGACTCGCTTGATCGGGTCGATTTCGCGCGCGCTCGTCGCCGACACCGAGTGGGAAGCGGTGCGCGAAGTTGCGACACGGCCGGAGCTCCAGGTGATCGTGAGCAACGTGACCGAGGCCGGCTTCCGGATAGAGTCGGGGTTCCCCGCCCGGCTGACCGATCTACTATATGCGCGGTTCGAGCGCCTCCCCGAAGGTCCACCGGTCTTCGTGATCCCCACAGAGCTGGTGCCGGACAACGGCCCGCAGCTCGCGGCAATGGTGGATAAGGTGGCCGGGGGACGCGAGGGTGGCGACGTTTTCCGCCGATGGCTTTCGACCCACGTGCGGTTTTGCTCTTCGTTGGTGGACCGGATCACGACGGGCGCGCCCCCGGCGGAGCAGCGTGCCGCGATCGAGCACGGCCTGGGCTACACGGATACGTTGCTCACCGTCACGGAGCCTTACGCATTGTGGGCCATCGAGGGGGACCCGCGCGCGCTCCGGGGCGCGTTCCCAATCGACGTGAGTCCAGAGCCGGTCGTGTTCGCGACCGACATCGGGTTCTACGAGGAGCGCAAGCTTCGCCTCCTGAACGGCACTCACACGGCGGTGGCGCCGCTCGCCGTCCTGGCCGGAGTGCGAACCGTGCGCGAGGCGGTGGACCATCCGCGTCTTGGGGCATTCTTGCGGCGCGTGCTGTTCGACGAGATCATCCCCGCGACCGACTTGCCGGCAGACGCGGCCGAGGCGTTCGCCCGCTCGGTCGTCGAGCGGTTCCGGAACCCGTGGCTCGATCATGAATGGCGAGTGATTCTGACCAACCAGGAGACGAAGATGCGCATCCGCGTGGTGCCGCTGATCTCGGCATTCACAGGCCGCCGAGGGCGAGTGCCCGAGGGCCTCGCGCTGGCTTGCGCCGCGCACCTTACGTGCCTGGGACTGCCCGTCGCTGCACTCGCGGAGGCTTCGCGGCTCCCGAGCTTCGTGGCGGCTGTCAGGCGCTGGAAGCTGGTGATCGAGCAAGAGGGCATCGAGGGGGCGCTCGCCCGTGACTGACGCGCTGCTCGCCAGTGGCGTCATCGCCGTCGTGCGACTGCCGGATGCGACGAACCTGCGCGGCGCGACGGCCGCGCTCGCCG
>DASWCE010000189.1:0-1610 GCA_036390255.1 Gemmatimonadales bacterium | reverse complement strand
ACGCGCACCGTATCCGTGCGCGATTGGGGCTGGACCAGCAGCGTGTCGCCGCGCCACGCGACAATGGTCCCTTCGACCGATTGCCCGCCCGACTCGGTGTCGACCTTCACGTGCGCGCCTACCGGCACGAGGACGCCGCGTCCAGTCTGAGCCACGATGGGCTTGACGAGCAGGAGGAGCTGCGACGGCAGGGCAACAGCGAAGGCCAGCCTCATTGACCCCTCGTGAAACGGAGAGCGGTGATACTAGCTCCGCCTGGCGCTCATCGCGAGTCTCGCTGCGACCGCCGCTACTCCCGCCCCGGCGTGCCCGCCGGGGCGGTGACGTTTCCGGGCAGACACTCAACTTCCGAAGTACCAACGCACCAACGCCGTCGCGTTCGTCCCCAGGTCATGACCTTTCGTGTCCGCGGCGGTGAAAGTCGCGGGGCCGGTTTGCGTCCATTGGGGCGTCCCGCTGTGGAGGTAGCCGAACCCGACCTCGCCGCCGATGCTCAGATGCGAGAAGAGATGCTCCCCGCCGACCACCGCGCTGGCGTACCAGCTGGTCTGCGTCTCCGTGAGCGAGGAGGCCGACGACGCGTCGGTGAGATTAGCTCGCGTCCACGCAAGGCCGAAGCGCGGCCCGTAGTAGAGGATGGTCGCCCCATCACCCGGCTGCTGCGTCCCGAGCACACCGACCCCGATCAGCAGCACCCGGGTCGATCCCGACAGGCTATTCGCGGGGGCCGTGGGATCGCTCGCGACTTCGTTAAACGAGCTGGACCGCCACCCGATTTGCGGCTCCAGGCGGAGGTGACGGCCGAGTTTCAGGGGAACGAACACGTTCAAGAAGCCGGCGAGCTGTCCGGCGGGGCTCGCGATAGTGAAGGCCATTCCAACGCCGGCCTTGGGGGAGTACACCTGGCTCGCGGCAGACGCTCGGCAGACGCTCAGGATCCCCAGCGCAACTCCGATGGCTCGCATGATCGCCTCGCAGCAGAAGTGAGGGGTGGTGTTCGTACCTTCACGAAGCGCCCCCCGCTCGTAGGCCGCAAGTCGGGTGGCGCGCCCATCGACTCACTCGAGGGCTGGGAGCCCCCTCCAGACCACCGGCCGAATGTCCCGCGAGCGCTCCGCGGCGAAGGCCTGCGCGGCGCGCAGCAACGCCTCGTACTCGCCCCGCCACTCGGCCGGCATGTTCGCGCGGAAATGGGCGGCCGTCATCACCGTTCCACTCGGGCGATCGGCGGCGCCGTGACCCACGGCCACGACGTCCCCGAGGAAACAGGTCGAACTCCCCGTGTCCATCACATTCGCCACGCGGCACTCGAAGTGTGCGTAGCAGTCGTCGAGCACCGGCACGCCCAGCGTGCCGGTGCGGTGCGGGACGCCGGCCAGCTTGTCGCGCGCGCGCCCGCTCGTGAAGCCGAGGCGGTGGATCAGCTCGAACTGGTCGTCGCGCAACAGGTGCAGTACGTAGCGGCCGGTCTCGAAGATCAGGTCGTGGCTGTAGTTGAACTTGTGGACGTAGACCGACACGCGCGGAATCGCAGGCACGATCGACGCGCGGACCGCACTGTCGGCGATCATGCCGTTGCGCTTCCCGCCGCGCTCGGACGTGATCGCCAC
>DASWCE010000188.1:0-22967 GCA_036390255.1 Gemmatimonadales bacterium | reverse complement strand
GCGCGCTCCGGCCGTATCACCGATCCCGGCGAGGACGGCGGCCGCGGATGCGTGGCCGCGATACGATTCTGGATGATCGCGGAGCAGCGTGAGCACCTGCGATCGATTGTTGCGCCAGGCGGGCAGTCGCGCGAACGAGCGGGCACCGCAAGCGATGACGAAGACACCAGCGGCGGCGACAGCAGGCCGGAGGCCGCGCCTCGTGACAAGCGCCTCAATCATCCAGCCCACGAGCGCACCCGGCAGCGCTGCGGCCAGATAGAGATTGCGCTCGGCCAGAACGACGCCCGAGGCGAACAAGATGTTCGCCGTCGGGAGGTAGGACAGCGCGGCGAGCCCTGCAGCAAACGCAATCGCCGGCGCGCGGCGCCGGCACCAAAAGACTAGCGCGGGAACAACAATCGCGACGCACAACCCCAGTAACGCTTCAACTGACAGCGCTGAACGCACGGGCAAGACCTGCGGTCCGTAGTCGCTCGAGAGCGACGCCGGCCACAACAGCAGCGCGGCGGCGCGCAGCATAGCCGGCAATGCCATCGCGAGCCGTCCCCAGAGTCCAGTCCCATAGAATGCGACGGCAGCATCGTTCTCCCCGACCCAACCGATGGCAAACCACGCAACGACGAATCCGAGCGTGACCAGCGCGAGCGCGAGCCAGAACGCGACGGGATAAGGTCGCTCGTCGGACGGTTGGAGCCACTTATCCAGCAGTATGACGACACCGGCGATGACACCATGTTCTTTGCTGAACATGGCGAGTGCCGCGCAGGCCACCGCAAGCGCCCAGCGTCCACGTCGCGCTAGGGCCACGGCCCCGAGAATTCCCACCGCCGCGAGCAGCTCGGCGCGGCCGACCAGATTGGCGACGGCCTCCACGTGCACCGGATGCCAGGCGAAAATCAGACCCGCCCCGGCGGCCGCGACGGGTGGCAGCCACCGCGCGATCACGACGACGAACAGCGCGGCGGCAAGACCGTGCCACAGCGCGTTCATGAAGTGGAACCAGCCCGGCCGCGCGCCGGCGATCGTCCAGTCGAGCGCGTAACTGAGAATGGTGATGGGACGGTACAGCCCTGCGCCGGTTTCGCGCGGCCAATACGGAGCGTTGAAAGCCTCGACCGCGGCGCCCAGCGAATGCGCGCCCGGATTCAAGACGATGGCTGCCCGGTCGTCCTGCACGAAGCCGTAGCGGACGGTTGGCAGGTATAGGACCACCGCGGCGAAGAAGACGAGCAGGGGCCCGCGTTTCATGGCATGCGCGCGAGCAGCGAGTCCGCAACCGCCGAATCGCCCCGCGAGCGCGCCGCGAGCGCCTGCGTCCGATAAGAACCGGGGCAGCGATAACACAGCCGCTCGGCGCGCGCCAACAGCGAATCGGCGAGATGCGAATTGCCCAGCGTCAGCGCCGCATCGGCCCCCGCAATGAACAGCGTGGGGTCACGGTCATAGATGCGCGTGGCTTCGCGCAGCGCGGCCAGTGCGCGTTCCGGTTGCCGGCGGCTCTGGTAAATCGCGGCGATACGGGCAGGGCCACGATACGAGTTGGGCGAGTCTTCGAGGATGCTTGCCGTCACGGCGAAATCGTTCCGCCAGACCGGCGTTCGCAACGCCGACCGAATTGCACCGGCCAACGCGAGCAATGCGAGCGCGACACCGAACCGTCGAGCGGGCAGGCGCGCGAGCGCGGCGCCCGCGGCGAGAGCCAGGCCGGCCGAGGGGAGATACAGCGTTCGCTCGGCGAGCAGCACACCCGTCGAAAACAGGAGGTTGGAAACGGGAAGAAACGCGATCGCGATCCACACCAATCCGTACGCCTCCACCTTCCGCTGCCGCCGCCAGGCCATCACCAACAACCAGGCCCACAAAGCGAAGGATGCCAGGCCGAGGATGAGCGGCCCGTCCAGCACCGACCGCACAATGGTGCGCTCGGCAGGTGAGTAGTCCACGCGCAGCTTCAGCGGAAACACGAGCAGGCGGAGGACATCACTCAGAACCGCCACGGCCGTGAACCGTCCCGCGATGGCGCTCTCGCCGAGGAACACGGGAGCCGTCGCTTGCAAGCGAGCGTACGGATGAAGAACGACGCCCCGGACTGCGACGTACGCGCCGGCGATCACCAACCAGCTCAGCAGAAACGCGGCCATCCGCTGCCGGGGGGGGCGGGGGCGGGGAGTGGGTTGGATAATCCAGGCGGCGACAATCAGCGCGGGCGCGACGAGCGCGTTCTCCTTGCTCAGCAATCCCAGCACGAGAGCCGCGCCGCTCCACCACACGTTTTGGCGAACGACAGCGGCGTACACGGCCAGGCACACACCGGCCGCAGCCATCAATTCGCCGAGACCGATGACGTTGGCGACTGCCTCCACGTGCACCGGGTGGACCGCGAAGAGCAGCCCCGCCGCGAGCGCTGTCCTCACCCCCTGGCCCCCTCTCCCTTCGGGAGAGGGGGAACCAAAAGCGAGCGCGGTTACGATTACCGCCACCCCCGCATGCCAGAGCAGGTTCATCGCGTGAAACCAGACCGGGTGACCATGGGTGAGAGTCCAGTCCACCGCGAACGTCGCCAGTGGGAGTGGGCGGTACATCTGGCCACCAAGGTCCGGCGGCCAGTACGGCGCGGCGAACGCGCGCCATACTCCCTGCAACGAATGCACGAGCGGATTCCAGACGATGATGTAGAGATCGTCCAACGCGAACCCGTTCCACAGGGAGGGCACATACGGCACGAGCGCGCAGACCGCGACCGCGAGGTAAAGCCGGCGATCCTTACTGTCCACGATTCACGGCAAAGAGCCAGCGGCCGTCGGACCAGCGATAGATGGCGGTGAGCAACGAGGGGTAGGCGCCAAGCAGGCTTCGCAACTCGATGGCGGACGGAGACGTCGCGCTGGCCAGCAAGACATGCGTGACACCCATGCGCTCGAGATAAGCGCGATGCTCGGCCGGCGTGGGGCGAATCAAGTCGCGACCGCGATAGCGCTCGAGATAAAGCGGGACGGAGCGACGTCGGGTATAGAGCCAGACGAGCGCCTCGTCGTCGGTCGCGACAATGGCCGTGTCAGGAAGGTTCTGAACGACGGGTAGCAGCTCGACGAAGTTGGCTGAAATGGCGCGCGCCTGACTGTCCCACCATCGGCCCTTGAAGCCTTGAAACTCGTAACGGAGGTAACCGCCTGCCACAAGCGCAGCCAGCAGGCCGACCGGTATGCGGGCGCGGGGGGGGGGCCAACGTCGCCAGAGCTCCGCGGCTCCCGCCGCCCAGGTCAGCGCGAGCCAGGGCAGGATCACCCAGAGAAATCGATCCGGTGGGTACGGCCAGATGGCCAGGATGATGAGATAGAAGATCAGGGAGCAGCCGATCGCCGAACGCCGCGAGACCAAAAACAGCCCGTACAGCCCAACGCCCAGGGCGGCTGTGGCAAGTAGGACGTACAACCAACGAAGCTCGATCCATCCGAAGGCGAGTATCTCGAGTGGGCGCGAGAGATCGCGGACATTGCCGCTAACCGCGGAGAAGCCCGCTTCCCTGAGCGGCGCACCGTATGTGCCGTACACGAGCGCCAATGCTGGGTCAATCCGGCCGACGTGGGTCGCGACCCAGATGCCCCAGGCCAGGAGGGCGATAACCGGAGGAAGCAACGTCGCGGCCCAGACTCGCAGGGGTAAGCGGCGTGCGAGCAGAAAACAGACGGCGCCGATCACGATGGCAATGCCGATCGAGCGTGTCAGCAGAGCCAGCGCAGCCACACCTCCGGCCATCCACCGCGACCGCCCATCTTGCTCTGTCGGAATCGCATCAACCAGGACTATCACGATGACGAGCAAGACGCCGAACAGCGGTTCAGCGAAAAGCACGGTCTGCGTGGCAAGGACCGGGATGCCAATCGCAGCGGCGGCAACGATCGCCGGGGCTACCCACCGCGGCAGGCCCGATCCAAGCAACTCAGATCGGCTGGCGTGCCATGCGATGAGTCCTGCAGCCGCGGCGGCCAGCAGCGCATTCAGGATTTTTGCCGTCAGCGCCGCAGCCGAAACAGACAGGAGCCCGAAGAATGGGGCGAGCACTACCGGATAGAACGGCGGGAAATGCACGCCGCCCGGCATTCCCGGAAGATTGGGATGCACATAGCCGTGACCGCTCGCGAGCGACGTCGCGAGGCCGGCGTACAACCCGTCGTCATAGAACACACCGACGAGCGCCTGATTCAACGCTAGAATCCCGACCGCCAGCGAAACGGCGGCGGTGATCAACCCCGCCTTTACTTCGCTGGTAAGCGCCACGCGTCGGAGCTGGCTGGGACGATCAGGTTGTAGCGCAGGATGTGGAACAGGGCCGCGAGACCGTCACGCCACGTGATCTTCTTCCCCTCCGCGTACGTACGACCGCTGTACGAGATGGGTATCTCCCAGATCCGCGCTCGTGCCTGCGCCAGTCGTGCGGTGATCTCGACTTCAAATCCGAAGCGATTGGACGACAATGGCAGCTTCTTCATCAGGTCGGTGCGCACGAGCTTGTAGCAGGTCTCGAGGTCGGTGAGGTTGAGATTGGTGAGCATGTTGGACAGCAGCGTGAGGACGCGGTTGCCGACGAAGTGCCAAAAATAGAGCACGCGACGCGGGCCACCTTGAAAGCGCGACCCGTAGACGGCGTCCGCCTGGCGGGACCGAATGGGAAGCAACAGATCCGGTAGGTCCGCCGGGTCGTACTCGAGGTCGGCGTCTTGCACCACGACCACGTCGCCGGTTGCGACGGCGATGCCGCTGCGGATCGCGGCTCCCTTCCCCCGGTTCCTGTCATGGTGGATCACACGGTCGACGATGCCTTTTTCGGCCGCAGCGTCCAGTATCTGGCGCGTGCCGTCGGTCGACGCGTCGTTCACGGCGATGATCTCGAGCCGGAGGGGGACCGTGCGGACGCGGCGCAGCGCGGCGTCCACCGTGGCGGCCTCGTTGTACGCCGGCACGATCACCGACAGCAACAGATTGGGGGAGCGGCGTTCTTCCCGCATCACAGCACCTGTCCGATCGCGATGAGCGATTGGCCCACCCGCCAGGGCAGCAGCCACTCGAGCCGGAACAGCGGAACCAGCGCGTCGTACAGCTTGAGCGAACCCGCAGGAATCATTTCGCGGCGCAGGACTCGCCCGGCGAACCACCAGCCAAGCACGCCCGCGAGGTTGAAGTATTCGATATGCGTCACCGTGTAGCCGGTGGCGCGGAGCAGCTCCGCAAGGCCGCCGCGTTGGTAACGGCGGTGATGGCCCAGCGCCCGGTCCATCGTGCCATAGAGCGCGGGAAGGGCGGGCACCAGGAGGACGAGCCGGCCACCCCGCGCGAGCAGTCCGCGCATGGCCACCAGCGAGCGGACGTCGTCGGCCACGTGCTCGAGAACATTGAGACAGATGATCGTGTCGAAGTGCTGCCCGGCGAGCGCCCCGTGCTCGTCAGGCAAGTAGAGCCGTTCGATCGCCACGTTGGGGTGTTGTGCGA
This sequence comes from Gemmatimonadales bacterium, assembly GCA_036390255.1. Classification (GTDB taxonomy): domain Bacteria; phylum Gemmatimonadota; class Gemmatimonadetes; order Gemmatimonadales; family GWC2-71-9; genus 20CM-2-65-7. The sequence goes on along the minus strand of DASWCE010000188.1, from coordinate 17,477 downwards.
AGCGCGCGCGCAGCCGGTCGAGATACTCGTACCGCGTGTCGGTGACCACGAGCCGTTCGGACTTGACGAGGTACGCGGACAGGTTCCCGATGCCGGACCCGATCTCGAGCACCCGCCGACCCACCCAGCGACGGAGGCGATCGAACATCCAGCGGTTGTAGCGGGTGGCACCGGAGAGCTGCTCCAGCGTCGCCACGCCAACCGGATCACTCGGCCGGAGAACGGGAGCCTGGAGGGGCTGGTGGCGACGTAGGCTCGGAATCGGACTTCTTCTCGCTGCCGTCGTAGCGACTCAGTTTCCGGTACAGCGTGGACGGGTCGATTCCCAGGACCTCGGCGGCGCGAGTTTTGTTTCCCCCTTCGCTCTGCAGGACCCAGGTGATGTAGGCCTGCTCGATCACATCGAGCGACGGGTTCTTGTGCAACCGCTCGGCGACGAGCGGCTCGGCCTTGCGCTCGCTGATCCGGTCGGGGATCGCGGCGCGCGGGATCACGTCGCCTTTCGTCAGCGTCACGGCGCGTTCGAGCGCGTTCTCGAGCTCGCGTACATTGCCCGGCCAGTCGTACGCCATGATCACTTCTTCCGCCTCGGGCGAGAGCGTTTTCCCCGTCTCGCCGCGCTCACCCGCGATGTGCGCCAGGAATTCCTTGACGAAGATCGGAATGTCGTCGCGCCGATCGCGCAGCGGGGGCAGATGGATGTTGATCACGTTCAGCCGATAATAGAGGTCGGTGCGGAAGCGCCCCCGCTTGATGTCCTCTTCGAGGTCGCGATTGGTCGCGGCGACCACCCGCACATCCACCGGAATCGCCTCGGTACCGCCGACGGGAATCGCTTCGCGCTCCTGCAGCACGCGCAACAGCTTGACCTGCGTGGCCGGCGACATCTCGCCGATCTCATCGAGGAAGAACGTCCCGCTGCGGGCGGCGGCGAAGAGCCCCTGCTTGTCCCGTACAGCGCCGGTGAACGATCCCTTCACATGGCCGAACAGCTCCGACTCGAGCAGGCTTTCCGGGAGCGCCCCACAGTTCAGCGAGAGGAACGGGCCCTCGACGCGCACCGAGAGCTCGTGGAGGTAGCGGGCGATGACTTCCTTCCCGGTGCCCGATTCTCCCTGGATCAGCACGGTGCTTTCCGTGGGCGCGACCTGCTCGGCGAGCCGGAGCACGTCGCTAAACAGCCGGGACTTGCCGAGCGGCTTGACCTGCCCGGAGCGCTCGCGGCGGCGGATTTCCTGCTTAAGCTGCTTGTTCTCGGCGCGCAGGCGCCGGTGCTCGGCGGCGCGGCGGCAAATCGCCACCATGTCGTCGTTCGAGAAGGGCTTCTGTATATAGTAGAAAGCGCCCTCATTCACCGCCTGAATGGCTGTCTGCAGCGATGCCTGGGCGGTCATCAGAATGACGGGGGTCTCAGGGTCCTGCCCCCGCACGGCTGATAGGATCTCGATGCCGGTGACGCCGGGCATCTTGAGGTCGGTCAAGACGATGTCTGGGGCCGAGTTCTTGAGCTGCTCGAGACCCGCCTTGCCGCCCTGCGCGATCGTTACATCGAAGCCCTCGTTCTTGAGCAGGATACGGAGGGTTTCGAGGATGCCCTGTTCGTCGTCGATGACGAGGATAGACGGAGCGTTCGCCATTACGCGGCTTCCTCCTTCCGCCGAGCGGCCGGGAAGTAGACGGTGAACGTCGTCCCCCCACCCGCTTTCGTGTCAACCAGCACGAGGCCGCGGTGCGCTTCCACGGCCCGCTGCACGATGGCGAGTCCGAGCCCCGTGCCGCCGACGCGTCCTGTAGAGAACGGCTCGAACAGGCGGTTCTGCAAATCGTCGGGGATGCCGGGACCGTTGTCGCTCACGCGCAGCGCCACGGGGTTATCGATGCCGGCCCCGCCGGGCAGGTCATTTGCGGCCGCGCGTCCGGTGCGGACTTTCACGGCCGCTTTCGGGCCGGCAGCCTGCACGGCGTTGAGGACGAGGTTGGTGACGACGCGGTGCAGCAGATCCTCATCACCTTCCATCGGCGTCGGCCCACCTTCCAGCGTGATCTTCACCCCGGAGCCGCAATCAGGATGCTGGCGCACCAGCCGAATGGCCGCCTCGGCGACCACGTGCAGATCCATGGGCCGGCATTCGGTCACGCGCACTCGCGAGAAATCGAGAAACTCCGACAGCAGGCGCGACAGCCGGTCGCTTTCGCGCACGATCAGGTTGGCGAGGAACTTTTCATCCGGATTGGCGCGCGAGGAGCGACCCAGCTGTTCCACCGAGCTCCGGATGGACGCCAGCGGGTTTTTGATCTCGTGCGCGAGGCTCGACGACAGCTCGGCAACCGCCTCGAGTCGCTCCGCGCGCAAGTGCAGCTCCTCCAGCCGCTTGGAGTCGGAGATATCGGTGAAGATCGCTGACACACGGGGCCGAGCGCCGACCGGTCCGTCGAGGGTCGTGGTCGTGACGCCGATCGGGAAGGTGCGATCGGGTCGATGGACCGTCGCCTCGACCCGCATCAAACGCACGCCGCGGCGCGCCGTCGAGGTGACCGCGGCCCAGAACTCGGGGGCCAGCCGGGCAAACTCCGGCATGACGGGTCGCCCCAGCCACTCGCGTGCCTTGAACCCCAGGATGTCTTCAGAGGCTGGGTTGGCGTAGAGCAGGCGGCCGTCGGCATCCACGGTGAGCACGCCCGTACGGATATTGCGGAGCACGTCATCCGCCTCGAGCTGGACCTGGCGCACCTCCGCGGCGAGGGCTTCGCGCTCGGCGCCCATCACGTTGACTCGGCTGGCCACGTACGCCATCACCATGGCGACCAACATGAAGACCCCAAGCTGGATCCAGACACCGGCGGATATGGTCCCCTGGTGCCCCCAGAACACGTCCGCAAAGTAGACGAGCCCGGCGAACAGCGTGACCAGACCCGCGTTGGCCGGTGGCATCAGCAACGCCGTCACGGCGACGAGAATGACGTAGAGACTGGCGAGGTCGCTTTCGGCGCCGCCCGTCATGTGGACTACGGCCGTGATCAGGATAACATCGAACAGCGCCTGGAGATACAGGAACGTAGGACCGGGGATCCTTCGACGGAAATGCGTATGCCAGTAGGACGCGAGCGTTACGGCGGCGGCGGTGACCAGGACCAGCGATGTGACCAGAATGTCGAGCGGTGCCGCGACCCTGAGTTTGAGGGCGGTCGTGACATAGATCGCGATCGCCAGGCACATCCGCCCGGCATAGACAAGGCGGAGGAGCTCGCGGGCGGTCGGGATAGCGGACGACTTGACGCCGAGCCAGCGCATGGGGGGCCATTATTGGCTGGGCTCTGGCAAAATGCAATAGCGGTGAGCACCGAACTGCGGGCAAGGCGATGCACGTAGCACGTCTGCACGTCGGCACGATGTGAATGACGCTCTCGTGCCGACGTGCCATCGTGCCCACGCGTTACTGGACGGCGTTGACCATGTCGAAAATGGGCAGATACATCGCGACCACCATGCCGCCGACGATCACGCCCAGCACCACGATCATGATCGGCTCGAGCAGCGAGAGCAGCGCGCTGACGGCGGCGTCGACTTCGTCGTCGTAGAAGTCGGCGATCTTCGTGAGCATCTCGTCCAGACCGCCCGTCTGCTCACCCACGGCGATCATGGAAATCACCATGGGTGGGAAGACCTTGGACTTCTGCAGCGGCGCGGCGATCGTCTCACCGCCCGCGATGGAGGCCCGTGATTCCATCACGGCGTTATGGATGACCATGTTCCCGGCGGTACGCGCCGTGATTTCGAGGCCATCGAGAATCGAAACGCCCGAGGAGATCAGCGTGCCGAGGGTGCGCGTGAACCGCGATACGGCCGACTTGCGCAGCAGGTCGCCGAGCACGGGCAGGCTCAGCAGCAGTTTGTCGATCTGAAGCTTGCCGGCCGTCGTCTTGTAGTAGCGGTTGATGCCCACCACGGTGAAGACCGCGACGATGATGATCGCCCACCAGAAGTTCTTGAGGACGTTGCTCGCGCCGATCACGATGCGGGTCGGCAGCGGCAGCGCGAGGTTCACCGACGCGAACATGTTCTGGAACGTCGGGATGACGAAGATGAGCAGCACGGCGACGGCGATCCCGGCGACCGAGAAGATCACGGCCGGGTAGATCATCGCGCCCTTCACTTTGCGAATGATCGAGTCGTTCTTTTCCAGGAACTGCGCGAGGCGCAGCAGAATCGTATCGAGAATACCCCCCGCTTCACCCGCGGCCACCATGTTGACGTACAGATCGCTGAACGCCTTGGGATGCTTGCGGAGCGCGTCGGCGAGCGTGTGCCCGCTCTCGACGTCGTACACGACCGCGCGCGTGACGTCCGCCAGGACCTTGTTTTCGGTCTGCTGCGACAGGATGTCCAGCGCCTGCACCAGCGGCAGGCCGGAGTTGATCATGGTGGCGAACTGGCGGGTGAAGATCACGACGTCGCGCGTCTTCACGCCAGCCTTGAAGAACGCCATAAGACTGCCGCCGCCGCCCTTGGCCTCGCGGACTTGTACGACCACCATGCGGTTCTTGCGCAGGTGGGCGATGACATCATCGCGCGTCGCGAGGTCGATCTTGTCGCGGACCAGATCGCCCTTCAGGTTGCGCGCGGTGTACTCGTAGACCGGCATGATCTATTCCTCCGCGCCGCGCCTCACGGGCGCACGGCGACCTTGGGTGGGGCGCCCTTCGGCAGCCCGGCCGTGACCGGCGGACCGTCCTTCTCGTCCGGGGGCGTTTCGCCGATGGATCGCAGGAAATCGTTGGGCTTGGATGTCACACGCAGGCACTCGTCCTTGGTGACCTCACGCGCCATGTAGAGCTGATAGAGCGCGTCGTTCAGCGTCTGCATTCCATACTTCTTTCCGGCCTGCATCGACGACTCGATCTGGTGCACTTTGTCGTCGCGAATCAGGGCGCGAATCGCGGGCGTACAGATCATGATCTCGGCGGCCATCACGCGACCGCGGCCCTTCGCCCGCTGTAGCAGCGTCTGGGTAATCACGCCTTCGAGCACGAACGCCAGCTGCGCACGCACTTGCGATTGCTGGTGCGACGGAAATACGTCGATGATCCGGTTGATCGACTCCGCCGCCGAATTGGTGTGCAGGGTGGCGAACGCCAGGTGACCGGTCTCGGCGATCGTGAGAGCCGCCGAAATCGTCTCCAGATCGCGCATTTCGCCGATCAGCACGAAGTCGGGGTCCTGCCGCAGCGCGTACTTCAGCGCGTTGGCGAAGCTGTTGGTGTCGGTCCCGACCTCGCGTTGGTTCACGATGCATCCCTGGTGCCGATGGATGAACTCGATCGGGTCCTCGACCGTGATGATATGCCCCTTCTGCTCCTTGTTGACCTTGTCGATCATCGCGGCCAGCGTCGTGCTCTTGCCCGACCCGGTGGGTCCCGTGACGAGCACAAGCCCGCGCGGCCGATCGGCGAGCTGTGCCACGACGTTGGGCAAGCCGAGCTCCTGGAACGTCTTCACGCTGAACGGGATCTGCCGGATGACGACCGACACGCAGCCGCGCTGCTTGAACGCGTTGCCGCGGAAGCGCGCCAGATTCTGAATGCCGAACGAGAAGTCCAGCTCGTTCTCGGTCTCGAACCGCTTCTTCTGGTTTTCGGTGAGCACCGAGTACGCGAGCGACAGCGTGTCCTTGGGCGTCATGACCTCGTCGGTGGAGGCGTTCACGATGTCGCCATCCACGCGGAGCTTGGGGCGCTCGCCCGCCACGAGGTGGAGGTCGGACGCGTCCTTCTCGATCATCTCCTCGAGGAGCGCGCGGAGGTTGACTGGCATTGCTTCCTCTCCTTATCCGGCAGCGGTTTCTTTGACGACTTCTTCCAGCGTGGTGACGCCCTTCTTGACCTTCACCATGCCGTCCATGCGCAGTGTCAACATGCCTTCCTTGACGGCAAGATCGCGCAGCTCTTCCGTGGAGGCGCCCTTCAGGATCTCGCGTCGCAGCGGGCTCGTCAGCGCCATGACTTCGTACAAGCCCTGCCGCCCGCGGTAGCCGGTGCCGGCACACGTGTCACATCCGGCGCCCTTGAAGAACGGGCCTTCCTTCTTGTCGATGGCGAAGGCGTGCATCTCCTCGGGCGAGTACTCGTGCTGCTGCTTGCACTCCTTACAGATGCGCCGCACCAGCCGCTGACCCACGACCAGATTCACCGCGCTCGCCACGTTGAACGGCTCGATGCCCATGTCCACCATGCGCGTGATGGTGGAGGGAGCATCGTTGGTGTGCAGCGTCGAGAGCACGAGGTGGCCCGTGAGCGCGGCCTTGATGGCGATCGAGCCGGTCTCGAGATCGCGGATCTCGCCGACCATGATGATGTTCGGGTCCTGCCGCAGGAATGCCTTGAGCGCCGCGGCGAACGTCATGCCGACTTCGTTCCGCACGAGCACCTGGTTGATGCCGAGCAAGTTGTACTCGACCGGATCCTCGGCCGTCATGATGTTCACGTCGATCTGGTTAATCCGCGACAGGGCCGAGTATAGCGTCGTCGTCTTGCCGGATCCTGTGGGGCCCGTCACCAGCACCATGCCGTAGGGATTCTCGATGGCGCGCAGCAGGTTCTCTTCGGCCTTGGGCTCGAACCCGAACGTCTTCAGGTCGAGCGTCAGGTTGCCCTTGTCAAGAATTCGCAGCACGATCTTTTCGCCGAACAGCACAGGGAGGGTCGACACGCGGAAGTCGATCACCTTGCTCCCCATTTTCAGCTTGATGCGCCCGTCCTGAGGTACGCGGCGCTCGGCGATGTTGAGCTGTGCCATGATCTTGACGCGCGACGTCAGGGCGGCGCGCATCTTCACCGGCGGCTTCATCACTTCCTGCAGCGCGCCGTCGACGCGGTAGCGCACCCGCATCTCGTGCTCGAACGGCTCGATGTGAATGTCGGAGGCGCCGCGCTTCACGGCGTCAGTCAGCAGCCCGTTGATCAGCTTCACCACGGGGGCGTCGTCGGCCAGGTCCTGTGCCTTGACGTCCTCATCTTCCTGATCCTCGACGACCTCGAGATCCTCGGCCGCCTCGACCGACTTGAGCAGCGTCTGCAGCTGGGCGTCCGACTGCTGGTAGTAGCGGTCGATGGCGTTGCGCAGCGTGTATTCCCCGGCGATGACCGGAAAAACGTCGCAACGGGTGATGAACTTGATGTCCTCGATCGCCGTCACGTTGTTGGGATCGGCGATGGCGACCGTGAGGGTTCTCCCCTCCCGTTTCAGGGGGAGAACCGTGTGCTTGCTGGCGATGTCGGGGGGGAGGAGTCTCAGGATCTTAGGGTCGACCTCGAACCGCGATAGGTCGACCGCCGGCATGCGGTACTGCCGGGCCAGCATCTTGCTGACCTCGGTTTCCTCTATAAAACCCAGCTTGACCAGGGTATAGCCCAGGCGCATCCCGGAGTTTTTCTGCTCCAGAAGGGCCTTTCTGAGCTGTTCCTGGGTGATCAGGCCTTCACGGACAAGGATTTCACCGAGCTTGTCCTGGGTAATCGCAACGCTCGCCGTATGCAACTCGTTGAATTTGAAGGGACTAAAATGGGAGTCGGGGGTACCCCGGTCAAGGCTGGACGACAAAAGGACGGATGGCGTCTAATAATTTGGCACCGACGCCGGGCACGCTGTCGAGCCGCGCGAGACTGCCAAATGGGCCGTGCTGGGTGCGCCACGCGACGATGCGCTGCGCGAGCGCAGGACCGACGCGAGGTAAGCGTGTGATTTCGCTCACGTCGGCGTTATCGAGGTCGATCTTTTCGCCGGGAAGCAGGGGTCGCGAGAGCTGGGCGGCGCGTCGCGCCGTTTCGCGCAGCGCGTTCGGACGGCTGGCCGACGAAGACTGGAGCTGCACGTCGCCAGGAGGAGAAGCAGGAGAAGGCGAGAGGAAGTAGCGAACGCCCGCGCCGGCTAGTGCCAGACAGGCGAGCATGAGAGCGGCACGCTTGTCGTCCATGCCACAAACATGACAAACCTACCGCCTACTGTCGTACCAAAGAAACGGCGACATCACCGACAATCTGCAGACTTTCAGCGCTGACTTTGTCGAGCGTATCCTCGGTCGTGTGCCAATAGGGATAGTCAAAATCCACTACGTCGATGGCGTGAATGCCTACCTTTTGTAACGACACGTGATCGTCGGTGAGCGGGTACTTCACACTCGGGATGAACTGGCGTTCGTGCCCCCGCTCGGCCGCCACGCGCCACACACGCTGTACGACTTCGGGCGCGAACGCGACTGACTGGCCTTCCTGGTAGATTTGCAGGTCCTTGTCGCCGACCATATCGAACAGCACGGCGAACAGAGGCTGATAACCCGGCGGCTGATGCGCGGCGAACCAGCGCGAGCCGATCAGCACGTCGTTCGTGTCGGCAAAATCGCCGAAGTCCTCGCCGTCCACGAACAGGAGATCGACGCCGTTCGCCGGCGGCCGAGCCTTGAGCGCGTCCGCGACCCCCAGGAGCACCGCTACGCCGGACGCGCCGTCATTGGCGCCGGGCACGGGCATCCGCTGCTGGCCGAGATTCGCACTCTTGTCCGCCATGGGTCGCGTGTCCCAGTGCGCCAGAAACAGCACCCGTTCGGTGGCCTGTGGTTTGAACCGGGCGAAGAAGTTGCGCAGGTGCAGGACCTCGCCGCTGCGCAGGCGATGCGCAATGTCCTGCACGATCACCGTATCGGCCCGGGCGCCCAGCTCGGCCAGCAGCCAGTCCGCCTCCTGCTGGTGACCGGGCTTGTTAGGAATCCGCGGCCCGAATGACATCTGACGCTCGATATAGGTGAGCGCCGTCCGCCCGTTGAATTCGACCGCGGTCGAACGGCTGCCATCTCCCGCACGCGCCTGGCACGCGGCGAGAAGCAGGATGAGGAGGATCGTGAAGGTTGGTGGAGGTAGCCTCATCGGATCTGCCCCACGCTCGTCGACAATTGGACAAACGCCGTGATCACGAACTGCGCGATCTTGCGGTTGGTTTGCCGCTCTTCGTTCAGCACATAGGCCATTTGGAGTCCCGCGCTCATGTTGCTCGGTAGATCGGTGTCCATGGTAAGCTGGGCCTGTGACTGCCGGCTGTCCACATAAGGGACGCATGCTTCCTGCCCCGCGCGGCGCAGGCAGGTCGTGTTGTCAGCCACGGAATACCCAGCGGTGGTGCGGATGTTGGAACGCCAGCGCGGATTGATGCGTGGCGCCTTGAACGAGAAGGTGACCGTAGCGTTCTGCGTGTTCCGCGTGCTGCGAAACAGGTTTCCGGCACTGAGCCTGTCCGACGACGTCCGCGACAGATCGACGCTCGTAAACACGCCGCCCACCCACGTTACAGACGCCGCTGGAGTAAACGCTTTCTCGACCGTGCTGTTGATCCCCGTAATCCCTGGCGTCGCAAAGGTCGGCTGCTCGTTCAGCGATAACGAACGGCGGTAGCCAAGGCGGGCATTGATGTTCGTCAGTATCCTCCCCACCAGCTCTCGAGAGGGTGAGACGGACCAGCTGATCGACCCGTTCGGCCAATCCCGCGTGCGCGTGCGAATCGGCACCTGCTCGTCGGTCCGCAGAGTCCAGACGATTCCGCGCGTCAACCGATAGGTGACATTGGCGCGCATGCCGAGGGGCAGGATCGCCGCCCCACCGGTCGAGAGAGTCCGGGTTTGTATCGCCGAGGTGGCGAGTAATCCGTTGACCTGCCGGAAGCCATCGAATCCACCCAGCGCCAGTTGATAGCCCGCATCCGGCGCGTCCGTCGCTCGGCTGAACGTCGACCCCTGCTGTTCGCTGTAGGTCACGTCCAGGCTCGTGATGCGACCGAGCCACGCCGCTAGCCCCGCGGAGTCGCCGAAGATCGCCTGCCCCAGGCGACGCGCGTCGAGCTGCGCGCCGGTCTCGAACCGGCGCGCGTTGCTGAAGGCCGCCGGCACGCGAAACGCGCCGGTGGTATCGCCATCCGCACGTAACGGCTGCCGGGCGTTGGGGTCGCGCGTAAAACCGAACGACGATCCGACGGTGGCGCGCGGCCGGATCCACCCTCCCGCCACGCGCGGCGTGAGCGCGAGGGACGTCGCGAGCAGCCGCTGCGTCTCCACACCGATATCGCCGCCGAACAGCGAGGAGCGCTGCTGGCGAATCACTCGACCCATCGTCGTCGAGTCGCCGTAATCGCGCAGATCGCGCGTCGACACGGCGTCAACGCCGAGCTGGACGCCGCCGACGGGCGTGAGCTGCACGCCGCCGGAGTTCTGCCACAGGCGAGTTCGTGAGATCGCAGGCGGCGCCGTGTCGCCTGGCTGCGCGATCGGCACGAGAAACGTGAACCGCTCCGCATCGCTCCCGATCAGACCCGAACGGAAGTGGATCCGGGACGGATTGAGCCGCAGCGCGAGCCCCGCGACGTTGACCAGCGCGGCACCGGGCGACGCCGTGTAGTCGAGCGTAAAGACGTAGTTCGACGAGCTGGCGCGCGACAGCGATGTCCGCGCATCGCCACTCGCGTACGAGCCGGTCACCGACAGCGGATCGAGCAACCAGCGCCCCAGTCCACCGCTTGCGTGCCGCACCCGCCGCGCCGCGAACGCGTAACTCGACGCGCCGGTGTGCGGCGTGCGGAGACCCTGCAATGCATCGGCGCGAATGTCGGTGCCGCTCACGTAGAATGGCTCACTGCCCGCCAGCGTCCGCTGAAACGTCACCGGAATCGAGAGACCCCAGCGCTCGGGAAGAAAGCGGTCCATCCGCACCGTGCCGCTGAAGCTGGCGGCGTTGTCGGTCGTGTATGAGGGATCGTCCGTGAGCTGCCGGAATTGCCCGTCCCGGCGCGACAGGCTGAGCGCGAGATCGGCCACGTCGGCGGCGGCGAGCGCGATGTCGACGGCGCCGGCCGCGCCGGTCTGCTGAACGACGTCGCCGAGGCGGATGTCGTCAATCCACAACTCGGCCTGGTCGATGACGGAAACGGTCTGGACGCGCCACATCCCTGCCGCGATTTCCTGCACGCGCGCCAGGTTCGGCGGTGCGCTGCCGGGATCGCGGATGTGCGCGATGTACGGCCCGTCGCACATCACGAACGCGCTGTCGCGCCGCACGAGCGTGGAGTCAGGACAGCCGGGGTACACGTGCGCGCTATCGCCCGATAGCCATGCCTGCTCGATGCGCGCGCGCAGCGCGAGCCAGCGCTCGAATTGGACCACGACCTGAGGCTCCCACGATGTCGTCTTCGCGGGCGTGTGATACATGTAGAAATTGTCCTGGTCCTTCCCCGCCTTGATGAAGAACTCGAGGTCGCCGTCCTCCCAACCCACGCCACGCCCGCGCGCCCAGACGCGCAGCGTGCGGTACTTGAGAAAGTTCTTGTCCCCTTCAGTCGTGAAGCGCAGATAGGCCTCGGCGCGCTCGCCCACGCCGAGTCCGCTGGCGAGCAGGCGCATCGAGTGTTCGTTGATTTCGGTCGCGCCGATCTGAAAGCTGGCATTCTTCTGGGCCGCTTCGTCCACGACGCCGGGCGGCGGCGTGTAGCCGAGGTCCTGGTTCTCCGTGCTGACGACCGAGGCCACGACCTCTCCGGCACCTGTGCCGAGCTCGCCGCCGATGCCCAGGATTGGGGTGTCGGCGCGCTTCACCCAGGTGCTGCCGACCAACCGCACGCGTGAGAGCGCGAACGGTAAGTCGACCTCGGACCCACTCGGCGCCGGCGCCACCACGGTAATCCGGAGTGACTGCACCTGCCGCAGAGTTGGGTTGCCGATCTGCAGGGTGTCGGCGCGAAACGGGATCCGGTAGAGACGCCACCCCGCACCATCCGTCTCCGTGCCGCCATTGCGGACGAAATAGCGGTCGTCCCCGATCGGAAATACGTAGCGCACGAAGCTCTCCGCAGTGCGGACGCCGCTCGTCGAGTCGAGCGCGAAGTCACCGTCCTGGTCTTCGGTGTCCACCGCGCCGTTGTGGCGCCCGCAGCGCGACCGAATATCGCCGAACACAAACGGGATGAATTGGCCGTTCCGCGTGGCCGAGCAGAGCGGCAGCGTATCCACCACCACGCCGCGAGTGGCGTCGACAATGCCGTCGACCACCCGGTCGGACAGGATTCCCTCGTCGTTCAGGGTGGCGCTCCACGTCTGGGTCCGCGGGTCGCGCTCGGAGTCGAGCCGGCCGGCGCCCGCACGTCGCACACCGCTATAGGTCGTATCGCCTGTCGGACTCACCGTGAACGAATCCGGCACGAATGCGAGCGCGTCCTCGAACACGCCGCCAAAGTCGAACAGCAGGGTGGTGCCGTTGGTGTGGGCGGTGCGCGGCGCGTCCTCCCACACCCAGAATTCCAAGAACTCGACGCGGGAGAGATCGACACCCGTGGCCGACAACACTTGCGTGATCGAACGCCAGCGCGGCCCGTTCTGCGACGGTCTCGTCCAGTTGGGAACGCCGGCCGGATTGGCGAGCCCCAGCACGCTATCGGGCTTCAGCATCAGCCACAGCACGGGCTCGGCGACCTGTGCCTGGCCGGTGAAGCGCAACGTGGGATCGATCTGCTGCGGCAGGAATTGCCGTGGGACCAATTGATTGTCGCTCACCACGTAGGGCAGGCTCTGCCACGTGAGAAATGCGGCCTGGCTCGGATCGAATGCCGTCAATCCGAGCGGCTCGATGCCCCTCACGGACGTCGGGATGCTGCCCCAATGCCAGGTGTTGTCGGTGAGATTGATTGAGCGTGCCGCCGACCCTTCGAATTCCTCGAGATAGGCCTGGCCAAATCGATTGGGTGACGGCTTCGAGATGGCCAGCTCCCCGTTGATGCTGAGGGCCGACGGAACGGTCGTCCGGACGCCCGGGAGCGCGTTCATGAACCGCGTCATCCAGTCAGGTTGAAATCGCAGCTGCGTCGAGATGCCGCCGATGAAGCCCGCCGCCGGCTCGAACCCGAGTGGCGGCCGCGTAAACGTGCTTTGCTCGCGCTGGAAGATGCCGAGGAGGTTCACCTGCCCGGTGGCCCCGAGATCGTAGCGAGCGGCAAGCCCGTACGTGGTGGTGGGCGCGAGCGAGAACGCGGCGCGTTCTTCGAATTGGGCGCGCACCTGGGCGCCCCCCCCACCAGCCAATCCCTGAAACAGCGCGTCGGGATTCTTGAATTGCACCTGGCCCGTCGTGTAATCGATGGCGTAGTCGGTCTCGCGCGTGAGCAGCCGGTTCCCCACGTAGATCCGCTCGCTGCCTTCCCGGATCTGGAAGCTGTTCAGCGACAGTATCGAACGGTCGGGCGACGATGTTGCCGCGGCATGCAGGCGCAGCGCGAAAACCGACGGCGGTCCTTGCGTGGAGAGGTAGGCGCGGGGCGTGCGATACAGCGAGTCGTTGCGCTCCGTCGCCGTGAGCTTGCTCGAGTCGGCGAAGGGCGCGAGGTGCGGAAACACGATGAAGAGATCCCGCACCGGATCTCCCTGATTGGGATCGCGGATCCGTGGAAACAGGCGATTGTACTGATCGAACTGGGTCGGATCGTTTGCCAGCGCCACGCCGAGCCGCTCGAGATAGGTATCGCCCGTCGCGCCGCGCTCCCGTTGGTTCACGCTGAGGGTCAGCGCGACACTGGTGCGATCGATCTCCCGTCCCCCGACGCGGTAGGCGTTGCGAATCTCGAAGCGGAACGACGGCGACGACGCGTTCACCGCCGGCTTCGGGTCGTACACGAGCCGGAGCGTGTCCACCACCGCGGTATCGCTGCGCGCGTCGACCGGGAACGTCCCGATCGAATCGAGCCGGCTCGCGGTGATGTAAGAGACGGCGAGGTAGTCGCTCTGGTCGAGCCGGTTGGCGAGCGCGAACCACGTCCCCGTCGGATCGACGTAGAAGTCCCTGCCCTCCTGCAACACCTCCCACTCGAACGGGCCCTCGCGCTGCGCACGGCAATCGATGGCGGTGATCCCGGGCCCACAGGCGACGGCACGGACGCCGCCCGCGTTCTGGTTGCCGCTCGACGTCGGCGCGATGGCGCGGCGGCGATACACGCGCAGGGCGCCGACGGTCAGGGAGTCGGGCCGCAAGAGTTGATCGAGCTGCAGGATGTCGACGGCGGGATAGCCCGGGAGCGCGGCGGGATCGATGACGAAGAAGAATCGCCCCGCCTCGTAGTCGAGATCGCGTGCCTCGCGATCGAGCGGTTGGCTCGTCACGTCGCCGACCGTGTAGAACCGGTCCTTCACGATGTTGCCTTTTTGCTGCGCGACGATGCCGCGGAGCTCGAGGGGGCCGATCTGCGCGATCGCCTGCACCCCGAAATTGTTCGCCGGGATCGCCGCCGTGATGAAGCGCGACGGCGGCGCCTGGAACGTCACATTGCCCGCTTCGACGCGGCGCAGGATCTCGTCCTCGAGCCCCTCGTACCAGACGTGCAGGTTGTTGTTGGCATCGAACTCCCGTTGGCTGTCGAAATCCACGTCGACGTGCAGCCGCTGGCCGACGATCCCGCCGGTGCGGATCGCATACTGCGGATTCGGCGTGATCGTCGGAAATCCGGCGCTGCATCCCGAGAACGTCGCCTGCTGCTCCTGTGACGTGCAGCGCAGGTTGCGGAACTGGTCCGCTTTAAGTTCGAAGCGCAGGTTGAGGTTCATGCCCAGCTCAGCCGGCGGTGGAGGAGCTGGAGGTTGTGGAAGTTGTGGAGGTTGTGACGGCGGAGCGACAGCGACGAGCGATGGACCCGGACCGAACAGCGGCAGTCGTCGTGCCAGTACCTGCTCGACCCAGGCGCGCGCTACGAGCGCGGGCGGGACGCGGGCGCCTAACCGACCGCCGGGCGCTAACGCGGGATTGCGCGGCGTGACGAGCGGCGGCACGCCAAACGTGTACACAGGAGCCTGCGCGTGAACCCGGGGTACGACGAGCGTGAGGGCGAGTCCAACTAGCTGGGCAAGACGCCGCATCCCTTGTAGAGACTTGGGGTTCCGAATATAATGGCGCGACCAACCGTGCGCATCCTCAGCCGTTACATCCTGCGGCAACATCTCCCTCCGCTCGGCTACGCGATCGCAGCCCTCACGTTCGCGATGCTGGTCAATCAGGTCGCGAAACAGTTCGGCAACTTCGTCGGCAAGGGCCTGCCGTGGGGCGCGATCTTCGAAGTCTTCGCGCTCTCCATTCCGTTCATCGTCGCGATGACGCTGCCCATGGCGGTGCTCGTGGCGGTGATGTACACGTTCAGCCATCTCGCCGCCGACAACGAAGTCACCGCCATGAAAGCAAACGGCATCAGCATCGGCCGGATCCTCGCGCCCGTCCTGGGCGGCGCCGCCGTAATGACCATGATCTCGCTGTTCTGGAATGACCAGGTCCTCCCGCGCTCCAATCACACGCTGCGGACGCTCCTCGTCGACATCCAGCGCAAGAAGCCGACGTTTCAGCTGAAGGAACAGGTGATCAACGAGGTCGTGCCCGGGCAATTCTTCCTCCGCGCCGCCCGCATCGACCCCGCCGCGAACACGCTGAACGATGTGACGATCTACGATCTGCAGGATCCCGACCGGCGCCGCATCATCATGGCTGATTCGGGACGGATGGCCTATACCGGCGGCGGCACCGACCTCTATCTGACGCTGCGCGACGGTGAGGTGCACGAGATCAAGCGCACCGATCCGGAGCACTTCAATCGCACGTTCTACACGGTCAATCGCATCAAGGTCGAAGGCGTCAGCAACACATTCGAGACGACGAAAAACGACGAGTTTCGCAGTGACCGCGAGATGGGTATCTGCGCCATGCAGGGCGTCGTCGCGCGCGCGCACCTGGATCTGGGGCACGTGCGGAGTGAGGCGATCAACTCCGTCGCCGGCGAGCTCCGCCGCGTCGCGCGGCTCGCACCGCTCCGGCCGGCGGTCGCGGATACGACCGCACCGCACCCGAGCCTGTACTGCAAAGCCCTGGGGGCGATCCAGCGTGTCCTGGGTGGCCCCGGTACCGCCCACGCCGCCGAGACTGGCACCACCGGGCTGCCGCCGGGTGTGGTCGCCCAGGAGGTGACGACGCCGGCGGCATACGCCCAGCGCCTGCGCGCGGCGCGGCAGCGGGCGGCGATCTACGAGGTCGAGATTCAGAAGAAGCTCGCGATCTCCGCCGCCTGCATCATTTTCGCGCTGCTTGGCGTGCCGCTCGCCATTCGCTACCCGCGTGGCGGCGTCGGGCTCGTGATCGGCACCAGCCTGGCGGTCTTCTCGGTGTATTACGTCGGTCTCATTGGCGGTGAAGAACTCGGTGACCGGCTGATCGTCCCGCCCTTCTTCGCGATGTGGACCCCGAATCTCATTTTCCTGATCGTCTCGATTCCGCTGCTCTGGACTGCGCGGCACGCGGGGAGCACCGCGCACGGCGGCGACTGGGAGGAAGTGAAGGAGACGCTGTTCGGCTGGGTCGGGAAGCTCCGGAATGCGATTTAGTACCCTCGACCGCTACCTGCTCCGTGAATGGGGTGGCGTGCTCCTCATCACGCTGCTCGGCTTCCCGATCTTGGTCATCGTGATCGATCTGACCGACAAGCTCGACACCTATCTCGGCCGTGGCATCAAGCCCGCTGTCGTCGCACTGTCGTACGTCTTCGATTTTCCCGAAAAGATGTTTCTCATCCTGCCGGTTGCGGTGCTGTTTGCGACCGTGTTCACGGTCGGCTCGCTCGGCCGCCATTCAGAGCTCACCGCCGCGAAGGCTTCGGGGATCTCCTTCCACCGGCTCGTGCTCCCGCTGTTCGCCGCCGCGGGCGCGGCGTTCGTGGCGGGGCTGGTGCTGGCCGAGATCGCGCCGGTCTCGACCTCGCGGCGCCTCGAGATGCTGGGCGAAAAGGCGATTCGCTCGACCACCTCGCGCTACAACTTCGTGTACCGGGCGGATCGCGGCTGGGTGTACGCGATTCGCGCCCTCGAGCTCAAGACGCGGGAGATGACCGATCTGATGCTGGAGCGCGAGGGGACCGGCGCCGCCTATCCGACGATCGTCCTGGCGGCGCAGCGCGCGGTGTACAGTGACACCGGGGGGGGGCCCGCCGCGCGGCGCCCGCGCTGGACCCTGCACCGCGGGACATTGCGCTATCTCGCCGAAAATCAGCCTGGGGGCGAGACCGCCTTCGAGTTCGATTCGCTGCGTTCGCGCACGCTGCGGGAGCGTCCGGTGGACTTGCTCGCCGAGCCGAAGGCGCCCGACGAGATGCGCTACGGTGAGCTGCGGCGCTACATCGACGCGTTGACGCGCAGCGGCTCGAACGCGAAGAAGCTGCAAGTCGAGCTCGCGCTGAAGATCGCGATTCCGTTCATCTGTTTGCTGATCGCGCTGTTCGGCGCGCCGCTCGCGATTTCGACTCCGAAGAGCGGCGCGGCGTGGGGAGTCGCCGCCAGTCTCGCGACGACATTCATCGTGCTGCTGATGTTTCAGCTCGCCAAAGCGGTCGGCGCGGGCGGCGTGTTGCCGCCGATGCTCGCGGCGTGGACGCCGAA
>DASWCE010000187.1:0-27632 GCA_036390255.1 Gemmatimonadales bacterium | reverse complement strand
GTTTCAGCATTGGAGTCTCCCTTTTCTCACTTGACCAGTGGTCGGATCGCGGCGTGCCTCGACGATCACCGGATCGAGGGTCCCGCCATTATAGATCGGATCGCCATCCCGTTTGATGTCGCCCGGCGCGCGCGCGAGCCGCAGCGTGACCGCCTTCCGCTCGCCACCTTGGCGGACCAGCGTGACTACGACGGTCTCGCCCGGCTTCTTGAAGCCGACCCTCTCTTGGAGCTGCGGCGTGCTCTCGACCGGCTCGCCGCCGAGCGAGACAATCACGTCCCCCGGCTCGATCCCGGCTCGCCTCGCGGGCGAGTCGTCGCTGGTGTAGCCGTTCACGACCACGCCCGTGATCTGCTTCAGGCCCACGACGCCGACGTCCTCCTCAGTGGCGTCACGCACGGAGAGCCCGACCACCGTGCGCTCGACGCGCCCGGTTCGCATCAACTGGTCCATCACCGTGCGCGCCAGGTTGATCGGGATCGCGAAGCCGTACCCGATGTAGAAGCCTGTCCCACTCGCGATCGCGGAGTT
Organism: Gemmatimonadales bacterium; assembly: GCA_036390255.1. Classification (GTDB taxonomy): domain Bacteria; phylum Gemmatimonadota; class Gemmatimonadetes; order Gemmatimonadales; family GWC2-71-9; genus 20CM-2-65-7. The sequence continues at coordinate 27,101 of DASWCE010000187.1, read as the reverse complement.
GATGCCGATCACTTGGCCGCGGGTGTTGACCAGTGGCCCGCCCGAGTTGCCGGGGTTGGTCGCCGCGTCGGTTTGGATGAAGTCCTGGATGGCGTTCGGCGTCTGCTCGAGCCCGGCGAGCACTCGGCCCTTGGCGCTGATGATGCCTGCGGTGACGGTAAAGGTGAACGCCTCGCCGAGGGGGTTGCCGACCGCGAGCGCCCACTCGCCGACGCGGGTCGAGTCGGAGTTCCCGAACCGCGCTGTGGGAAGATTCTGGGCCTCGATCTTGATCACTGCGACGTCCGTGTTCGGGTCGGTTCCGACGACCTGCGCGGTGAACTGACGCTTGTCGTACAGGCGCACCGTGACTCGGTCCGTACCTGCGACAAGGTGGTTGTTCGTGAGGATGTAGCCGTCCGACGATGCGAGGAAGCCGGAGCCCTGCTCGGCCCGCAAGCGCAGCCGGGTGGACCCCCGCTGAGTGTGCACGCGATCCACACGCTGCGACTGAACGAGCACGACAGCCGGCTTCACCTGCTGCGCGACGCTCGCGAACGCGTCGCTCAGGTCGGCGATCGCGCTCTGGGGCGGGGGTGCTGACTGCGCCGCGTCGCCCTGCTTGGGAGTGCGGAGCGCAAGCCCGCAAATCAGAGCCATCGTCGCTAAGGCTCCGCCATTTAACCAGTCCCGTGTATTCAGCAACATCGCCATCTCGTTTCGTTGAAGGGTGAACAACTGGCCTCCGGATCCGGGTCGGGATCCGGAGGCCCAACCGCCATTGCTAGCGGACCACGATGGTGCCGTTCATCGCCGTGCCGTGCACCGCACAGTCATACTGATAGGTCCCCGGCGTGGTGAACGTGACGGCGTACGTCTGGCCGCTGCCGCTCATGATCGGACTGCTCGCAAACGCGGTCGACCCCTGGGACTGGACGCTGTGGGAGACGCTCTGATTGTTGGTCCAGGTCCACGTCACGGTGCTGCCCGCCGCCACCGTGTCGGCCGCCGGGTTCGCGGTGCCGTTGTGGCCGCTAATGAACACGATTCTCCCGTCGTTCCCCACGGTCACGGACCCGACTGGACCGCCACCGCCACCGCCACCCCCACCACCTCCACTACCGCCCCCGTACGGGGCGGTCGCCGTGTAACCGCCGCAACCCGCAAGCGCCGCGAGCGCGATCATGCCGATGACTGCTGTGCGTAAACGCATTGGATCATTCTCCTCAGCTCGCCGGCTTCGCGGAGCTGGATTTTTGCCAGTTGACGAACAGGAACCCGCTGGGTGCGTCCAACTTCGGCTCGCCCGGGCCGGGTAGGATTTGCAGCTGCAACTCTTCGATCTTGTTCTTCGAGCAATCCCAGCAGGCGAGCGCGAAATCGCCGTCCCGCCGCGTGCGCGACACCAGCATCACGTGCACCATGGCGTTGTCGGTCACGAGCGCGCCGTTCTTGTACAGGTGCCCGAACGCCCACAGCGCCACGGCGCTGTTGATCGTGGGCACGAGCGGCGTGTGCACCTGGGTGTTGCCGTGGTAGTAGAGGCCGAGGATCACGCCGCCGAAGCGGGGGTGATGCGGCACATCCTTCGTCTGCACGCGGTCCAGCACGAGCTTCCAGCGCGCGCCGTCCTGGGTCGTGAACTCGGACACCCCATCCACCGAGTCGCGCACGGCGCCCTTGTCCCAGGCCGTGAAGGTGAAGGTGCCGGAAATCGGGGCCACGTTGTTCGAGTACGGCCCGTTTTTCACCTGCGACTCGAGGCCCTCCCGCTCATCCCCGAACTGCTTGAGGATCGGGGCCGCGCTGTCCGGGAAGGGGAACGGGCCGGGGAGGATCTGGATCACGGGTCCGCCGCTGGTCACCCGGATCGCCTGGACCTTCTGTCCGCTTGCAGGCGACCCATTCATCTCGGACTCGCCGTAGCCGGACGACCTCGACTTCTCGGCGCCGACGACCTTCAATTCGGTCTCCATGCCGAGCTTCTTGTGCGAGTCCTCGCCCACGGGGCAGTACACCTCGTAGGTCCCGGGCTTGAGCGTGAGCGTCAGCGTGGCGCTCGAGCCCGGCTGGATGACGGCGGTCTCCTGCTCGATCCCCTGCCCCTCGACCTCCAAGGCGTGGGGGATGCTCCCGACGTTCGCGACCGTGAACGTCACAGTCCCGGCGGCGATGGTGCGCTCCGAGAGCTCTACTTTCCATTCGGACAGCTTGGCGCTCACGGCCGCCGGGCCGCCCGGGGCGCGGTGCGCGGGGGCCCCAGCGAGCGCAACGGCGGCGAGCAGCAGCCCCGTGGCGTTCCGGACCGGAACGGCATGTACATACGACATACGCGATCTTCCTCCTGCGAGAGTGTGACAACAGTTTCCGTCGATGCCAGAGACCTCGCGCGCCGCTCGCCTATTCCTGCGGGAATAAATCCGACGGCCGCGGAGTCTTCCCCCGAAGGCGTACGCGACATTTTGAGGGCCGGTTGGAGTCAAGCGAGCTGGCGCGATTCGAAGCCGTCGTGTTGCCGCACCTGGACGCCGCGTACACGCTGGCGCGCTACCTGACGCGGAACGAGCACGACGCCGAAGACGTCGTGCAGGACGCCTGCCTGCGCGCGCTCAAGTATTTCGAGAGCTTCCGCGGGGAGGAGGGGACGAGCGCGCGCGCCTGGCTGCTCGCGATCGTGCGCAACACTGCTTTCAGTTCGCGGCGCCGCCAGCGCCCGGACGCGGTTGTGCTCGAGTTCGACGAGGCGCAGCACAGCGGCGCGGTAGCGGATGAGCACCCGGAGGCAGCGTTGCTCCGCAGTGCCGCCAAGGAATCGCTCGGTCGTGCACTCGACCGCTTGGCGCCGGAATTCAGGGAGGTGATCGTGTTGCGCGAGCTCGAAGGGCTGTCCTACAAGGAGATCAGCGACGTCGCGGGTGTGCCGGTCGGCACGGTGATGTCACGGCTGTCGCGCGCCCGCAACCGGCTCCAGCAGGCGCTGCGTGAAGAGGAGGAAGGCTGACCGTGACCCATCCGAGCTTCGAAGCCCAGCTAGACGCCTATCTCGATGGCGAGCTGGCCGCGGTCGATGCGCGGGAGCTCGAGACGCACCTTGCCCAATGCCCGGAGTGCGCGCAGTTCCGAGATGGGCGGCTCAAGTTGCGCGCGGCGATCACGGCCCACGTCCCGGCGTTCCAGGCGCCCACCGCCCTGCGCGACCGCGTGCGGGAGGCGCTCCGGGCGGCGGCGCCCGCGCACGCCCCCCGCCGCCTCACGGTGCCGCGCTTGTGGCGCCCGCTGGCACTGGCCGCGTCACTCGCGGTCGTCGCCGTCGGCAGCTGGCGCCTCGCGCTCCAGCACGCGGCCGGGGAGACGCTCACCGACGACGTGCTCGCGAGCCACATCCGCTCGCTCATGCCCGGCCACCTCACCGACGTGCCCTCTTCGGATCAGCACACGGTGAAGCCATGGTTCAACGGGAAGCTCGACTTCTCGCCCCCCGTGTACGACTTCGCCGGGCGAGGATACCCCCTGCTCGGAGGCCGACTCGACTACGTGGATGGGCGGGCGGTGGCGGCTCTCGCGTACGGCCGGCGTCAGCACCTGATCAACGTGTTCCTGTGGCCCGCCGCGCGTGGTCCGGCTGCCGCTCCCACGACCCGTACCGGCCAGGGCTATCACCTGCTGCACTGGGCCACGGCGGACTACACCTACTGGGTAGTCTCCGACCTCGGCCTTCCCGAGTTGGGGGACTTCGCCGGACTGCTGAGGCAAGCCGACTCGGCCGCTGGCGCGCCCAAATGAACAGCGGGCCCCACGCCCTGGAGCCCGCCATCCCGCCATCCCGTTCTCGCCAGCGTGTCTGATTATCAGGTGGTGGAGCGGAGCAGCGTGCCCGCCAACAGGATGACCAACCACAGCACGAGGCTTGTGACCGATGTCCGCCGGAACCGACCCCATCCGGCGGCAAGGCCCTGTCGGAGCGCGGTCTCCGCTCGCATCCGTATGTACCCATTGCCGAGCAACAGGGCGATGAGCCCCATCTTGGTCCAGAACACGACCGAGGTCGCGAAGCTGTCGAGCTCCGCGAGCATCATCAGCAGGCCGCTCGCGAAAATGAGAGCGAGGCCTGCTACCACCCAGCGGTGCACGCCGGCGAGGCGGGCCAGCTCCTGGGACCAGTCCGGCGTCGCTGGCGAGAGCCGGAGCGACGCGCGATCGGCCGCGACGGCCACGCCGCCCCCCACCAGGATGCCGACAAGATGGAGATAGGTCACCGTGGCGCTCACGGGCGTGTGGCCGTAGAGGTGCGCCCACCGCGCGAGGAGCTGCGATACAGCCGTCGACGCCAACATGGAGTCGTCCTCCTGAAAGGGTTCGGGAGTAGCATCTCCCATCGCCTGGACCGCCGATGCTCCGCGGACATTCCTGCGGGAATAGTTCCGTGGCGACCGGAGTCCTGTTCTCGTGGACCGACGGACGAGAGCGGTCACGCCGTGATCTGAGCACTTTGCGGGGATGGAGGGTATCGGTGTGCGGTTGCTGAAACGCGTCGCGCGCGCCGCTGTTCCGGCGGCAGGCCTCTTGGCCTTGGGCGTGCTACAGCTGCACCACGCACGCTTGGCCGGCGCGACCCCGGTGCGAGCCCGCGCCCTCGTGGTCTCCGATCAGGCCCGGCGCCTCCTCCTCCTCCAGTATCAGTCGTATCCGACCGAGTTCCTGGGCTGCATGATCGGCGCGGTTCGCGGTAACGCGGTGATCGTCGAGCGCATTGCCCCGGCGGACGTGAATCCGGGGGAGTCGACGCCGACGTCCGTCGTGCCACGGCAGACCTGTGAGGACGCCGGCTGGGCGAACACGGTGGGGATGATCCACAGTCATCCGGGCGGTCAGCGCTGCTTTTACTACTTCCCTGGGACCCAGGTAGCGACCTCGGATGGGCACTCTTTCGCGCTACAGCCCTACCCGGTCGACGCAATCATGTGCGGCGACCGGATCGTATGGATCGGCCGCGACCTGGTGGAGCAGCAGCAGCCGCTCGGGGCCTCCAGACCATGACCCTCATCACCGGGCCGGAGCAGTGGTATCTGCTGCGGCTTCGAGTCTTAGGCGCGTGGTGGTGCCTTGGCTCGAGCGCGCTCGAGCTGCAGTTGCTGCTGCGATACTCCCTTGCACCGCCCCCCGATTTCCACACGCTACCGGTGTGAGAACGGTAGACCGTCATGCCTCTTCATCTTCGCATCGCTAGGCCGGTTAGCACCCCCTCCTCGCGAAGCTGAGAGACGGCAAAATTCACTACGTCCAGTTTCTCGAGGACACGTTCGGTACCTCGGGGACCCTCGGGCGTCCGCGATCCTGACCATGCGGCGCCTCGAGCACTCTAACAGACTAGGAGCAAACCATGAACAGGGATCTCGGTGTCTGGACCGATCAAGACTGCGCGCTCGTGCTGATCGACTATCAGAAGGAGATATTCGCGACCATTCGCTCGGAGACGAGCGCCGATCTGGTGGAGCTCAATGTCCGCCTCCTGGCCAGGACCGCCAAGGCGTTCAACATGCCGATCGTGCTGTCCAGCGTTGGCGTCACGGCCGGCTTCAATGGGCCGACGCGCCCGGCGATCCTCGCCGAGCTGCCCGGCGTTCAGGTGCTCGACCGGACGACGATGAACGCGTTCAGGCGCCGTCCCGAATACCGCGCTCGCGGTCCTGTGCGAGCTGTTCCGCGACTGGACGTCACCGCTGGCCGACAAGGCGCGCCAGGTCATCGCCTGGTATTTCGCGGAAATCCCGAAGCTGACCGCCGACGTCGGTGTATGAGAGGGCCTGGCCAAACGGCGGATGGTGCGCCGTCGCGGACCTTGGCATGGTTCGAGAGGCAGTTAAACTCTCGAAAGGCGGAGCCCGTGACTGACGACCGTACGACCCTGGCAATGCTCTCCGAACAACTCGCCGATGCCGTGGCCACGGCCGGCGCCGCACTCGTCGCCGTCCACGCCCGGCCTCGCCTGCCGTCCACCGGCGTGCACTGGAAGGACGGCGTGGTGGTCACCACCGAAGGCACGATCCGGCGGGAGGACGACATCGCGGTCACGCTCCCGGACGGCCGGCGTATCCCGGCGACCCTGGCGGGGCGCGACCGCGGCACCGACCTCGCGGTCCTGCGCATCGCGTCCGGGTCACTGCCCGTGGCAACGCTCGGCGATCCGGCCACGTTGCGGCCGGGGCACCTGGTGCTGGCGTTGGCGCGCCTCGATGCGGGCGGCCCGCGCGCGGCGTTCGGCGCCGTGAGCGCCACGGGCGGCAAGTGGCGTTGCTGGAAAGGCGGCGAGATCGATCGTTGGCTCCAGTCGGACCTCGATATCTACCCCGGCTTCGGGGGCGGCCCGTTGGTGGACGCCACGGGGCGGATCCACGGCGTGAATTCGGGCGGCCTGAGCCGGACATTGGCGACCACGATCCCCGTCGCCACGGTGAACCGGGTGATGACGCAGCTCCTCGAGCGCGGCTACGTCGCGCGCGGCTGGATCGGCGCGGCCATGCAGCCGGTGCGGCTCGACCCGGCGACGCAACAGCGGCTGAAACGCGAAGGTGGCCTGCTCCTGCTGTCGGTCGAGCCCGACGCGCCGGCGTTCCGGGCGGGGCTCCTGGTCGGCGACATCGTCGTGGCGATCGACGGCAAGGACGTTGACGGCTTCGACCAGCTGCTCGACGTGCTGGGCGGCGATGTCGTGGGCAAGAAGCTGAGGCTCGAAGTGGTACGTGCGGGCCAGCCGGTATCGGTCGACGTCGTCATCGACGAGCGGCCACGCAGAGCGCGATGACGACCATGAGCGCAGCGTTCCTGAGCGACCCGGCGGAACGGCTGCGGGCTAGTGTGGTCGGGATCGCCAACGGGGGTCGGGGTCGCGGTGCGGCCGGCGGAGCCGGCATCGCGTGGTCAGGAGATCTGTTTGTGACCAGCGCGCACGTCGGAACGGGCTCCCACGCGACGATCGTGACGCCCGACGGCCGAGCCGTGCCGGGCGACGTGGTTCGTCGTGACGCCGAGCGGGATATCGCGGTGGTGCAGGCCGCCGGGGCCGGCGTGCCGGCGGCCGTCGGGGGCGATCCTTACGCTCTGCGGTCCGGCTCCCTGGTCTTAGCGGTGGGTCATCCGTTCGGCGTGAGGGACGCGGTCAGCGTGGGCGTGCTGCAGGCGGTGAGCCCCTTGCCGCGCGGGTACGGGCTGAACGGCAAGGGCTCGCTCGTCTGGGTCCAGGCCGATGTGCGTCTCGCGCCGGGGAACTCGGGCGGCCCGCTCGCCGACGCACAGGGCCGGGTGATCGGCGTGGCGGCGATGGTCGTGTCCGGTGTGGCGCTCGCGGTCCCGGTGCCGGAGGTCGAGCGATTCCTCTCGGGTCTCATGTGAAGCTGCGCGTCTACCTCGACTTCGCCGACCCTGTGACGCGACGCCGGCTGGCGGCGCTCGTCAAGGCCGATCCGGAGATCGTGCTCGTGAACGAGGCCGAAGAGGCCGATGTGGTGGTGAGCGAGCGGGTGATCGCGACCGCGGCACCGGCTACCCCGCCCCAGGAAGGCGTCGCCCTCACGCCGCGCGAGCTGGATGTGCTGCGCCTCGTCGCGCAGGGGCTGGGCAACAAGGAAATTGCGGCTGAGCTCGATCTCTCCACGCATACGGTGAAATACCATCTGGCCTCGGTGCTCGCGAAGCTCGGCGTGCGCTCCCGCACCGAGGCGGTCTCGCGCGGCATTCGCACGGGCCTCCTTCCCCTCTAGATTGATCTTCTTGATGCCGGCACTCGGAGAGGCCGGTTCACTCGCCCTTGCGACCGACCCAGTTGGCATCATATTGGAACGTTACTCAGATGCTATGAACCCCGAGGCGCGATGTCGTGCGGCTCGCCTATGCCTCGAGGGGAGCAAATCGCGAAACCGACTGAGCGGGATACCCGCTTGATCGGTCTTTTTTTCGCTGCCTGCGAGTCACGCGTTAAACGCCTCTCATCTGGAAGGAAAGAAACGATGAAACAGCAGGTACTCATGGCGGCGCTCGCGCTTGGCGCCACCGCGGCCCCGGCCCCGGGCCACGCACAGCTGGCGCTGCAGCGTCCGACGATCGTGCTCGTTCACGGCGGCTTCGTGGACGGGTCCGGCTGGCAGGGTGTCTACAAGATTCTGCGGAAAGATGGCTATACGGTCCGCATCGTCCAGAACCCCACGATTTCGCTGGCAGGCGATGTCGCCGCCACGCGGCTCATCGTCGATGCCCAGGAAGGCCGCGTGCTGCTCGTCGGCCATTCCTACGGCGGCGCGGTCATCACGGAAGCCGGGAACGATCCCAAGGTCGCGGGCCTCGTCTACATCACGGCATTTGCGCCCGACAAGGGAGAATCAGTGAACTCCTTGATCAAGGACCCGCCTCCCGGCGCGCCGGTCCCGCCGATACTGCCGCCCCAGGACGGCTACTTGTTCCTCGACCGTGCCAAATTCGCTGCATCGTTCGCCGGGGACGTGAACGCGGAGACGGCCGTATTCATGGCTGAGTCGCAAGTCCCGTGGGGCGTTGAGGCTCTGGCTGGCGCAATCACCGAGCCGGCGTGGAAGACCAAGCCGAGCTGGTACCTGGTCGTGACGGACGATCGGATGATTCCGCCGGCAGCGCAGCGGTTCATGTCCAAGCGGGCGGGCTCGACGGTGCGCGAGTCGCCTGGCAGTCACGCGATCTATGTGTCGCGTCCTGCTCCGGTTGTTGCGCTCATCGAACAGGCCGCGAGGGCGCTCGCAACGGCGTCACGCTAAACCACAACGCAATACCGATTTCTTGCAGTGTCGCCGCCGGCGTACCAGTTTTCGGTGCGCTGGCGGCGTCATCACCCTTGAGGTGATGCGAACGGTGCGCCACACCCGGATGCCAGTTCCTATGCGAAGAAATTCTCGGGCAAGTATGCGCACCGAGTCATCCAGGGCGGCGTCGGGCACAATCTCCCGCAGGAGGCCCCGCGGGCGTTTGCCAAGGCCGTCGTTGAAGTCGACGGTTATTGATCGAGGTTGCCCGGTTCGCGCTGCTTGCGACCCGCTTGGCGCCGGGCTATCTCCCAGAGGGACGGACTATGGCGCTGACCCCGACACAACGGAACCGCCTGGAGTAGCGGACGTGCGACCGAGATGAAATGGTCCTGGAAGCTCGGATCGGTGGCCGGCATCGGCCTCTATGTGCACGCCACCTTCTTGCTGCTCCTTGCGTGGGTCGGGGTCACCTATTGGCTTGCGGGCGGCAGCGCCGCGGCGCTCGACGGCATCGCGTTCATCCTCGCCTTGTTCGCCTGCGTGGTGTTGCACGAGCTCGGCCACGCGCTCACCGCCCGGCGTTACGGCATCCGCACCCGCGATATCACCCTGCTGCCCATCGGTGGCGTGTCCCGACTGGAGCGCATACCGGACGATCCGCGGCAGGAGGTGTGGGTGTCGCTGGCGGGTCCCGCCGTGAATGTGGTCATCGCGGCGGCGTTGTACGTGTGGCTCCTGCTCTCGCAGACCTTGCGCCCGTTCTCCGCGCTCACCATGGCGGGTGGGCCGTTCCTTGAACGACTCCTGCTGGTGAACGTCTCACTCGCGGTCTTCAACCTGCTCCCCGCCTTCCCCATGGACGGCGGTCGGGTGCTGCGGGCTCTGCTGGCGATGCGCATGGATTACGTTCGGGCCACGCAGGTCTCCGCGCACGTCGGGCAGGCGATGGCCCTCGTGTTCGGCCTGCTCGGTCTGTTCACGAACCCGTTCCTCGTGTTCATCGCGTTCTTCGTCTGGATCGGCGCGGCCCAGGAGGCGAGCATGGTGCAAATGCGCACCGCCTTGAGCGGTATTCCGGTGAGTCGCGCCATGCTCACCGACTTCCACACCGTGGCGCCGGATGACACCGCGAAACGAGTGCTTGAGCTGATCCTCGCGGGATCCCAGCAGGACTTCCCAGTGGTCGACGAGGGCCAGGCGGGAAAGGGGGGCCGCCTTGCGGGCGTGCTGCTGCGCAGTGATGTGCTCAAGGCGCTGGCCCAGCGAGCGTCCGATTGGCGAGTGCGCGACATCATGCGCCGCGAGTTCGAGGTGGTGGACGCGGCCGACATGCTTGACACGGCCTTCGCGCGGCTGCAGTCCTGCAACTGTCACACGCTGCCTGTGACTAGCCGCGGTACCTTGGTGGGGCTCCTGACGATGGAAAACGTGGGAGAGTTCCTGCTCATTCAGTCGGCTCTGGGACGCTCTCCGCAGCCCCGGGCGGCCTAGCCCCTCTCGATCAACCAACGCCACTTATCCCTTCGACGTAGCAAGAAACTGATCGACTGGCGCATTCCGTCGGATGACCGCGGCGCTAGGTTGCTTGCAACCGAACCACACCGGAGTCGGCCATCGAAAATGAACGCATGATTCCACAGCAAGCGGCATCCACCGTTACGAACGTTGACGACATCGAGGCGTACATCTGGTCAAAGGACCACAGCGGCAAGACCTATCTCACCGCCATCGATCTCCCGATGCGGGACCGCAAACACGTGATCCGCGAACTGGGCTACCGCAGCGAGAGCTGCTCCTCGTCCCGACCCCCGAAAGGGAACCCGAAACCGTCACCAAACCGTCACCAACGCCGCAGGGCGAAAACTGGGCGTCTGAAAGCGATTGGGGCGCTGAGGGTTGGAAAGCTCCCGAGGAGGGACTCGAACCCCCGACCCGCCGGTTAACAGCCGGCTGCTCTACCAACTGAGCTACTCGGGAATGAGGCCGGGAAATATAGGGCTAGGAGCCAACCGCACCAAGAGCCTCACTTCGCGCCTCACCAAAGACGGCAAGTACCATTCCCGCGAAAATCAGACCAGCTCCCGCCGCTTGGCCGAGGGAGAATGTCTCTCCCCAAAACCACCACGAGGTCAGCGCCGCGAACACCGGCTCGAAGCAGAAGATCAGCGACGCCCGGGCGGACGACATCTCGCGCTGCGCGCGCATCTGCCACACGAGCGCGACCGCGGTCGACATGACGCCAAGAAACAGGAGGGCGGCCCCGAGGCTCAACGACCAGTCGAACCGGAGCCGCTCCAGGAGGAGTGCGGCGATCAGCGCGCCAATCGCCGTTCCCGGAAGCTGCAGCCACACCATGCGCTGCGCGTCGAACCGCTTTGACAACTCCGACACCGCAACGATGTGGCCGCCGAACACGACCGACGTCACGAGCGTCCACAGGTCGCCCCGATTGAGACCGCCTGCATCCGGAGAGGTCAGGAAATAAATGCCGACGCCCGCGATGATGAGGGCGAGCAACACCATCCACCCCGTCCGATGCCTGAGTACGACGAGCGCGATGAACGGCGCCAGCACGGACGACATCGCCACGATGAATGCCGAGCGGGCCGGCGTCGTGTACTGCAGGCCGTAAGCTTGTGTCGCGAACCCCGAGGCCAAGAGCAGGGTGAGCAGTGCACCGGCCTGCAGTTCGGCACGCGAGAACCCGTCGCGGAGATTGACCAGCGGCGCGAGCACGATGGTCGCAAGCGTGAATCGGACAGCGAGGAAGAGCAGGGGGGACGCGGCGGTGAGCGCGTCCTTGACGACGACAAAGCTCACGCCCCACACCGCGGTCGCGGTGATCAGCAACAGATCGGCGCGACGCCGCGTCACGCCAGATCCCGCAAGTATCTTCCTGTCGCTGACTCCGGTACCTGAGCGACGTCCTCGGGCGTGCCCGCGGCCACCACGCGACCACCCTGGTCGCCCGCGCCCGGTCCCAGATCGATCACCCAGTCGGCGCGTTTGATGACGTCGAGGTTGTGCTCGATCACGAGCACGGTGTGGCCGGCGTCCACCAGCCGGTCGAGCACTCGACAGAGGACGCGCACGTCGTCGAGGTGGAGCCCCGTCGTCGGCTCGTCGAGGATGTAGAGCCGCCTACCCCCGCGGGCGCGCGCGAGCTCGCGCGCGATTTTCAACCGCTGCGCCTCACCACCGGATAACGTGGTGGCCGGCTGGCCGAGCCGCAGATAACCAAGCCCCACCTGCTGCAGATACCAGAGACAGCGGGCCAGCCGCGCGTGCCGATGCAGGCGTTTGATCGCTTGATCCACGGTCCACTCGAGCGCCTGCGCGATACTGTTGCCCTGCAGCTTGACGTCGAGCACCTCGCGCTTGAACCGCGAGCCGCCGCACACCTCGCACGGGACGAACACGTTCGCGAGGAATACCATCTCGATGAGGACGTGGCCGGCGCCTTCACAGGCGTCGCAGCGGCCGCCTGCGACGTTGAACGAGAAGGTGCTGGGCGCATAGCCGCGCGCCTGCGCGAGCGGCTCGTTCGCGAACATCGCGCGCAGTTCGTCGAAGGCTTTCACGTAGGTGACGGGATTCGAGCGCGGCGTCCGCCCGATCGGCGCCTGGTCGATGAGCACGACATCCTCGAGGTGCTCCCATCCCTTCAGCGATACCACGTCCCCCACGGGCTCGCCGAGATGCTGCTTCGCGGTGTGCTCGCCGCGGAGGCGCGACTCGAGCTGCCGATAGATGACGTCGTGCACGAGCGTCGATTTACCCGAGCCAGAGACGCCGGTCACCGCGGTGAGGGTGCCGAGAGGAATGCGGACGTCGACGCCCGTGAGGTTGTGCAGTCGAGCGCCTTTGACGTCGAGCCAGCGTACCGCCGGCCGGCGCGCCGACGGCACGCCGATCCGCTTTTCGCCCGCCAGATACTGGCCGGTCAGTGTCCCCGCTTCGCTGACCTTGGCCGCGGGTCCCTGATACACGAGCTGGCCGCCGGCGTCGCCACTGGCGGGACCAAGCTCGACCATCCAATCGGCCGCGCGCATCGCCGCGGGGTCGTGCTCGACGACGACAACCGTGTTACCGCCGTCGGACAGCTTGCGCAGCAAGGCGAGCAGGCGATCGACATCGGCGGGGTGTAAGCCAATCGACGGCTCGTCCAGCACGTAGAGCGTGTCAACCAAGTGGGATCCGAGCGCGTTGGAGAGCGCGATGCGCTGCGCCTCGCCACCGGACAGGGTTCGCGTTTGCCGATCGAGTGTGAGATACCCGAGACCGACATCGTTTACGAAGCCGATCCGCGCACGCAGCTCACCGAGGATGTGATTCGCGACCTGCTGCTGAAACGCGGGCAGGTCGAGATGGTCCAACCAGGTCGCGAGATCGGCGGCAGTCAGCGCGGACGCCTCGGCTATCGTCTTGCCGGCCACGCGCACTGCGAGCGCTTCGGGCTTGAGCCGCGCCCCGCCACATCCCGGACACGTTTTCGCGAGCTGGTATTGCCGCAGGAATACGCGGATGTACTGCTTGTACCGCTTTGCCTCGAGGCGCTCGAGAAACGGGAACATGCCAAGGTAGCGGCCGCCCTTGTTGTGCAGGAGGAAGTGCCGCTCACGCGCCGGGATGTCCTGCCAGGGCGCGTCGAGGGGGATGCCACGAGCACGGGCAGTCTCCCGCAGCAACCGTCGGCGGCCCTCGTACCGCGGCTTGGTCCACGGATCAAGGGCGCCGTGGGCCAGTGACCGCCTCGGATCAGGCACAATCAACGATTCGTCGTACTCGAGGACCGCTCCGAAGCCGTTGCAGCTCGGGCATGCGCCGCGGGGATTATTGAAGGAAAAGAGGGTCGGCGTGAGCGCCGGTGCCGCGCAGCCGCAGGCCGAACAGGCGGGGTGCTCCGAGAAGCGCCGGCGATCGCCGTTGTTCAACGCCAGGGCTACGCCCTCGCCTTCGCTGAACGCGGTTGCGATCGCGTCGGCCAGTCTCCCGCGATTTGTCTCGACGGCATCGATGCGATCGACGATGATGAGCACGTCCTTGCCCGCTCGTACGCGTTGCTCGGCGCCATCGTCATCCAGGCGCAGGAGCTCGCCATCGACCTGCGCACGCACGAATCCCGCTGCCCGAAGTTGTGCGGCAACTTCGACATCCGGCCGGTTGGCAGATGCCGGCAAGGGGAAGGACACCAGAACCGGAAATTCCGCATTTCGCATTCCGAAATCCGCAATTACCGAATCCACAACCTCCTGGACCGTATCGCGTTTGACCTGGCGCCCGCATTGCAGGCACGTCTGCGTGCCCGCTCGTGCCCACAAGAGCCTTAGGAAATCGGCGATTTCCGTCGCCGTGCCGACCGTCGAACGGCTCGACGTCGTGGGATTTTTCTGCTCGATCGCGACAGCAGGCGACAGCCCCTCCATCGCATCGACCAGCGGCTTGGGCATCCGCTCGAGGAATTGCTTGGCGTAGGTCGACAGCGACTCGATGTATCGCCGTTGCCCTTCGGCATACAGCGTATCGAAGGCGAGCGAGCTTTTTCCCGACCCCGATGGCCCAGTGACCACCGAGATCGCCCGGCGCGGGAACTCGACCGTGATGCCTTTCAGATTGTGCTGGCGTACGTTGCGGAGAACGACGCGCTGGGGAGGCTGATGCATAACCGGGAAAGATAACGTAGTTTCGGCCCGTGCCCTTAGCGCTGACCCCGCGTCTCCTCCGTCGTGGCATAGAGCTGTTCGCCGTCATTTCCTTCTGCGGAGTCACACTCCTCGTTGGCTATTACCTGATTCGATTCGGCGATCGGGTCGATGTCTTCCTCACACCATTTCTGCGGCTGCACTGGGGTTGGGTGCTGGTGGGCCTCGTGCTCGCTTCGATGGACTGGGTAGGGGGCGGGCTTCGGCTCTGGGTCTGCACGCGCTACGTGCATCCCGGGGTGAGACTGCGGGACATGATCCTGGCGGGCGGCTTCGGGGCGTGGGGGGCGTACCTCACGCCTTTTCAGTCCGGGTCCGCCCCGATGTCCACGTGGGTCATGAAGCGCGCCGGGGTGCCCGTCCCCGTCGCGCTCAGCTCCATCTTCGTCACGTTCATCGCGACCGTCGGCTTCTTCGCGATTGCGGGACCGCTCGCCGTCTGGCTGGGAGCGGGGAAGTCGCTCGCCCAGCATGGCCTGGTGCTCGGCATCACGCTCTACGACCTCTTCAAGACCAGCCTCACGATATTCGGTGTGATCGGGTTGCTTATGCTGACGGCCATCGTGGCTCCCGGCCTGGTCAAACGCTTCCTCCAGCGCCTTGTGGAGCGGATGGGGCGGCGCAGCCCAAGAATGGCGGAGCGGATGGAGATGCTGTCCGCCGGCGTCGATCACGCGCACGACTGCATGGTGGCGTTCGGTTCACCACGGGGGTTGCTGACGCTGCTGCTGGCTATTGTGATCTCGGCGCCCTCGCACGCGAACAAGCTGCTGGCGGGTTACGTCACACTCCGGGTCCTCGGCATCCCGGCCAACTTTACGGACATCCTCCTGCTGCAGACGCTCATCTCATTCCTACTCTATTTCGCACCTACGCCGGGCGGGTCGGGTCTCGCCGAGTTGACGTCGGCCGCGGTGATGTCGATCTACGTTCCGCGCGAGTTGACGCCGAGTTACACCTTGATTTGGCGGTTCATCAACAGCTACGCGACGGTGATCGCCGGCTCGCTGATCTTCTGGTACTGGCTGCGCCGCGGCCTGATCGGACGCGAAGAGACCGTCGGGATCACCTAACTGCAGCTTCCTTGCCCGGTTACACCGCCGGGCGTAACTTGACGGCTGACCAAGGATCGGGGAGTGCGCGCGCATGGCTTTGCTTGAAATGGGCGGGCGGGGGGGACAGAGGTTCACACTCCCGCAGGGAGACGTGCTGCTCGGATCCGATCCGAGCAGCACAATCCCACTCGCCGTTCCAGGTGTCCTCCCGCGACATGCGAAGCTGAAATCCCTGCCGGACGGACAGGTCGTCATTTCAAAAGCGGTTCCCGAAGCTGAAGTTCTGATCAACGGCGTCCGCCTGGGCGCGGAGCCGACCCCCCTCCTCCATGGCGACAAGGTCGAGATCGCGGGGCAGGAGCTGACCTTCGTCGACGAGCGGCGGAGCGGCAGTACGCAGTACGTGCAGGCCATGAGCGTCCCGCAGGCGATGGCGCAAGCCAAGGCTGAAGCCAAAGGGGGCAAGGCCACCGCCAACACCGGTGGCCGGGTTGTTTCACTCACGGACGGCAGGGAATACGCCGTTGCCGGCTCGTCCCTAGTCTTTGGGCGGGACGCGTCCTGCGATGTGGTGGTGCCGGGCAAGGATGTGTCGCGCCGCCATGCGGAAATCGTGCCGACGCCAAAAGGTTACTTACTCGTCGATTCCAGCACGAACGGCACCTCCGTGAACGACGTGCGGGTGGAAGGCCAGCGGTTGCTTGCCCGCGCGGACGTGATCACGATTGGCGAAGAGAAGTTCCGGTTCTACGCGGATACTGCGGCTCCGTCTCCGCCCCCCGCAAACCCTCCGCCGGGGAGGGGGCCTGCCGCAAGCGCACCCTCGGCCGTTTCCCCCCCCTCCGTTCCCCCAACCAAGGGCTCGGCACCCGCAGTGGGTGAAAGACTCAGGGAGACCGTCCACGGCGTGCCGGCGGCTCCTCCGCCGTCCGCACGACCTTCGGGTGGGGCTCTTGCGAATTTTCTGGTGCGCGCCGGCGCGCTGAAGGGGCAACGCCTGATCGTCAAAACGCCCGTGGTCAATATCGGACGGGCGGACTACAACGACGTTGTGTTCCCCGACGAATCCGTGTCCACGACCCACGCGAAGCTGCAACGGCGCGAAGGCGTATGGGTGTTGGTGGATCTCGACTCCACGAACGGCACATTCATCGACGGAGATCAGGTGAAAGGGGAGGCGCCGCTGGCGCCAGGAGCGAGCGTGCGGTTTGGGGACGTCTCGACCGTGTTCGAGCCGACCGACGACTCCGCAGCTGTGGAAAAGGGAGCCAGCACTCGGATGATCGAGGCGATGACGATGTCGCCGCAGCCTCCCAAGCCCCCCCCCGCTGCGGGCCCACCCCCTCCTCCCTCGCGTAAGCCAGCCCCAGCGCCGGCAAAGGCTTCAGCGGCGCCGGCAAGGCCGGCGTCCCCCCCGCCCGCGCCAACAAAGCCGAAGCCCGGGGCCAGGCCGCCGGTCGCCCAGCAGCCCAAGAAGGGAAAGGGCTGTGGCGGGAGCGCCGCAGTCCTGGTGCTCGGGCTCATTGGACTGGTTTTCTGGGTGTTTATTTAAGGATCATCGTGCATATCACCTCCGCAGGTCGTACCGACGTCGGCGTCATCCGGTCGGGGAATGAGGACAGTTTCCGCATGATTCCCGACCGGGGGATCTTCGTCGTGGCCGATGGCATGGGCGGCCACGCGGCCGGCGAAGTCGCGAGCGAGATGGCGGTGCGCATCGTCGCCGACGAGATCCATTCGGTCCGTGGTCTGGGCGACGAGCAAGTGGCCGAGCGCATGCGCGGCGCCATCCGGACGGCCAATGGCGCGATCTTCCAGCGCACCCTCACCGAGCATGACAAGCGGGGGATGGGGACGACCGTCACCGCGCTGACACTGTACGAGACGCGCTTTCTGATCGGTCAGGTCGGAGACAGCCGGGCGTATCTGCTGCGGGATGGCCGTCTCAGCCAGCTGACGAAAGACCACTCGTATGTCCAGGAGCAGGTCGACGCCGGCTATTTGACTCCTGAGCAGGCTCGGACGCACCCCTACAGCAACGTGATCACGCGTTGCGTGGGTGCGAACAGCGACGTGATGCCGGACATCTACGCCGGGACGGTGAAGGCGAAGGATGTCTTCTTACTGGCGTCCGACGGACTGACCGGAATGTTAGAGGATTACCAGCTCGCGGAGCTGCTCTCCCCCGAGCGCATGCCGCAGGACGAGGTTGACTCGCTGATCGCGGAAGCCAACCGGCACGGCGGTCTCGACAACATCACGGCGATCATTGTGCGGATCGATTCGGTCGAAGCGCCGGTGCCGGACGATGAGAAAACGCAGCAGACGGTAACGAGACCTCGCTAAACCCGCAGGATCGCGCCACCACTCACCAGACGTGCCGCCGCCTCCTCGCGAGGCAGCATGATCAGCTCGATGATCGGCCGCGCCGGCACCTCTACCGGCTCGAGCACGAACACACGCAAACGCTGCGCCGAGCGATGCAGCTCTGCTGCAACGCGGGGCAGCCCCAGGTGCTCGTCGGCGCTGCCGCTGCGTCCCACCACCGGCACGGCGACGTCCAGCATGTCGGGCTTCGCGGGGAAGTCCAGAAACAGCTGATCCGGGCGCAGTCCGACCTCGCGCGCGAGCCGCTCTTCCACGCGCTCCAGCAAATCGGGATCCCGCGATGGCCAGTCGGACGTATCTGGAGGCAAGTCGGTCGCGGGAATGTCCAGCGCCCGTTTGGCGAGCCGGCGCTCGCGCAGCGCCCGGGCCAGGCCGGTCTGATCGTGCTGCTGCAGCTCGTGGATCAATGCGTCATCGGTCGCCACCGCGATGACCTCGGGCGTCAGCCGGCGCGCGGCAATTGCTCGGCGCACGAGCCGCTTGAACATTGCCGTCGCGCTCCGCACCGCGTGATGCCAGTACACATTGCGATACATCTGGTACTTCGCGAACAGGAGCGACTCGAGCGCGGCCAGCCCTTTGGGGTGAAGCGCCACTCCCTCCGCAGACGGCGCGAGCGATGTGAGCAGCCGGTCCACGTCGATGACCCCGTACGGCACGCCGCACATCATCGCATCGCGCGACAGGTAATCGAGCTTGTCGACGTCGATCGATCCCGAGATTAACCCAGCGAGTCGTGCCGAGCTCGTGCCCTGGATCAGAGGGAGCAGGCGCTCGGCCGAGATCCCCAGGCTGTCGAGCGCCGCTGCCAGTGCGCCGCTGCGGAGATGCCGAGTGGCCAGGGTCTCGTGATGCGGCAGACCCGCCTCTTCGAGCGCGTGTGAAAACGGATAGTGGCCGATGTCATGGAGCAGCGCTGCGAGACGCACCGCGAGACCTTCTTCTGTATCGGCATCCCCGAGCTCCGCCACGACACGGCGCGCGAGATGATAGGCGCCGAGGGCATGCTCGAAACGCGTGTGCGTAGCGCCGGGATAGACGAGAAAGGCGTGACCAAGCTGGCGCACGTAGCGCAGGCGTTGCACGGCCGGCGTGTCGAGGACGGCGAGCGCCTGGGGCTCGAGGCGGATGTTGTTCCAGAGCGGGTCGCGAACGACCTCGAACGACACTGAAAGGGGCTGGGGCCTAGGGCCTAGGGACCTGCGTTGCGAACTGCTCGAAATTCTTGCGGAAGAGGGCCGTGAGTTTCTCCGCCTGGGCATCGTATGTGGCTGGATCTTTCCACGTGGTGCGCGGATCGAGTAGGTCGTCCGAGACACCGGGCACATGCGTCGGGACCTCCAGTCCGAAGATCGGCTCACGTCGAGTCGGCGCACGGTCGAGCTGTCCCGCCAGCGCCGCGCGAATCATCGCCCGCGTGCTCTTCAGGTCCATCCGATGGCCCACGCCGTACGGCCCGCCGGTCCAGCCGGTGTTGACCAGCCAGCACTGCACGCGATGCCGTTCGATGCGCTCGCCGAGCATCTTCGCGTACACGGTGGGTGGCAACGGCAGGAACGGTGCGCCGAAGCACGCGGAGAACGTTTCTTTGGGCTCGGTGACGCCGCGTTCGGTGCCCGCGACTTTCGCGGTGTACCCCGACAGGAAGTGATACATCGCCTGCTCGGGAGTCAGCTGCGCGATCGGCGGCATTACGCCGAAAGCATCGCAAGTGAGGAAGACGATGTGCTTGGGATGTCCCGCCATCCCTTCCGGCACGTGGTTCGGGATGTAGTGAATCGGGTATGAGGCGCGCGTGTTTTCCGTGATCCGCTGCGAATTCAGATCCACGGCGCCGGTGGTCGGATTCACGTCCACGTTCTCGAGCACGGTGCCGAACATTTCGGTCGTCGCGTAGATTTCCGGCTCGCTGTCGCGCGACAGCCGAATCACCTTGGCATAGCACCCGCCCTCGAAATTGAAGATGCCCTCGTCGGACCAGCCGTGCTCGTCGTCGCCGATCAGGCGCCGCTCCGGATCCGCGGAGAGCGTCGTCTTCCCGGTGCCTGAAAGACCGAAGAAGAGCGCGCAGTCACCCTGCTTGCCGACGTTGGCGGAGCAATGCATCGACAGCACGCCCTTCAGGGGCAACAGGTAATTGAGAATGGTGAAGATTGATTTCTTGAGCTCGCCCGCGTACCGAGTGCCGCCGATGAGAATCGTGCGTTGCGCGAAGCTCACGATGATGAAGGTGCCTGACCTCGTACCGTGGACCCGAGGGTCGGCGTGGAACTCGGGCGCATGCAGCACTTCAAAGCCGGGCGCAAAGCGCGACAGCTCGCCGTCCGCGGGACGCAGGAACATGTTATAGACAAACAGCGCATGCCACGCGTTCGGCGTGACGAAGCGAATCGGCAGCCGGAAATTGGGGTCGGCGCACGCGTAGACGTCGCGCACGAACAACTCCTGCCCGCTCAAATGCGCTTCGACGTCGGCCTTGAGGCGCTCGAACTTCTCCGGCGCGATCGGCTGATTCACCTTCCCCCACCAGATCCGATGTGTGGAGTCAGGCTCCTCCACGAGGAACTTGTCATTCGGACTGCGGCCGGTGTGCGGCGACGTCATGGCCGCGAATGGTCCCCCGCCGCCCCCCCGGCTGTTCGTCACGATCCCTTCGCCGCGGCGCAGGGCGTGCTCGTATAGCTGGGTCGGCGTCAGATTCCGGTGCAGGCGCTGTTCGGTCGAAATACCCATGGTCTATTTGGTTGAGCGGACGACGCGACGATGCTCCAAGGCGTCGACGGCCGCTATTACCGCCATATTCACGATGTCGGGGACTTCTGACAACCGTTGCAAGACATGAACCGGACTGTCCATCCCCACAAGGATGGGTCCAATCGCCTGTGCGTCCCCGAGCCGGGCCAATAGCTTGTAGGCGATGTTCGCGGCGTTCAAGTCTGGGAAAATCAATACGTTAGCAGGACCGCGCAGCTTCGAAAACGGATACACCCGCGTCAAAATCCGCTCCACCACCGCCGTGTCAGCCTGCATCTCGCCGTCCACTTGCAGCTCGGGCTCGCGTTCGTGTAGCAACGCGACGGCCTGCTGCACTTTCGTCGCGGCCGGGTGCTTCACCGAGCCGAAGTTCGAGAACGACAGCATCGCGATGCGCGGCTCGATGCCGAGGCGTGTCACGAACTTCGCCGTCGCAGTTGCGATCTCGGCGAGGGTCGCTGCATCGGGCTCGATGTTCACCGTCGTGTCGGCGAAGAAGAACGTCTGCTGGCGGAAGATCATCATGTAGATCCCGCTGACGTGCTTCCGGCCGGGCTCGACGCCGATCACCTCGAGCGCCGGCCGAATCGAGTCGGGATAATCGATTTCTTCCCCGGCCACCAGCGCATCCGTGCGGCCCGCCCGCAGTAGCAACAAACCGTAGTACATGGGATTGAGGACTCGCTCCTTCGCTTCGCGCAGCGTGATCCCCCGCCGCTTCCGCAGCTGCCAGAGCTCTTCGGCCAGCTTGTCGCGGTCAGGGGCGGAGCGCGGGTTCATCAGCTCGATGTCTTCGAGGGTCAGGGACGCATCGTCCGCCTGGCGACGAATGGCGTCGAGATCGCCGAGCAGGATGGGTCGCGCGATCCCTTCGTCGGCGAGAATGCGCGCGGCGCGCAGAATGCGGGGGTCGTCGCCTTCGGGGAAGACGATACTCGGCGGATCCTGCTGCGCCCGGGTGATCAGTCCCCGCATCACCTGTCGCTCGGGACCGAGCCGCGCCTCGAGCTCGGCGCGGTACTCCTCGACGTCGATGATCCGGCCCGCGCTGCCCGACGCGACCGCAGCCCAAGCCACAGCGGGCGCGACCCACAACAGCACGCGCGGATCGAACGGTTTGGGGATGAGGTAGTCGGGCCCGAACTTGAGCTTGTCGATGCCATAGGCGCGCGTGACTGACTCCGGTACGTCTTCCTTGGCGAGCGCGGCCAGCGCGCGCGTAGCCGCCATTTCCATCTCTTCGTTGATCTGCTTTGCACGCACGTCGAGCGCCCCGCGGAAGATGAATGGGAAGCCGAGGACGTTGTTCACCTGATTGGGAAAATCAGAGCGGCCCGTCGCCACGATCGCGTCGGGCCTAGCCTTTTTCGCCTCATCGGGCATGATCTCTGGCGTAGGATTGGCGAGCGCGAAGATCACCGGCCTCTTCGCCATGCCCTGCAGCATTTCTCCCGTCACAATGCCCGCCACCGACAGTCCCACGAATACGTCCGCTCCCTGCAGCGCCTCGGCCAGGGTACGCGCCTTCGTGTCGACCGCGAAGCGTTGCTTGAACTCGTCGAGCCCGTCGCGGCCCTTGTAGATCACACCCTTGTGGTCCGCCATCACGATGTTTTCGCGCCGGACGCCGAGGCGCACATAGTGCTCTGCAGTCGCTATCGCGGCTGCGCCGGCACCGGCGAACCCGATCTTGACCTGGTCGAGATCTTTTTTCACCAGCTCGAGCGCGTTGAGCAGCGCGGCGCCGGAAATGATCGCGGTGCCGTGCTGGTCATCGTGAAACACCGGAATGCCGAGCGTGTCGCGTAGCTTCCGCTCGATGTAGAAGCAGTCGGGGGAGCGGATGTCTTCGAGATTGATCCCGCCGACGGTCGGCTCGAGCAGCTGGCAGAAGCGGATCACGTCCTCGGGGTTTTCAGAACCAACTTCGAGATCGAACACGTCGATATCGGCAAAGGCCTTGAACAGAATCCCCTTGCCCTCCATCACCGGCTTGCCGGCGAGCGCGCCGATGTTGCCGAGGCCGAGCACCGCCGTGCCGTTGGAGACCACGGCGACGAGGTTGCCCTTGGAGGTGTAGAGGTAGGCATCCTCCGGGCGCTTCGCGATTTCCAGGCAGGGCTCCGCCACACCAGGCGTGTAGGCCAACGACAGATCGCGCTGGTCCTTGAACGGCTTTGTAGGGGTGACCTGGATCTTCCCGGGCCGGCCCTGTGAGTGATAATCGAGGGCCTCCTGGCGGCGGCTCGGCGGGACCAAGGACAGAAGTCCTTTTTGGAGAAGGGGTTATGCTAAGAGCCCGTGACGGGCGCTGTCAAGACCGAGTCCCGTTGGGGTATCAATCAGGTCCCCTGACGCTCATGAACCTCGGCGCTGGTGCCGGGTCGGACGGCTAACCACGGAGCTGGACGTTGTCAATCAACATCAGGATTTCAGCGGCAGCAGTCATCGGAAGCCTGCTACTGGCGAGCGCCTGCAGCAGCAGCAGTGCCGGGCCACGCCTCCCGTCCTGCGGGGCGCGCGGGACCCAGCTTTCCCTCATGGTCGCCAAATACAGCTCGATCGATCCAGCGACCGATTCCGGCTGCGTCACATTCCCGGCCAACACGGCGCCCGACACCGCGGAGTATCTCGTACTGCCTTGGTCGGCGGGTGGCACGCCAGGGTCGTCGACTCCCTTCACGCTGCAAGCGGCCACACCTCAGGCCGTCATCGCAGCGCAGCTCGTCGCGCAGTTCGCGCCATCGCCCTCCCGCGGTGCGACGAGCCCGCGGGGCCCGGCAGCCGTGACGTTCGATCGTTTCTTGCGGGAATCGGTGCGCGCTGGGCATTATGCGACTCCCGCGCGCTCGACCGGCGCGGCCGCTCGCGTGTCGGCGGCGTCGTTGGCCGGACCGCCGACGGTGGGGAGTACGCGCACGTTCAAGGTGTGCTCCAACACCACGTGCTCGACGTTCGACAATGTCGGTGCCGTCGCGCGCTCCGTGGGCACCCACATCGCCATCTACGTCGATACGCTGGCGCCGTCGCCCGGACTGACCACCACGAATCTCGATTCCCTGAAAGGCGTGTTCGATACACGGCTCTATCCGCTGGACACGCTGACGTTCGGTCATGTGTCGGACATCGATTCCAACACGGTCGTCATTGTGCTCATGACGAACACCGTGAACAAGCTCGTGAGCAAGGCGCGCTGCACGAGCAGCGGGTATATCGCCGGGTTCTTCTTCCCGGCGGACGTGGCTCCCGGGATTTCCACGAATTACAACAATGGGGAGATCTTCTACTCGATTGTGGCGGACTCGAGCGGAACGTTGAGCTGTGCCCACAAGCCGTCTGAGGTCAACAACGTCACGCCGGTCACCTTTACCCATGAATTCCAGCACATGATCAATTTCGTCGAGCACGTGCTGGTGAAGAACGCCAATTCCGAGGAAGGGTGGCTGGACGAGGGTCTGTCGAAATACGCAGAAGAGATCGCCGGGCGCAGCTTCGGCGACAACGCGCATTTCAGCCAGTTCGCGATCGGGGACGTCTACGACGCCTACCAGTACCTGGCGGCGACGGGGACTTCGCCGCTGCTGATTCCCGAAGATACGGGATCGTTGGCGGAAGTTGGCGCGAGCTGGCTGTTCACCCGCTACATCATTGATCAATTCGGCGACTCATTGGCCGGGCGGCTGGTCCGCACCTCGCTCACCGGCGCCGCGAATGTCCAGGCACAGACCGGTCAATCGTTTGCCACAACGGTGAGCCGTTGGGCACTCGCGAACTGGGTGTCGGACCTCCCCGGATTCTCGGCGCCGAGCGAGCTGCAATACACGACCTGGCACTTCCGGACGACGTTCGGCAACCTGCACAGTCAGGACCCGACTGATTTTCCGCTCGCCTATCCGCTGGTGCCTCCGCTGGTGGCGGGAAACGCGGTGAATGTCAGCGGCAAACTCTGGTCCGGTTCGGGCGTCTATGTACGAGCACTGCAGCCTCCCAACGGCGCGGCCTTCACGCTCCACCTCAGTGGTTCCAGTGGAGTGGCTGTATCGCCCGCGGTGATCCCCCGGCTAGTTGTGCTGCGGATTCGCTGAGAATCTCCGCACGAGCGCCGCCAGGATCAGGAGCAGCCCGTACATGCAGACGACCAGCGGTCCCGTCGGCAGATCCTTCGTATAGGAGAGCCAGAGACCGAGGATCGAGGCGAGCGCTCCCGAGCTCCACGCGATGATCGTGAGCCGCCGCTTGTCGGCCGTGAACAAATTCGCGATCACCGCGGGGACGACGAGGAAACTGAAGACCATCAATACACCAGCGATGGGCACCGCCAGCGTGATGACGACGCCAAATGACAGGTAAAAGAGGAAGTCCCACATGCGAATGTTCCATCCCTGCGCTTCCGCCTCTTCGGGATGGAAGGAAATCGTGAGGAAGCGGCGGCGTAGCACGAACTGAAAGACACCCAGTGCCGCGTACGCAATCGCCAGTTTCACGATCGTGGGCCAGGTGACCCACAGCAGACTGCCCACCAACGTCTTCTCCACCGCCTCGCCGCCGCCCGGCACCTTGTTGGCGACCAGCACGGCAGCCGCCGACGCCACGACGTACACGATGCCGATGAACGCTTCCTGTGGCACTCGGCTCTTGCTGGCTCCTGCGTGCCCCGACGTCCGCGTCAACGCGAATAGAAATGCGCCGATGGCCGTCGCCAGTAACGCAAACAGGTACGTCATCGGCGATTCCGGCGCCACGTGAAAGAGCAGCGCCGACAAACTCCCCAGCGCGGCCATCTGCGCGAGCGAGAGATCGACGAAGATCACCTCGCGCGCGATCACGTGCAGACCAAGGTAGGACAGCATGGCCACCAGGATCATGCAGGCGACGAACGGTGGCAGCATCAGCTCAAAGCCGCTCACGGAACCTCCTTCGCGCCGAACGCCTGGGCGAGCTCGGTAATCCAGAGATTCATGAGATCGAAGTACGTGTTCACGCCTGCCTGACCGCCGGTGTTGGAAGGTACGATGACCGCCTTCGCGCCTGTCCGTTGCGCGACATCCATGACCTGATTGCGGTCATAGTAGTTCGTCGACAGCAACACCTGGACGTGCTGGTCCCGCATGGCGGTGATGATTTCCTGCACGTGGCGCGGCGTGGGTGGAATGCCGGGCTTCGGCTCGATGTAATCGAAGCACGTGACCTGGAACTCGCGCGAGAAGTAGTCCCACTCCTTGTGGTAGCAGGCCACGAGCTTGCCGCGGAACGGCATCCCCTGTTTCAGCCAGCCGCCCAGCCGGTTCATGAGCGGAGTGCCCTGGTACTTCTGTTGATTCAGAAACGTGAACAGCTTGCCCTGGCGATCGAGGTCCGCGAGCGTCTCGCCGCCGATTAGCTTCACGAGCTCGTCCCCGAACAGCGCGCGATAAATCCGATCCTCGAAGTCCTTTTCGCGTGTGGTGAAGTAGTCCTCATCCTGCGGCGCGACACGCCTGAGGCCGCGCAGGATGTTGCGCGCGATCAGAACCGCGTTGAGCGGATCGGTCCAGATGTGCGGATTGCCGTAGACGTGGATGTCGCCCTGTGAGCGCGACAGGTTGACCGGGACGTCGAGCAGCGGCAAGCCCTGATACGCCGCGACGTATCCAGGTCCGCCTTCAGTGATCTTTGCGTTGTTCGCCTTGTCGAGCAGCGCAGGCACCCACAGCTCGAGGTCCAATCCCGTCGTCACGAACAGGTCGGCCTGCGCCAAGGTCGGCACGAAGCTAGGCTTGGGCTGCACGTAGTGCGGGTTCTCGTCGCCCACCGCGATCGAGCTGACTTTGCCACGATCGCCTACGATTTCCATGGCGATGGCGGCGTACGTGGTGAGCGACGTGACGACCTTCACCGGCGCCGCCGGGGCTCCGGGACGCGCGGGCGACGGGCCGACGACGCCCAGCAAGAGAGCAATGATCGATAGCATGTCAGTAGGTCTCGTGTTTATGAGGTCCAATGGCCCAGACCGCCTGAAGGGCGATCTGATGGTTCGCCGTAGCATTGGCGACTCGCTGCCACTGATATTGAGCGCGAAGGAAAACCCACTCGCTCTGCCACAGCGTGAGCGAGGGGACGAACTGTCTCGTGATCACCCCGAAATCCGGGGACTCGACGTAGTCGTAACGAGCACCAAGGATGAAGCGCTGGTTCAGCTTGTAGGTCGAGCTGACGTAGCCGCCGAGACGCGTCGGCCCGGTGCCGGCAACCTGTTTCTGCAGCGCGAGCAGCTCGCCGCGCAGTGTCCATTCGTGGTACATCGCACGCAGCGGCGGCCGCCACGTGAGCCGGAACTCGAGCCCGCCGACCTTGGTGCGCAACGCCGAGTCCGGATCGGTGCCATAGAGCCCCGTACCGCCGATCTGCATATATGTCGAATGATTGAGCTGCCAGAAGTTGAGCAGGTGCAGCAGATACGTAGGTCTCCCGCTGTT
>DASWCE010000186.1:0-2703 GCA_036390255.1 Gemmatimonadales bacterium | reverse complement strand
GGGGCGCGTCGGGATCGCCACCGGCAAGGCGAACGAGGTGAGCGAGGCGGTGCGCAAGGCGGTCGAAGCCGCCCGCCGTCGCCTGGTCGAGATCCCGCTCGCGGGCACGACCATCCCGCACGAAATCATCGGTCACCACGGTGCGGGGCGCGTGCTCCTGAAGCCTGCCGCGTCCGGGACCGGGGTCATCGCCGGCGGCCCGGTGCGCGCGGTGTTGGAGTGTGCCGGCGTGCGCGACATCCTCACCAAGAGCCTCGGCTCCACCAACCCGCACAACATGGTGCGGGCCACGTTGGATGCGTTGCAGCACCTCACGACGGCGCGGCGTGTCGCCAAGGAGCGCGGCGTCGAGCTCGAGGCCATCCCGTACCGGGCGCGCCAGGAAGTGGCCCATGGCTAGGCTGCCGCCCACTCGGAAATACCGCAAGCGGAAACCGGGGCGCGATCGGCCGCTGCCGCCGCCCGGCAAAGGCGAGCTGCGGATCCGGCAGGTCCGTTCGGGAATCGGGCGGCCCGCGTTCGAGCGGCGGACGCTCGAAGCGCTGGGCTTGAAGCACCACCAGGCAGTAGTGGTGAAGCAGGATCGTCCGTCGCTCCGGGGCATGCTGTATCAGGTGCGCCACCTGGTCGAGGTGACACCCGCAAAGGCAAAGGCAGGGGAATAAGCGATGGCGAAGCCGAAGGCGAGGGCGAGGCCGAAGGCAAAGCCGCGAGCGAAGGCGGCGAAGCCCGAGCTCCGGCACATCACCCTATCGAGCCTCCACAGGCCACCCGGGTCGCACCGGGCGCGCATCCGCAAGGGGCGCGGGCCGGGCTCGGGGATCGGCAAGACGGCGGGACGCGGCGGCAAGGGACAAACCGCGCGCCAGGGCGGCAAGGTCCGCCCCGGATTCGAAGGCGGCCAGATGCCCCTCATCCGCCGTATCCCGAAGCGCGGCTTCACAAACCCGTTCAAGCAGGCCGCACAGGTGGTGAACGTTCGACACCTGGGGCAGCTTGCCGAGGGCGCCGAAGTCACGCCGGAGACGCTGTTCGGCGCCGGGTTGGTGCGCCGGCCGGACCACCCCATCAAGCTGCTCGGCATGGGGGACGTACAACGCAAGTTCAGCGTGAAGGGCGTCACGGTGTCGGCCTCGGCCCGCTCGAAGATCGAGCAGGCGGGCGGCACCATCGCGAGCTGAGCCTCCCATGACCGCACCGCGGCTGCCCAACCTGTTCAAAGTTCCGGAGCTGAAGGAAAAAATCCTCTTTACGCTCCTGTGCCTGGTCGTGTACCGCATCGGGGCGCACATCGCGACGCCCGGCGTGAACGTCCAGGCCCTCGCCGACTTCCTGCGGAACCAGGGTCAGGGCACGCTGTTCAGCCTGTACGATCTGTTCGCGGGCGGGGGCTTCGGCCGGGCGACCGTGTTCGCGCTTGGCATCATGCCGTACATCTCGGCGAGCATCGTCTTTCAGCTGGCCGCGCCCGTGTTCCCGGTCGTCGAGAAGATGCAGCGCGACGAGGAGGGCCGTAAAAAGCTCACCCAGTGGACGCGCTACCTCACCGTGGTGCTGTGTCTGTTCCAAGCCTACGGGTACGCGCTCTTCTCGGAGCAGATCGCCGGGGCCGTGGCCAATCCCGGATTCTTCTTCCGGATGACCACGGTGCTGACGCTCACCACGGGCGGCGTGTTCGTGATGTGGCTCGGGGAGCAGATCACAGAGCGGGGAATCGGCAACGGGGCGAGCCTCCTCATTTTCTTCTCGATCGTGGAACGGATCTGGCCCGAGACGTTGCTCACCATCGAGGCCTTACGGGCTCGGAGCCTGACGTTCCCCAAACTCCTCATCGTGCTGGCCGTCATGGCGCTCGTGGTGATGGGCACGGTGGCGGTCACGGTCGCGGCGCGGCGCATCCCCATTCAGATCCCGCGCAAGGTGATGGGGCGAGGCCGAATCCGCGAGGGCCAGAAGACGTTCATTCCGCTGCGGCTCAACACGGCGAACGTGATGCCCATCATCTTCGCCCAGTCGCTCATCATCGTCCCCGGGACGATTGCGGCGTTCAGCGGCAACGCGACCCTGAAGCATCTGGCGGAATACTTCACGGTCACCTCGCCGGTGTACCTGATCACGAGCGCCCTGCTGATCATTTTCTTCGCGTACTTCTACACGTCGATCATCTTCAACCCCGTGGACCTGGCGGAGAACCTGAAGAAGCAGGGCGGCTTTATCCCCGGCGTGAAGCCCGGCGCCGCCACGGCGGATTACATCGACGACGTGCTGTCCCGCATCACGTTCCCGGGTGCCATCTTCCTCACGATCGTGGCCATGCTGCCGATCGTGGTGTCGAACACGTTCAACATGCCGTTCGGGTTCGGCGGCACCGCGCTGCTCATCGTAGTGGGTGTCGCGCTCGACACCGTGACGCAGGTGCAGCAGCACCTGCTGTTGCGACATTACGATGGGTTCATGAAGGAAGGACGCGTCAAGTTCCGCGGACGCCAGCGGTACATGTAGGCGTGCGGTGTTCA
This sequence comes from Gemmatimonadales bacterium, assembly GCA_036390255.1. Lineage (GTDB taxonomy): Bacteria > Gemmatimonadota > Gemmatimonadetes > Gemmatimonadales > GWC2-71-9 > 20CM-2-65-7. Next base: position 187 of record DASWCE010000186.1, on the reverse strand, counting down.
TCCTCCTCTTAGGCGCGCCGGGCTCGGGGAAGGGCACGCAGGGCAAGATCCTCGCGGAGCGGCTCGGGCTGCCGAAGATCACGACAGGCGACATCCTCCGCGCCGCGGTCGCGACGGGAACGCCCCTCGGTCGCGAGGCCAAGAAGTTCATGGACGATGGCAAGCTCGTCCCCGACACGGTCATCCT
>DASWCE010000185.1:0-1596 GCA_036390255.1 Gemmatimonadales bacterium | reverse complement strand
TTGTGGATCGGGTCGTCGACCAGCCGCGCGGCGTCGTTGCAATCGGCGTAGCCACAGGCCAGCCCGAAGACGCGCTGCCGCAGCAGATCCCGGAGCGGGTGCGCCACCTTGCCGGCTTGGCGACGGTCGCGGATCGCGCTGGCCAGTTGCCACGTCAGCCCGAGCCGATCGTCGACCGCTTTCAGCAGAACGGCGCCGCCGTCGGAACTGGCTTGCGGCTGGTCGAACCGGGCGATGATCGGCCTCGAAATCCCGTGGACCCGGAGAGCGCTGTGCGCTATACAGGCTGTAGCCATCGAGCCTCCGCGTTTGGGTGCCTTGAAGCGTCTCGACACCGCTTTCATAGCACCTACGAGCGGCTCGGTGGCTCTTCTCTTTCATCGTTCGTGAATTTTCCGGGCTAGGTAGCGTGTTCGTGCGGCGTCGGTTGACCACTGAGCACTGGACCGAGAAGCGAGGCCGCCCACGGCGCTTGCGTGCACGGCAGCGTGTCGTGGCGGAAAGAAAATCAGAAGATCCAGACGGCACCGCCGTCATACGCGAGCCTTAGATTGAGCGTGTCGCAAGCATCGCAGACAGTAGCGACAATAACCAGGACGTCGACGTTGCCCGAGGACTGTGACCAGCAGGCTGGCGGTGCTCCGCGAGAGGCTCGTCATCCTTCTGCAGCTCGTCGGAGGGGGTGGCGGCCTAACGGCCCCATTGTTCCTCGGCACGAGACTGGTCGGCGAGTTTGAGCTCGGTGATTCGGTTCATGCGCTCGACAATCTCACGGATCGCTTCCACCGCACCGAGTACAGCGTCAATCCGTTGACGTGACAGCGGATCAGATGCCTCACTGACGAGCAGCTGCATATTTCCCTTGATCACACTGAGAGGATTGTCGATCTCATGGGCCATTGTGGTCGCGAGGCTGGCGACGAACCGAAGGGCTGCGCGTCCTCGCGCCACCGCCTCGAGCTGCGCATTCCGGACCGCGACGGTGGCTTGGGACGCGAGCGCGCGAATCAACTCCTCGTAGTCCGGATCAAAGGGGACGATTTGGTTGCGAGCGTCGCGTGCATTGATCAATTGGAATACGCCGATGACATTGCCTGTGGGCTCCATGAGCGGGACGACGAGGACTGATCGGGTCCGATACCCGGTCTGGGCATCGACGGCGTGATTGAAAGCGTAGGGCCGGTCTGGCGGAATATCGTAGGCATCAGAAAGGCGGAGAATGTCCCGGGAAAGCGCGACATGCCCGGCGAGGCTTGGCTTACTCAACGGGAGATCGGACTGGAAGAGCCGCCGCATCTCTCGCTCCCCAAGACGTCGCGCCAATACGTCATTCTGGACGACGGCGAATCGGAGGCGATCCCCATCACGGAGGTAGAGGGTGCCGGCCTCCGCGTGCGTGAAGCGTCGGGCCTCGGTCAGGATCCGCTGCGGCAGCAAGGCGAGGTCGCGCTCGCTCGTCAAACCGATCCCGATCTGGATCAGCTCCCTGAGCAGGCGCGAGCGGTCAAGGGATAAGGGCATGACAGGCCGCCTCTCCTCGCGTTCACCCGCAAGCATCGAATCTTACACCCAGATTGCTTGGAAGTCGCTCGCGAC
>DASWCE010000184.1:0-6279 GCA_036390255.1 Gemmatimonadales bacterium | reverse complement strand
GATCGGGTTCGATTTGTCACGCGCGATGTTACGGCGCGCCCGTGAGCACACGCGGCGGGGCGGGGGAGCCGGGGGGGCCGGGGGGGCCGGGGGGGCCGCGCGCCTGGTGCGTGGGGACATGCGAGCGTTGCCGTTTCGCGCGGGCAGCTTCGAGCTCGCCGTCAATCTGTTCACTTCATTTGGTTACTTTTTGGACGATGACGAACACCGGCGTGTGGTTCAACAGGTGGTCGCCGCGCTGGCACCGGGCGGCCACTTCGTGCTCGACTATCTCAACGCGGAGCACGTGCGTCGCACGCTCAAGCTCACCGAGCAGGCCACCGGCGGTGACGTGGTCGTCACGCGCCGGATCGATGCCGCCAACCGTTTCGTGATCAAAGAAATCGAGCTGCGCGATGAGGGTCGCCGGTTTCAGGAGCGCGTGCGGCTGTACGGCGCCGACGAGTTGGCCGCGCTGCTGACGGAGGCGGGCCTGCGCGTGACGGCGCGGTTCGGCGATTACGATGGAGGCCCGGCGGCAGCAACTGCACCGCGGGTGATCCTGGTGGCCGCGCGCGGATGATCGCTCGTATCCTCTCCACGCCAATTCCTGTGGCGCCGGAGCCGATCCCCGCCGGCAAACCCCGCCGCATTTCTTCCGACGTACTGGCGGCCATCCTGCCGGGACCGGGCCGCGAGCGTCTCGCGCGGGGTGACGTGCTCGTGGTGACGACGGGACAGCAGCCGGGGCTATTTACGGGCCCACTCTACACGATTCACAAGGCGCTCTCGGCGATCGCCCTGGCGCGCCGCCTCGAGGCCGAGCGTGGCGTGCCGGTGGTGCCGGTATTTTGGGTTGCCGGCGACGATCACGATTTCGCAGAAGCCAATCACGTCTGGGTGCTGGGGGGGGGGCGCGACGGCGAGCCCGCCAAGATCGTGCTTCGCGAGCGCGCGCATGAAGCGCCACAGCTCCCACTGTTTCGCGAGCTCCTGGGCACCGATATCAACGCTGCACTCGCCGCTTTCGATGCGGCACTCCCCGAGTCCGAATGCAAGCCTGACGTGCGGCAGTGGCTCGAGTCGACCTATCGCCCCGATACAAACCTCGCCGACGCGGGCGCGGATGCGCTGAACCGGCTGCTCGGCGCGCGCGGGGAAGGACTGGCGGTCTTTCGGGCGCATGACCGCTCCGCCAAACGCGCCGCCGTACCGTGGTTGCTGCGGGCGCTGGACGAGACGCTGGCTGACGGGCTGACGCCGGTCCTCGTCGAAGGCCGGCTGGGTCGGGACCGGCTGCGGCAAGAGGGCAAGGACTTCGTCACGCGCCGCAGCAACGAGCGATTTACGCGCGCCCAGCTGGAAGAAATTGCAGGCGAAACGCCCGAACGGCTCTCGCCGAACGTGCTGCTGCGGCCGGTCATCGAGGCCGCGCTGTTTCCCACGCTCGCCTACGCGGGTGGGCCCGGCGAGATGGAGTATCTGCAAGATTCCGGACGCCTGTTTGCGAAGCTCGCCGTCACGCCCCAGGCGCGCGTGCCGCGCTGGTCTGGACTCATCATCGAGGCGCGCATCGACAAGGTGCTGAGCAAGCACGGTCTCACGCCCGCCGACTTCGACGGCCCGCCGGGGGCGCTGGAGGCGCGGTTCGCGCAGGCCGACCTTCCCCCCGAGCTGGCGGCGACGCTGCACGAGCTGCGCAACGACGTCGAAACGCGGTACGCGCGCATCAGCGGCGCGGTCGGACAGCTCGATCCCACGCTCGAGCGCACGGTGCAATCGGCGCGCAACGCGGCGCTGGCGGGCACGAACGAAATCGAGAAGAAGCTCATCGCCAGCCTGAAGCGCTCGCAGGGAACCGTGCTGAGCCAGCTCGCCCGTGCGCGGGCGGCGCTGATGCCCGCCGGCAAGCCGCAGGAGCGCGTGCTCACGATCGCGTCGTTCCTGGCGCGCTCCGGCGGCGCGCTGCTGGACGATATCGCCGCAGAGGTGGCGCGCTGGGCCCAGGCTCTCTAGAATCCGGTGCATGTGGGTGCTCGCGGTCATTCTGATCGTGGCGCTGATGATTCCCGTCGCCGCGATTCTCGTCGACTCGCCGCTCGGCAGATCGATCGCGCGCCGGATGGAAGGACGTGACGGCGGCACCGTGACGCCTGAGCTACGCGACATGCAGCGCAAGGTGGAGACGCTCGAGACGGAGATCGAAGACCTGAGCCGCTCGGTCTCAGGGATGCGGGAAGAGCTGCAATTCATGCAGCGCCTGCTGGAAGACCCTCGGCGGAAGAAACCGACGTCTTGAAAGACGGGAGTGGGGGGGGCCGTCATGCCGCGCGCGTCGCGGCGGGCATCCTCGTCACTCGTGTCCTCGGTTACGTGCGCGAGCGCGTGTTCGCGCACTACTTCGGGAACGGCGCCGCGGCCGATGCGTTCCGCGCCGCGCTGCGCATTCCCAACGCGCTGCGCAATCTGCTCGGCGAGGGGACACTGTCGGCGTCGTTCATTCCCGTGTACGCGGCACTCAATGAGCAGAAGAAGGATGCAGCGCGGGCGTTAGCCGGGGCGATCTTGGGGTTGCTGCTCCTGGCGAGCGGCATCATGGCGGTGATCGGCATCGCGTTCGCGCCCGCGATCACCGCGGCCGTCGCGCAAGGGTTCGATGGACCACGGCGCGAGCTCACGACAGTCCTCGTCCGCATTCTGTTCCCGATGACTGGCCTCATGGTCGTGTCGGCCTGGTGCCTCGGGATCCTCAACACCCACCGTCGTTTCTTCCTGCCGTACGCCGCGCCTGCGCTGTGGAATATCGCGGGCATCGCGGCCATGGTGGGTGCCGCCGCGTGGCTGAAGGGGCAGGGAGGCCTCTACAGCCTGTCACTCGCCCTCGCCTGGGGCACCGTCGTCGGCAGCGTGCTGCAGATCGCCATTCAGCTGCCCGCGTGTTGGCGACTGCTCGGAGGCATTCCACTCCGCGTCAGCCTCGTCCCCGAGGGAGTCCGCCCGGTGATCATTGCCTGGCTGCCGCTCGTCGTCGGTGCCGGCGTCGCGCAGCTGTCAGGCCTGGTCGATACCTTCCTCGGCTCGTTCACCGGCGAAGGGGGACTGGCAAGCCTCGGCTACGCGCAGCTTGTCCAGGTACTGCCCATCAGCCTGTTCGGCGTAGCGGTGACAGCTGTCGCACTTCCCGATCTTGCCCGCGATGCGATCTCCGAGACGGGGAACGCGCAGCTGCGCGCGCGAATCGCCTTGGGGTTTCGGCGCATCGCGTTCTTTGTCATCCCTTCTGCGTTCGCCTTCGCCGCGCTGGGTCCGCAAATCATCGGCGCGCTCTTCCAGACCGGCCGGTTCGACGCCGACGACACGGTCCTGGTCGGCGGCGTGCTCGCTGCCTACGGCATCGGACTGCTGGGCCAATCGACGGTGAAACTGTTCGCCTCCGGCTTCTACGCCATGCGCGACACGCGGACGCCGGTGCGCATCGCGATCACGTCGCTCGCGATTTCCGCGCTGCTCTCCTGGTTCTTCATGCGGCGCTTCGGTCCGGCAGGGATCGCGCTGGGTTCGTCCATCGGCGGCACGTTCAACACCGTGCTACATCTCTACGATCTCGATAAACGCATCGGCGCGATCCTGCAGCGCGCGGATTGGCAGATCCTGAGCCTCGTCGCGGGCGCGGCGCTGATTGCCGCCCTGCTCGGCGCCGGCGTGGGATATCTGGTGGCCGGGTGGCGTCCCATCCCGAAGGGCATTGCCGTGCTGGGTATCTTTGGGGTGGCATACGGCGCGCTCACCCGGGCGTTCCGCCACCCCGACGCGATACGCGCATGGCAATCTCTGACCGGCTCGCCCGCCAACTAGCGGCACTTCCCGCTCGCCCCGGCGTCTATCTCTGGAAAGACGCCGCCGGGGAGATTGTGTACGTCGGGAAGGCCGCCAACCTCCGCTCGCGCGTGCCGGCCTATTTCGCCGAAGCGCAGGGGAGTCCGGAGCGGGAGGCGTTACAGGGACAGATCGCCGATCTCGAGACGATCATCGTCCCCAACGAGGCACAGGCGCTCCTGCTCGAGAACACGCTCATCAAGGAGCACCAGCCCAAGTTCAACATCCGGCTGCGCGACGATAAGAGCTATCCGCAGATCGCCGTGACGCTCGCCGAGCCCTTCCCGCGCGTCCTGGTCGTCCGGCGGGTCACGATTCCTGGCGCCCGCTACTTCGGACCGTACACTGACGTCGCGACACTACGGCAAACGCTGAAGATCGTCCGCCGCATTTTCACGGTGCGGTCCTGCTCCTGGGACCTGCCGAAAGAAGCTCCAGATCGGCCCTGCCTCGACTTTCATATCGAGCGTTGCAAGGCGCCGTGCGTCGGCTATCAGAGCGTCGAAGACTACCGGCGCATGATCGACGATGTGCTGTTGTTTCTTTCGGGGAAGACGCTCGACGTCCGAGCCCGGCTGCGCGAGCGGATGCAGGAAGCGAGCAACGCGCAGGATTACGAACGGGCAGCGCAGCTGCGCGATGCCTTGAAGTGGCTGGACCAACTCGAGCAGCCGCAGACCGTGGAAGTCGTCGGAGGCGGCGACGCCGACGCGATCAGCCTGGCGCGCGATGGCGACGACGCGGTCGGTGTCATCCTCCGCATTCGCGACGGCAAGCTCATCGCGCGCGAGCACCGCTTCCTGGAGCACGTCGAACACGCTCCTGAGGGCGACGTGCTGCGCACGTTTCTCGTCGGCTATTACCTCCCTCTCGAACAGCGCGCTCAGCGGGTCGTACTGCCCTTTGCGCCTGCCGACCTGGACGCACTCCGCCAGCTGGCGCCGGGCGTGGAATTTGTCGTCCCCCAGCGTGGCTCGGCGGCCAAGCTGGTCGAGCTGGCCGACCAGAACGCGCGCCACCTGCTCGACAGCTTCAAGATCGAGACCTTCGACATCGACGAGCGTGCGGCCGACCCGGTCTTCGCGCTGGGGCGTGACCTCGGTCTGCCGGTCGTCCCGCGGGCGATGGTGTGCATCGACATCTCGACCAATCAGGGTCGCGATACGGTCGGCTCGCTGGTGTGGTTCGAGGGCGGCCGGCCGCGCAAGGCGGAGTACCGCCACTATCGCATCAAGGGGGTACAAGGGATCGATGATTTTGCGGCAATGAAGGAAGTGGTGACGCGGTTTCTCACCCGCCGTATTGCGGAGCACAAACAGATACCCGATTTGATCGTGGTCGATGGAGGGAAGGGCCAACTCGCCGCTGCCGTTGCAGCGGCGCAGGCACAGGGGCAGGAGCGGCTGCCGATCGTGAGCCTCGCGAAACGGGAAGAAGAGGTCTTCTTGTCGGCCTCGGGCGAGCCGCTGCGGCTGTCGCGGCGCAGCCCGTCGCTCAAGCTACTGCAGCGTGTGCGCGACGAGGCGCACCGCTTTGCGATCACCTACAGTCGCAAACGCCGCGCGCAGCGCACGATCACGTCGGAGCTGCTGCGTATCCCGGGGATCGGTCCCGCGCGGCGGCGCCTGCTGCTCGAGCGGTTCGGCTCGCTGGCCGGCGTGCGCACCGCGACTCCCGCCGAGATCGCTGCGCTGCCGGGATTCTCCGCGACGCTGGCGGATCGCATTCTCGATCGACTGCACCCACCACAGCGCGCGTGACGTCCTGGACGTTGGAGTGCTCGGCGTGCGTTCCCACGCGCAGCCGTGACGCCGCTGGCTTCCCGGGCGTCTGCGAGGTCTGCGGCGCGCCGTACCTGGTGCGTTACGACACGCTCCCGCCGCCGGAAGCGAAGGTCCATTTGCGTGCGCGGCGCTGGACGATGTGGCGCTACGCTGGTTGGCTGCCGCTGGCCGACACCGAGTGTCCCATCACGCTGGGTGAAGGTGGGACGCCGCTCCTCAAGGTCGAGCGCCTCGCGAGCCGTCAAGGCTTCGATAATCTCTGGGTCAAAGACGAAAGTCCGAATCCCACCGGATCGTTCAAAGCACGGGGGCTCGCTGCTGCGATCACGCGCGCGGTGCTGGCTGGTGCCAAGCAATTTGTCGTGCCTACGGCCGGCAATGCGGGTGTTGCGCTGGCCGCCTACGCCGCGCGCGCCGGCGCGGACGCTCGCGTCTACGCGCCGGCAACGACGCCGCGGACCATCCTGGAGCAGATCCGCGCCTTCGGCGCGGATCTCGTGCTGCTCGACGGCCACATCGGCGACTGCGGCATCGCGGCTCGCTTGCACGCCGACAACACCGGCGCGATCGACGTCTCGACGCTGCGCGAGCCCTATCGCATCGAGGGAAAGAAGACGCTCGGCCTCGAGCTGGCGGAGCA
>DASWCE010000183.1:0-2792 GCA_036390255.1 Gemmatimonadales bacterium | reverse complement strand
GATCGTCGCCAAATGGACGGGGATCCCGGTGACGAAGATGCTCGAGTCGGAGCGCGAGCGGCTCACGCGGCTCGAGGCGGAGCTGGAGCGGCGGGTGATCGGGCAACCGGAGGCGCTCGCCGCCGTCGCCAACGCAGTGCGGCGGGCCCGCGCCGGGCTGCAGGATCCCAACCGGCCGACTGGATCGTTCATCTTCCTCGGCCCCACCGGGGTGGGGAAGACGGAGACCGCCCGCGCGCTCGCCGAATTCCTGTTCGATGACGAAAAAGCGTTGGTACGACTCGACATGTCGGAGTACATGGAGAAGCACGCCGTCGCGCGCATGATCGGCGCGCCTCCCGGCTACGTGGGCTATGAGGAGGGCGGCCAGCTCACGGAGGCGATCCGCCGGCGCCCCTACTCGGTGGTGCTGTTCGACGAGATCGAGAAGGCGCACCCCGATGTCTTCAACGTCCTGCTCCAGATCCTCGACGATGGGCGGCTCACCGACTCGCAGGGTCGCACCGTCGATTTCCGGAGCACCGTGCTGATCATGACCTCGAACATCGGGTCGCAATACATCCTCGAGATGGGCACGGAGAACTGGGAGCAGGTGGAAACCAAGGTGCTCGAGCTCCTGCGCCAGACGTTCCGGCCCGAGTTCCTGAACCGGGTGGACGACGTGATCATTTTCCGGCCGCTCTCGAGCCAGGATATCGCCAAGATCGTGGATCTTCAGATCAAACGGGTGGAGCGGCTCGTGGCCGAGCGCAAGCTCCGCCTCGAGGTGACGCCCGCCGCGAAGCAGCTGATCGTGGCGGAGGGCTACGACCCGGTGTACGGGGCGCGGCCCTTGAAGCGGGCCATCCAGCGCCTGTTGCAGAACCCGCTTGCCATGGCCGTGCTGGAAGGGCAGTACACCGAAGGCGACACGGTCCGGGTGGACCGGGGAAAAGACGGAAACCATCTGGCGTTCGAGCGGATCCCTGGCGGAGCGGCCGCCGAGCCAGCGCGTGCGTAAAACCCGGGAGAAGGCCGGGGAAGGGGGAAAAGGGAAAGGGCCCCGTCTCCCCCCCTCCCCGACCGATCTCGCCGGCATCGAGGCGGCGCTGGAGGAAGCCCGCCAAGCGGCGTCCAGCGGAGAGGTTCCGGTGGGCGCCGCAGTGCTTCGGGGGGACACGGTCGTCGTCCGCGCGCACAACGAGAGCGTCGGCCGCCGTGATCCGACGGCGCACGCCGAGCTCTTGGCCGTGCAGCGAGCGCTCTCCCTGCTACAAACCGATCGACTCAGCGACTGCACGCTGTACGTGACGCTCGAGCCGTGCGCGCAATGCGCGGGCGCGATCGTGCTCGCCAAGGTCGGGCGTGTGGTCTTCGGAGCGTACGACCCGAAGGCGGGGATGGTGGGGAGCCTCGGAGACGTCCTGCGCCACCCCGGCTTGAATCATCGGGTGGAGGTGATCGGAGGGGTGGAAGAGGAGGAGTGCGGCCGGCTGCTGCAGGATTTTTTCCGCGACAGGCGCTAACGCGTCCCGAGCTCTCAGATCACGCTTCCCAGCGCGTGCATCGCGTCCCCGAGCTGCGCATCCGACAAATACGGGGCGGGACCAAATCGCAGCACGTCCGCTCGATAGTCGGTCCAGACATCCCGCTGCCGAAGGCGACGAGACAGCTCGGCCGCCCCAGGTGACCGGAGCGCGAGGAACCCCCCGAGCTCTGATAGCGTGACGCCCCGGTCTCGCGCGATGACGCGTGGGTCTGCGTCGAGGGCGTCGAACGCGCGTGCCAGAACGTCCACCTGGTGCTGGCTGACGCTCCGCAGGAGCTCCGGCGTGAGCTTCTGCTCTTCGAAGAAGTCGAACACCCGGGCAGCGCGATAGTGACTCGTCGGATCATAGGTGGCCCCGGCGAACCGAGCCGTCCCCGGGCCGTAGGCGACGGGAGTCGCCGGCTCGCCTGCGGCGAGCATCTCGAACTCGCTGAACCAGCCGGTGATCACCGGCCGCAGCGTGCAGTCCGCCGGGACGCGGAGAAAACAGTTGCCCTCGCCCAGTTGGCAGTACTTGTAGCCCCCACCGACGACGAACGCTCCTGCGAGCTGCTCCTTGCGAAGCGAGAACGGCACGACGTTGAGCGCGTGGTAGGCGTCCACCAACAGCTCCGCACCAACCTGCTGGCAGGCATCGAGTACCTGGCCGAGGCGAGGGACAATGTGGGCGTTCCCGTACAGGACTGCCGAAACCAGCACCGCTGCGGTGCGACCGTCGGCGGTCTGGGCAAGTCGCTGGGCGAGCGTGGCCGCCGGCAAGGCGGGGACTTTCACGACGCTGATCCCTTCCTCGGCCAGACGGTCGAGCTGGCGGCGGATGGTGTGAAACTCTCCGGTCGTCGTGACGAGGCGGGGTCGTCGGCCGAGGGGCAGGGCGGAGAGCCAGCGCACGACCAGCTCGTGCGTGTTCGCTCCCAGCGCGATGGCGCCGTTCGAGTCGTCGAGCAGCCGCGCGAAGCCGCGTCGGACCCGATCCGCCACGGCGAACGCCTGCTCCCACTTGTCGTCTGCGTACTCGGCTGCGTCGAGCCAGGCGCGTTGCTGGGCCTCAAGGCCGACGTCCGGCCAGGCCTGATGGGAGTGGCCGGTCAAGAGCATACGCTCTGCGACTCGAAAGCGACGGTAATGCAGCGCGAGGGCGTTCGGGCTCGCGTACAGCCCCTCCGGCGTCACCTCGTCACAACTCCGTGCGGATCGCCCAGAGATCAGGGAAGGCGGGCTTGTTGAGCGTCGTCTCGAGGTATTCGGCCCCGGCGGATCCGCC
>DASWCE010000182.1:0-4005 GCA_036390255.1 Gemmatimonadales bacterium | reverse complement strand
GTGGATGTGCACGTCGGCAATTTGCGGCGCAAGCTGCGCCAGGCGGTCGGCTACGAGCTGATCGAGACAGTGCGCGGCGTGGGATTCCGGATGCAGACGCCTGACCGCGCGGAGGCGTGACGCGTGGCGGGGTCGCTCCGCCGCACACTCGCACTGCGCTTTGCGGCGACGATGGCGGCCGGGTTGCTGCTTGCGACTGGCGCGTTCTACTGGTCGGCTTCCCGAGCGCTGCAAGAATCGGTCTCTCCTGCAGTTCTCCGCAGTGATCTGCTGCTCGTCCTTGCGTCCATCGTCGTTGCGGGCACCGCCGCGACGTTGATGGGCGCTTGGCACTTCACCTCGTCCGCGGTGCGTCCGGTCAGCGAAATCACCGCACAGGCCACCCGCATCGAAGCGGGAACCCTCGACCAGCGTATCCTCGCCCACGCCGACACCGAGGAGTACGAGGGGCTGGTCGCCGTGTTGAACCGCATGCTGGAGCGACTGGAGCGTGGGTTCGCGGCCCAGCGGCGCCTGACGGCGGACGTGAGTCACGAGCTCCGCACGCCATTGACCGCGCTGCGCGGTGAGATCGAAGTCGCGCTCCGCGCGCCGCGCACGCAGCGCGAGTACGAGCGGGTGCTGCGCAGCGGGCTCGAGGAAATCGACCGATTGACCGAGCTCAGCGAAGACTTGCTGCTCGTGACGCGCGCCGAAGCCCACCTCGTCTCGGCGCGGCGCGTCCCGACGAACGTCGAGCGACTCGTGGCCGACAGGCTCGAGAGGTTCCGCCAGCGTTTCGAGGAGCACGACCTCACCGTGGATCGCTGGCTGCACGCTGCGCAAGCGGTGGTACCGGTGGATCCAGACCTCATCGCGCGGATGGTAGATCACCTTCTCGAAAACGCCCTGCAGTTTACGCCTGTCGGAGGCACGATCGGCGTGCGGATCGAGCCCAATCCCGTGGGAGGAGGGCTCCGCCTGACGGTGGAAAACTCCGGACCCGGCATCTCCGCGGCTGACTTGCCACACCTCTTCGAGCCGTTCTATCGGGCCGATCCCGCGCGCGCGCGCACTGCCGATGGCGGTGCGGGGCTCGGCCTGGCGTTGGTCGCGTCCATCGCCCATCTGCACGGAGGCCTGGCTCACGCGTCCAGCGTGGGCGGCCGGAGCACGTGCTTCGAAGTCGATATTCCTGTGTGAAGGGTTCCTTCGCCCAACTCTCAAAGTTCCTTCATGCGGAGACGCCGACTTTCCAGCGTACCCTAGAAGGAGCTCGCGATGTCGTGGGGACCGGTTGTCGTCGGTGTGGACGCTTCGCCCGCAGCGGCGGGAGCCGCGATCATGGGCGAGCGCATCGCCCGCCTGGCGAATGTCCGTTGTGACCTGATTCACGCCGCCCGGGACGCCTGGGCGCCGCTCGCGGCGGTCAGCGGCAATCCCAATGTTGCCGAGATGCAGCGCCTGCAACAGGCGGTGGCGCGGGCGCAGCTGAACCAGATTTTGAAAGGGGCCGTGTCGGAGCGGCTCCTCGAGACTTTGAACGTCCAGTTTGGACCGGCGGCGGTCGTCTTGCGGCAAGTCATCCAGGAGCGGCGGCCCGGATTGCTGGTCCTGGGCGGCAAGCATCACACGGCGTTGGAGCGGTGGTTGGGCGGCAGCACGAGCCTGCATGTCGTGCGGACGTCCGAAGTCCCGGTGCTCATCACAGCGGGCGCACCCACGGCGCCGCAACGAGTGCTTGTCGCAGCCGACTTGTCCAAGGCCGCCGGTCCCACGGTGGCGCTCGCGGAGCGGTTTGCGCGGCTCGTCGGCGCCCAGCTGCGGGTCATCACCGTCTTCGAGCCGCTGCCGAACCTCCCCGGTATCCCACCGATGGATGCGGAAGAGTACTACGCGCTCGCGCAGGAGACGCTGGAGCGTGACATCTGGCCGCTTGTCAAGCGACAGGGAATCGATAAGCTCGTGCGCCACGGCATGGTGGTCGACACGCTACTGCGCGAGGCGACTGAGTGGCACGCTGATGTCCTCGTCGTGGGATCGCACGGCAAGGGCTGGGCGCAACGCGTGCTCCTCGGCAGCGTCACTGAGCGGCTCATCAATCATCTGCCTACGTCGCTCCTCGTCGCTCCCGTGGGTGTAGCAATCGCCGCGCTCTCCAGACGCAGCGAGCGCCAAGTGGCGCAAACTCCCGCAGGATTCATAGCATGACGAACATTCTCATCGTCTACGGAACGACCGACCGGCACACGCTGAAGATCGTGCAGGTGCTCGCGGAAGATGAGCTGATTGGAGGAGGAGTCGTATGATCATTCGGGGCGCGCCAATCTCGTCCAGCTAGCTCTCAAGAATCGGTTTGAAGAGATCGTCCCGGAGGCCTAGCTTTGTGGACCTTGGCTTCCGTCGCGATCACACCCGAACCGACGCTGCGCCGCCAACTCGGGGTCCTCGCCGTCACCGCATTGGTTGTCGGCGAGGTCATCGCCATCGGCATTTTTCTCACCCCGGCCGGGATGGCGCATTCGCTGGGCTCGCCATTCTGGTTGCTGATCGTCTGGCTCGTCATGGGTGTGATGGCGCTGAGTGGCGCGCTCTGCTACGGCGAGCTCGCGGCGCGCGCGCCGGACGCGGGCGGCGGGTACGTGTATTTGCGGGAGGCGTACGGACCGGCCGTGGCCTTTCTCTACGGCTGGAAGTGCTTGCTCGTCATGGACCCAGGCATCACGGCCGCGCTTTCCGTCGGGCTGGCGAGCTACGTCGGCTATGCGCTTGGCGTGGCAGGGGTTTCGCTGAAACTGATCGCGATCGGAACGATTCTGGTATTGGCGGCAGTCAATATCGCCGGCGTCCGCCTCGGTGCGCGGTTGATGCAGTGGCTCACGGCGCTCAAGCTCGGCGCGCTCGCGTTGCTCGCACTACTCGCGTTCGGATTGCGCGCGGGCCAGTGGTCGAACTTCATTCCGTTCATCGCGCAGCGGGCGGGGTCCGACCCGCTGCCCGTGGCGCTCGCCGCCGCGCTCGTGGGGGCATTTTTCGCGTTCGGCGGGTGGTGGGAGATCCCCAAGCTCGGCGGTGAGGCGCGCGACCCCGCACGGACGCTCCCCCGTGCCCTCGCACTCGGCGTAACCATCGTCACGGTGATCTACGTCCTCACGAGCACCGTCTTCCTCTATTTAGTGCCGCTCGACCGCGTGACATCGGGCGAAACGTTCGCCGCGCAGGCGGGTGAGGCGCTGTTCGGCGCGGCGGGGGGACGCGTATTTGCGGCCATCGTGATCGTCGCGGTGCTCGGCAGCCTGCTGGGACTGCTCATGGCCTTGCCGCGGGTCTATTACGCGATGGCGCGGGACGGCGTGTTCTTCAAGCCGGTTGGGGTCGTGCATCCTCGTTTCGGCACGCCCGCACGCGCGATCGGCATCCAAGCGGGGCTTGCCTCGCTGTACGTGGCCCTGGGCACGTTCAATCAGATCATCGCGTACTTCGTGTTCGTCACTGTTCTGTTCGTCGGTCTCACGGTGGCCGGATTGTTCAGGATCCGCCGCCGTTCTTTGGCGACGGGCTATCGGACCTGGGGGTATCCGTTCACACCGGTGCTCTTCCTCGCACTCGTCGCCGTGCTACTCGTGCTGCTCGCAGGACACAATCCGTTGCAGGCTGCGCTCGGCGTCGCTATCGTCGCGCTCGGCGCGCCCGTCTATGTCCTGGTATTTCGTCGCCCGTTTATCCTGCAACCCGCAGGTGCACATGACGTGGATACGAACCGTTCCGCTCACTGAAGCGGATGAGAAGCTGCGCCGAGCCGTAGAGGCGCAGCAGGCGCTGTACCCCAAGGAGTATGCGACGCCCGTGCATCCCACACCGGACGGGACGTCCGGCATCGTCGCGTCTCATAGTCTCATTCCCGAGGCGTTGCATCACGCCTTCTCGACGTTTGGCGTCTTGATGGCACCCGAGCTGCCGCTCACGCGGCGGCAGCACGAGATGATCACGACGGTCGTCTCGGTCACCAACCGCTGTCGGTACTGA
>DASWCE010000181.1:0-4814 GCA_036390255.1 Gemmatimonadales bacterium | reverse complement strand
GCACGTGACGGAGCGGAGCTGCGCGGTCTGCTCGCGCAGCCCAAGCGCCTCGCCCTCCTCATTTATCTCGCGGTCGCCCAGCCGCGCGGCTTCCACCGGCGCGACACGCTGCTCGCGCTCTTCTGGCCCGAGCTCGATCAGGGGCGCGCTCGGGCGGCGCTGCGCAAGGCAGTGCTCGTCGTGCGCCAGGGCCTCGGCCCCGGGGCGCTCGTGGGCCGCGGCGACGAGGAGCTCGGCCTGGCGGACGGGGTGGTGTCGTGCGACGCGATCGGCTTCGAGCGGGCGGTCGGCGAGCGGCGCTTCGGCGACGCACTGGACCTCTATCGGGGTGACCTGCTGGAAGGCTTTTTCATCGCGGGCGCGCCCGAGTTCGAGCGCTGGGTGGAGCGGGAGCGGTCGCGGTTGCGCGAGCAGGCCGCGAGCGCGGCGTGGGCCCTGGCGGAGGAGTCCGCAGCGAGGGCGCAGGACGTCCTCGTCGTCCAGTGGGCGCGGCGCGCGTTGGACTTCACGCCGAAGGACGAAAGCGCGCTGCGACGGCTGATCACGTTGTTCTATCGGATGGGGGATCGGGCCGCCGCGCTCCGTGCGTACAACGAGTTCGCGGCTCGACTGCTCGAGGAGTGCGGCGTGCGTCCCTCGGCCGAGACCCGACAGCTCGTCGAGGTCGTGAAGCAGTCCGGCGAACTGCGGCTCGACGTCAAGCGCGGCCGCCCTGCGGGGTAAGCCCCTCGACCATCGCGAGCGCGGGTGAGTCAGATGTCGCTCTCAAAGGTCTCCTAGTGGTGAAGTAGAACTTCCCGGCACTGGCCTGGAATACGGCTCTAACAAAGGTTAGACCCGTGCAGCGGACTCCCAGTCCGGGCCGCAACGTTGCCTGCGTCGTGCCCTAGGTAGATCCCGTTTTTCGCTCGACAATCAAAAGGAACGTTCAAGCCACGCTCAGGACACGGCTGGGCAACGGCTCCGCCCTACCTTATGCGAACGTGCTTCGAAGAACACTCGGGAGTCTCCTGAGGTGGACCTGAATGGCTCCGCACACCCACCCGCTCTTGAGGCACCTCTCGTCCCGGGTACTTTGCGGGGAGCCGTCGCCGAGCGCGGGCAGCGACGCTTGCGAGCAAGTGCGCCCGGCCAGCGCAGAAGGCGGAGGGCGGGAACCCCACGTGCCCCTCGCCTCCCAGCCGGGGCTCGACACGGCGATCGAAGTGCTCCACGACGTGCGCTCGCCGCTCACTTCGATCCTGGTCCTCGCCGAGACGCTCCAACGTCGCCTGAGCGGGGGGGTGAACGACCCGCAGCACCGCGAGCTCGCACTCATCTATGAGGCGGCGCTCGGGCTGAGCTTACTTGTGGCCGATGCGATGGAGACAGTGTGTGGCGGCGCCGAGCTGGCCGATCCCGAGCCGTCGCCGTTCTCGTTGACCGACGTCATGAAGTCGGTCTGCGACATTGTGCGGCCGATGGCTGAAGAAAGGCGCCTCGCGATCCAGTTGATTCTCCCGCGTGTCGACTACCGTCTGGGTCACCCGCTGGCCTTGAGCCGCGTGCTCCTCAATCTGACGACCAACGCCCTCAAGTTCACCGACGCGGGGTTCGTCGAGATCGCCTCCGAAGAGACAAGCCCGACACGCGTGACCATGTCAGTGCGCGACACTGGGTGCGGGATCAACTCCGAGGCCGCCACCAGTTTGTTCCAACCATTCCGCCGGGCGCACAGGCCTAGCGGTTACTCGCTGTCCGGTACCGGTCTGGGGCTCGCCGTTGCCCGTCGCCTCGTCGAGGCGATGCACTCGACGCTGCACCTCCAGACGGTCGCTAATCGGGGCACGCGCTTCTACTTCGACTTGGACCTCCCGCCGCAAGCGGCCGGACGCGTCGAGCCCAGGGACTTGCATCGGCCATGCAGATAGAGCGGTCGGGAGTGATGAACAGGGTACGATTCGTGTGAGGAGGTCCGTCATGGTCCCGCATCGCCTCGCCCTGTGCGGCGCGCTCGTCGCCGTGCCCCTCGCACCGCTGCGCGCCCAGAAGCCGCCGGCTGATCTGGGTCTGCCAGTCTACCCCGGCCCGCGCTTCGAGCCACAGATGTCAGCCGAGATGTCTCGCGGCCAACAGAAGTTCTACGTCTACGTGAGCGGCGATGCTGTCGCCTGAGCGACGCGACGTTGGCCGCGGTGATACCCGTCGGCGTGGTCGGGGCACTGGAGCGCCCGGCGTCCCAGCCGAAGCGGGTCCAGTCCTGTGCGGGGGCGGTGCGGTAGACCGCGCAGGCAGCCGCCAAGCCGGCCAGCGCGAACGCTCTCCGTTTGGCTTCACCAATCCCGGACATCTGCACCTTCCCTGCGTGCGCTGGAGGACGCATTTTCACGCATTCCTTGACAAAACGACATCGGATGACTGCTACGCACGCTCGACAAATCACCGCCGTCCTGGTCGTGGGGCTCGCGGTGGCCGCTTGCGGCAGCGCCTCCCGACAGGTGGCGTCGATGTCCCTCTCACCGGTCGCTCGGGCGCGGGCCGACAGCGCCCGCCATCCCTACACCGCGGCGGACGTCTCCTTCATGTACCACATGATCGGACACCACGCGCAAGCGATCGTGATGGCCGGGTGGGCGGACTCCCACGGAGCCAGCCCGTCGGTCCGCACCCTCGCAGCCCGCATCATCAACGCGCAGCGCGACGAGATCGGCTTCATGCAGCAATGGCTCCGGAATCGCCTCCAACCCGTACCGGGGGAGACGGGGATGGGCATGGCCATGCCGATGTCCGGATCCCATGGCGACACGTTGATGCCCGGCATGCTCACCGAGGCTCAGATGCAGCAGCTGGATCGGGCGCGCAGCGCGGAGTTGGACCGGCTGTTCTTGACCTTCATGATCCAGCACCACCACGGCGCCGTCGTCATGGTGCAGAACCTGTTCGCCACCTACGCCGCCGCTCAGGATGAGATCGTGTTCAAGCTCGCCTCCGACATCAATGTGGATCAGACAACCGAGATCGCCCGCATGGAGCGAATGCTCCTCACGCTCCAGCTGCAGGGCGCCCTGTGAGTCCCCACGTCCTAACCGAGGAAACCACCATGGCGTCTGCCTACGACCGACACTTGCTTCTCGCCATCACGGTGTGCTTGCTGGCGGCGTGCGCGTCCCACCCCAGGCCTTACGGCACTCCGACTCCGGCCGTCGACATGTCCACCACGGCCCCGAACCCGGATCCAAGGGTCGGGCTCCGGGCGGGACTGATGAATGCGGGCGAAGCGGCGTGGAACCTGCGCGTGCTGTCGCAGACCCCGCCCTCCGAGAAGTTCGCCGGTGTCACCAACTCCGACCTCGCGTTCACCGGTCATTACGCCATCCAGGGCAACTACAACGGCTACCAGGTCTGGGACATCACGGACCCGAGCCGGCCCATCCTCAAGACCGCATACCTCTGTCCGGCGTCGCAGAGCGACGTGTCGGTCTATAGGAACCTCCTCTTCGTCTCGGGCGAGGGCCTGGGCGGACGCATCGACTGCAGCACCGAGGGGGTCAAGGATACCGTCAGCAAGGTACGCCTGCGTGGGATCCGCGTCTTCGACATCAGCGACATCACTACTCCCAAGTACATCGGCAACGTGCAGACCTGCCGCGGCTCGCACACGCATACGGTGGTGGTCGATCCCAAGGACACCGCAAACGTTTACGTCTACATCTCCGGCTCGGCTCCGGTGCGTTCGCCCACCGAGCTCCCCGGCTGCGTGGGCGTCATGCCCGACCAGGATTCGACCACGGCGCTGTTCCGGATCGAGGTTATCAAGGTGTCGCTCGCCCATCCGGAGCAGGCCGCCATCGTGAGCTCCCCGCGGATCTTCGCCAACCTCGTGGCGCCGCCGCGCCACGGCCCGGCTTCGGCCGACATCGCGGAGCTGGCGGCCGCGAAGGCCAAGGGTGCCTTCACCGCGACTTTCCCGTGGGGGGAAGAGTTCGTGCTGCCGTCGCGCTTCGTCGACCGGATGCTGGACAGCGTCGTCCAGGCCCGGCAAGGCACGGGCGCGCCGACCGCCGCCGACAGCGCCGCCCTGCGGGCCGCGATCCCGGTCATGATCGCCCGGATGACCGCGCAGCGGCAGGGCAGCAACCCCAACGGCCCGCCCCCCGGGCCGACCCAATGTCACGACATCACGGTCTATCCGGCGGTCGGCCTGGCCGGAGGCGCGTGTGAAGGGTACGGAATGCTGCTCGACATCCGGGATCCGGCGCATCCGGTTCGCCTGGACGCAGCGTCCGACTCGAACTTCTCCTACTGGCACTCGGCGACCTTGAACAACGACGGCACCAAGCTGCTCTTCTCGGACGAATGGGGCGGCGGCGGTGGGCCCAAGTGCCGCGCCACCGACCCGCGCGAGTGGGGAGCGGACGCGATCTTCACGATCGCCGACGGGAAGCTGCACTTCCAGAGCTACTACAAGCTCCCGGCGCCGCAGACGCCGCAGGAGAACTGCGTCGCGCACAACGGCTCGCTGATCCCGATCCCGGGGCGTGACGTGATGGTGCAGGCGTGGTATCAGGGCGGCATCTCGGTGTTCGACTGGACCGACGCCGCGCACCCGCGCGAGATCGCGTTCTTCGACCGCGGCCCCGTCGACTCCACCCAGATGGTCGGCGCCGGGTCGTGGTCGGCCTACTGGTACAACGGCGTCATCGTCAGCTCGGAGATCGCCCGGGGACTGGACATCTTCGCGCTTCAGCCCAGCGGCTTCATCTCGCAGAACGAGATCGACGCGGCGAAGTCGGTGCACTTCGACGAGTTCAATACGCAGGGACAGCTCCGGTTCG
>DASWCE010000180.1:0-2467 GCA_036390255.1 Gemmatimonadales bacterium | reverse complement strand
AGCCGTCGGGGCGTCTTCCGCGCGCGTGGGATCGCCTTCCGCACCCACGACGTCGTGGAGCGGCGTCGCCAGGTCCGAGTAGGCGAAACCCTCCGTCACAACTCCGTAGACCACCCTTCCCTCGTCCCCTGTTCCCCCTCCCCCAACTTTCACGATCGCACCAATCCCGATGCTCGTTTCCGTCGCCGTCCAGAAATGGAATTGGTGGGGTGTGGCCGGCTTGAGCTCGGTCGCAACGACTCTGCCGATCGGGGTGATCGTCACGACGCCAGCCTCGGCAACCGCGACGTACGGCTGGCTCGCTGCTGGAGATCCCGGGGCGCGCGGGTCTTCAGATATTCCTCCACGTGATGTAAAGGATACAATAGCCGGTCCCAGCGTGTAGCGGGCGTGGCGAGCGGTGCGCGCTCGGACCAGAGCCAGGCGCTCAATGCGGACGCGCGAGTCACCGTGTCGGGATGCGCGCGAGCTTCGATGCGCAGCAGTCCGTACAGCAAATCGTTCCCCTCCCAGGGCCAGAGCCGCAAGTACCAGGAATGCACTTCCGTGCGGGTGTGACCCCCGCGCACCGCAAACACACTAGTCCGATGACCGGCCGGCAACGTCAACGCGCGTTCAAGGCCCCTTCCCTCGAGGAACTGCGCACCATGGCTCTTGATCACGCCCAGGGCGCGCGGGTGGCGCGCCACGTCGGGCGATCGCGACAGGAGCCCGTCGATCACGAGCCACTCGTCCGCCGCGAGGTCGTCGATCGCCTCCTCGGCGAGCTCCCGTTCGATGCGCGCGCGCGCGCGTCGGACGGTGGCCTCGACCATCTCCAGGTAGCGCGCCGGCTGCTCCACGAGCTCGCCGGTGACCGGCTCGATGTCGGCCGCAGACTGCTCCAACGCCTGCCGGAGCTGGGGAGTCATGCGATCCAGCGGGGCGATCGCGAATACGCGACTGCGCTCGAATGTGGTGCGGAGGCCACCGGTCGCGGCGCGGCGGCGGACCGCGGCCGCCACGTATGCGTTCACGACCTGGACGACGCCGTCATAGGCGACGACGCTCCAACGCTCCATGCCATTCAGGAATGAGGCGGCCGCGGGAACGGTCGATTTCGTCCGGTCGGCAACCTGGTAGGTCTGAAGCTCCGATCCTTCAACGAGATCCGCCTGCTCTGTGGCCACGCGTTCCACGTCATCGGCTTTGCCGCCGCTTCCGGGCACGGCTCCCGCTTGGATCAACGCGTGCCACCACATCATGGGCTATCCCGCGTCTTGAGACCGATCACGAGCCCATCCCGCACGTGAATGATCGAGGCGACCAGCCGCGGATCACGAGCGGCCAGCTCGTTGAAAGCTCGCACCCCTACCGCATTGGGGGATCGATCGCTCGGATCGAGCGCCGCGCCGTGAAAAAACGCATTGTCGCACAGCAGCAAGCCGCCGCGCCGCAGCAGCTTCACGCCCCAGTCGAAATAGTGGGGCAGCGGTTCCTTATCCGCGTCGATGAATACCGCATCGAAGCCGGGATGGAGAGTCGGCAGGACATCGAGCGCTGACCCCTCGATGAGCCGCACGCGACCGTGCAGCCGGGCCATGTCAAACGCCTCGCGCGCGACCCTGGCGTGTTTGGGGTCTTTTTCGATCGTTGTCAGCTCGCCGCCGGGTGGCAACGCGCGTGCCAGCCACACGCCGCTGTACCCGCCGAGCGCGCCGATCTCCAACACGCGTTTCGCCTGAATTGTCAGCAGCAGCAGATGGAGCAACTTGCCTTCTTCGGGCGAGACGTTGATCGCCGGCAGGTGTTCGGCCGTGTGACGCGCGCGGATTTTGGAGAGAATCGGATCTTCAGCGGCGAACAGCTCGGTGACGTAGCGCTCGAATCGCTCGTCCACTACGCCGTGGCTTCGACGTTCGGGAAGGGTGGGACCTCGAGCAGCCAGAGGCCCGCGAGGCGCGACTGTTTGTCGATTTCGACCAGCATGTGATCGGCGACCCGCACGATCGTGGCGGGACGCTGGCGGCCGACGCGAATGTGAAAGACCGACTCGGTTTGATTCTTGTCGACGGTGAGCGCCGTATCGAGCTCGACCGCCGCAACGCCGGGCTGCGAGCGGCGGCCCGGGAACGTAACCTGTCCCTTCTTCGACGGCTCCGGCGGCGCGAGCGACGCGACGGTCCGAACATCATCGGGCCACGTCACGACGTCGACGCCGCGCATGGCGCCGCCGGCCACGTCGATCACGACAAAGGAGCCGTCCCCGCCCTCGAGATCCACGGTGCCGTTCATCCCGTTCCCTTTCGGGACACCTTTGCAGGCGACGGTGAGGATGTCGGTCTCCGGATCCCAGCGGTACGACACCTTGGGAAGTTTGCCCTCGAGCGGCTCGATGCGTGCTTCGAAGTGCATGCCGTGATTGCGCCTTCCTACGCGTGCGAGGCTCGCGTAATATAGCTGCACCATGGAACGGCGCGAGTTCTTG
>DASWCE010000179.1:0-14862 GCA_036390255.1 Gemmatimonadales bacterium | reverse complement strand
GGCAGGACTTTGATGGCGACTTCTCGCTCGAGCGTCAGGTCGTGCGCCAGGAATACCGCGCCCATCCCGCCTTTGCCGAGCAAGCGCTCGATCTTGTACTTCCCCTCCACGAGCCGCTGCAGCCGCTGCATCAAGCCTTCGGTTGCGCTTGCACTCGCACCCGTCGTGCCGCCACCAGTCACGTCCGCCCCGCAGGCGTAGCAGAACTTGCTCCCGCTCGGTAGCGGGGTGTGGCACTTGAGACACTCCATCATGGAGCCTGCCGCGCCCGTCATGGGGCCTGGATCCGGTGCAGCATCGGAGCCGCCAGGCCCTTGCGGAGGCTGGCCCGGGCCGGCGCCGAGGGGAACGTCAGGCACCCACCGTCCGAAATGCAGAGGTCGTATGCGACCGGCACGCCCTGAAAGTCCACGACCACGAGGTAATAATCGCCCGGGTTCAGGAGCGTCGTCATCGCCTCCGACGAGCCCGCGGAATCCGATCGATTGAGGATGTCCAACGTCGAGCTCGCGCCGCCGCCCGGAACCGTCAGGAGGTACAAGTCGATATCGCTCGAGTCGACCGCCGTCGCGGCGGTGAGGGATGCGCTCTTGATGGTCACGGTCGACAGGCTTGTGACGCGAAACCGAATCCAGTCGATGTCGTGTGCGTTATCGATCGTCAGCGTGTCGCGGAACGTGCCGCCCGGCATTGCCACCGCCAGGCCGCGCGCGTCGGCCGCGTCGCAGAAATCATCTTCTTCGTGCGCGTCGCGCGGCACGGTGGGATCGCTCGTGATGTATCCCTCGAACACCCCAAGGCCGTACCGCCCCGGCTGGGAATACAGCGCCAGCGCGTGCAGCCGACCGGCCGGCATACCGCGCAAAGCCACAATCGTCGATTCGGGCTGTGTCTCAGGCGGCTCGAATGCAAAGCCCTTACAGGCATGCGATCCTGGGCCGATCGTCCAGCTGTTCGGTCCGATCTTATAGGTCGGCGGATTCGGCGCGCTCGCCGGCACGAACGCCAGCGAGTCCGAGAGGAAGGTGGAAAATGTGCCGCGGACGTCGGGGGCGCTGAGAATGATCGTGAGATCTCGTGCCGTGGTCTGCGTGAAGCGATACCAGTCGACGCCGAGCGAGTCGCGCTTGGTCGGTTCAAATGCCAGCGCCGGATTCAAGAACTTGATCTGCGGGATCGACGGAATCCGGGGTGGGGCCTCAAGATTGATAGTGCGGGGCGCCGTTTCATTCGGCTCGAGCACATCGAACGGAATGACCTTGGTCGTGTCGGGTGCATTCCCAAACACCCCTGGACCTATGAAAGAGAGCTTGTCGGTGTGCGCCGGCGGCGTGACCCAGAAGGTTGCGGTGGAAAAACCCAGCGAGTCACGCGTCCGGGTTGCCAGGATGCCCGGAAATGGATAATCGAGCTGGGTCGCGTTGCCGAGGAACGCGATGAAGATCGAATCGACCCCCACACCGTAGACCGTCATCGTGTCCCCGAAACGCACGATCGCCGGCCGCACGCTGTCCACTTCGAGCGGATTCGACACGCGGAGCAGGAGGTCGCCTTCCGGCGCCTGCTCGAATGCAATCGCGCGCGCGGTGATGTGGACGTTGCCGCTGTTCACGCCAGTTACCGTGGCAGAACCACCGCCGTTATTCTGGACAGTCGCGGTCGTGCTGCTCCCGGTCCCAAACGCGAAAGCCACATTCGTAATGGGCAGTGTATCCGTGCCAATCACGTGCCACGCACGAGCGTAAACCGACATCTCCTTGCCGCGGAGCACGACGCGGGACGGTCCCTCGAGGGTGACGAAGACTTTGTCGCTTTTATCGGTTGGGAAGGCGCAGGTAACGCTGAGCGCCGCCGCCAGGGTCACGATGGGGGTAGCTCGGGTGAGACCGCGCATGCAGGCCAATCCATGAGCGTGAGGACCGCCCATACTATAACACACTTAGAGCGAGCCTCGGCGCTTCAGGTCGAGATACTTCGTGACCACAGCCTGTGCCGCGCGCTCCGGTGTGACATCAATCACGATCACCCCCGCCCGCCGCATGTGTCCCAACGCTTCCTCCCGCGCATGCAACAGCTCCTCGGCCGCCGCTTTGCGAAAGGCGTCGTGCGCCGCTGCCGGCCGCAACGCGGCCGCGGCATCGAGCTCGGGGTTGCGCAGCGTCACCGCAAGTGGCAGGTGGCGGGGACGTAACGTGGCCACATTCGCGACCAGGGCATCGGACGCGAACCGGTCGATGACATCCGTGAAGAGCACGGTCAGCGCGCGCTTGCGGTTGCGCGCCGCGAGATAGCGAAAGGCGCCGGGGTAATCGGGCTCGACGAGCTTCGGCTCGACTTCCGCCAGCACGTCTACGACGCGCCGCACGCCGGCGCGGCCGCGCTCGGGCGCGACGAAGTGGTGGACGCCGTCGGCGAACGTCATGATCCCGACGTTGTCATCATGCTGGGCCGCGGCATAGGCCAGCTCGAGCGCGGCCTGCACGGCGAACTCCAGGCGCGCCACGCCACCGACTTCCGCCGTCATCAGCCGGCCCGTATCGAGGACGAGCAGCACCTGCTGGCGGCGCTCCGCCTCGTACTGCCGCGTGATGACCTTGGCGCCCCCACGGCGCGCGGTCGCCTTCCAATCGATGTGTCGCAGATCGTCCCCCGGCACCCACTCGCGCAACGACTCGAACAGCCGTCCCTCGCCGATGCGCCGGATCGGCTTGCTGCCGGCATCGCGGCGCCGCAACGCCTCGGCCACGGATGCGCGGAGTCGCACCGAAACGAGGGGGGGATAGACCACGACGTCCCACGGCAACGGCAGGCGCACGCGACGTCGCCCGAGGCCCAGCGGGCCGATGCTGTCGAGCACGAATCCACCGGCGCCGCCCCCAGTTTCCCGGCCGCGGCGTCGCGGAATCACCGCCACGCGCTCATGTGTCGTCGACCGCGGGAGAATCCGCACCGCCCGCGGCGGCTGCGGGCCACCGAGGATGTCGGGCCGCACTTCCCGTACCTGCAACCGTGCCCGGCGGGGCGCCGGATTCGTCCACCGATACGTGACTTCGCCCGTATGGCCCACCGACAGCGCCGGGAGCGGCTCGCGCGTCACGGCGACGCTCTGGGCCAGCGTCGCGTCGAGCCAGATCAACACGACTAACGCGAGGTCGGCGAGCAGCATCACGTCGAAGCTCCACGGGGCCCAGAACCCGGCGACGCCGGCGAGCGCGAGCAGACCTGCGATCAGCAGGGCACGGGGAGTCCACAGAATCCCCGCGGTGCTACCGAGCACGTACCATAGGCCCACGAACGCGGCGATGACGGCGCTGGGCAGGAGCAAGGGCTGCAGCATCAGGCGGTCGGCGCCTCGGTGCGATCCAGAATCGCTTTCAGCGCCTGATCTGCGGTGACGCCCTCGAGCTCAAGCTCGGGCGCGACATTGACGCGATGCCGCAGGATCGCGGGGGCCAGCCGCTTCACGTCGTCCGGGATGACGTAATCGCGACCGTCGAGCAGCGCCGCGGCCCGTGCCGCCTTGAAGAGCGCGACGCCGGCGCGCGGGCTGGCGCCCAACGTGAGCGAGGCCGCTTCGCGGGTGGCGCGCACGATCGCCGTGATGTATCCCGTGATGCGGGGCTCGACCCGCACCGCGTCGACGTGCTGTCGCAACAGATCGAGACCCTCCGCGTTGACGACGGGACTCACCCCATAGGTCGTGGGGCGATCCGCTTCGAAGCCGCCGACGTAGCGGGTGAGGATCCCCTGCTCGATGTCAGCGGGTGGGTAGCCGACCAGCACTTTTGCCATGAACCGGTCCAGCTCGGCCTCCGGCAGCGGATAGGTGCCTTCGAACTCGATCGGGTTTTGCGTCGCGAACACCGTGAACGTCGGCGAAAGGGGATGGCTCTTGCCGTCCACCGTGACGGTGCGTTCCTGCATCGCTTCCAGCAACGCAGCCTGCGTCTTCGCGGGCGCCCGATTGATCTCATCCGCCAGGACCAGGTCCGCGAAGATCGGGCCGGGTCGAAACGAGAATTCGTGGGTTCCCGTGAGCAGCGTGATGCCGGTGATGTCGGCCGGCATCAGGTCGGGAGTGAACTGGATCCGCCCGAACTGCACGTCGAGCGCGAGTGCGAGCGTCCGGACGAGTAGCGTCTTGGCGGTACCCGGGACGCCCTCGAGCAGGATGTGGCCGCGCGCCAGCAGGCAGACGAGCACTTCGAGCGTCGCCGCCTCCTGCCCCAATACCACGGTGCGTAAAGCAGCTACGATGCGTTGCGCGTCCTGCGCGGGCGCAGTTCCTCCCACACGTCCTCCACGGCTTGGGCGGTGTCAAGCACGCGCTGCGCGTCGCGATCGCGTGCGGTAAGTAAGCTGTGCAGCCGGCGCACGGCGGCGCGGCCCTGAGGGCCGCGCACCGCGAGCTCCAGACTCTCGACCCACGAGAGCACATCACCGTTCGCGGTGTAGGCTGCCCTGGCCCCGGTGCGGCTGAGACGACGGCGCAGCCCTAGTGCGAGTCTTTGCACGGCGGTATCGGCCGCCGCCGCGTTCTCGAGTCCGGCGCCGAGCGCTTCGAGGTGCTCGAGTGGCGAGCGGCGTCGCCGCTCGATCACGGACAGCGCGGGACCGAAGCGTACGGCGGTCGTCGCGAGCCACACGAGCGCAACGGCCATGAGCTGCAGGATCGCCCAACCCGCCGGCGAGTGTCGTAACCAGCTCCACGTCTGGCCCGTGAGCGAGGGTCCCGTTTCCTCTCCGAATCCCTGGTGGTACTCATCCCACACGACGCGTCCTGGGTGCTCGCGCGACGGCGTGAACAGCGGGAGCGCGACGAGGGGCACGTCCGTGTCACGCCACACGCGATTCGTGAGCCATCCGGGATCGGCCGCGAGCGTGACGGTGCTGCCCCCGCGAAACCAGAGGCGCATGATCACCGGCCGGTTGTTCACCGCCGCGACGATCGTGTCGGTGGCAAACGGAGCCAGGGTGCTGCAAATCCCCGGAGCGCCCGCTTCGTCCCCGCCCTTGACCAGACTCTGGAGGTCGCGGTGATCGCTGGTGTCGCGTTCCAGCGGGGCCAGCACGTGCGCGGCCCGCGGCAGCCGGGCGCCCCCCGGGGGGGGCGACCGCACGGCGATACTGTCCGGGCGAAACTCCGGCTGGATACGCCATCCCAGACATTGCGTGATTCCGCCGCCCCAGCCGCTCGCGACCACTGCGCCGCCGCCGCGCACGAAGCGCACCACCTGCTCGAGCTCCGCGTCGGTCAGCGGAATCACTGGATTCAGCACCGCAAGAATCGCCGGCCGGCGCGCGCGCGTTGTCGTGAGATTGTCGAGTTTGGCCCGACGTCGCTCCGTGCGACGACCCAGCTGTGAGAGAATGTCGTACAGCGCCTTGCTGCCGCGCGGGCCGGTCAGGAACGTCGAAGAGCGGAAATCCAATTCCGCAGTGCGCGAATGGCGACTGCCCGCCCACACGACGACGCCCAGGGCCACCATGAACAGCAGCGCCAGCCCGATCTCAAACCGGTACGACATGCGGTCCGCGCGCCAGCTCCTGCGCGGCGGCGCCGAAGGAGTGGTACTCCGCTTCGCCGCACGGGACGGCCCCGAACAGGTGGCGATACAACTCGGCGACCAAGGCCGCCAAGGCGGCGCGACCGGTCGCGTCGAGACGCGCCTCGGCCACGTACTCGGCGGGTGTCTTGGAGACGTGAAAGCGCAGTGCTTTCCTTTCGTCGAGCTCCAGGACCGCGGCCACGAAGCGATGCGCCAGCGCCTCGACGTACCGCCCAAGAGCGGCGAGCTCCTCGGCCCGCTGGAGGTGGGCCCGCGCGTTCCTCACGACGCCGACGTTGGAGGACGGGCGCGTACCGGTTCGCGCCACCGGCTGCACGATGCGCCACATGACATAGCCGATGTGCACCAGCAGCACGACGAGCGCAACGACGAGGAGCGTGAGGAGAATGTTGTACCCGACCGGATGATTCTGGGAGAATTGGTCGAGCCAGTCTTTCAGATGCTGCCATTGCCGCGCGATCCACGACAGCAGGCGTTGCTGCTCGACCCACTGATACTCCGGGCCGGCGAACACCCGGCCAAGGACACGCCGCAGCGAGTCGGCGGCGGCGGGCGGCGGCAGGGTGGGTGCTTGCGGGAACAGGAACCAGCTCGTGGTCAGCGGGTCCCCAATTGCTCGCTCAAAATCTGCAGGTCAAACGCCTCCCGGCGGACGCGGAGATCGTAGTACAGGAGCGTGAGAGCGCACGGCAAAATGGGCGCCAGGACCACACCCAGCACGATCGTCCCCACGCTGAGGAACGGCTGCACCGGTGAGTCAGGACCAACCGCCTGACCGATGCCGAAGACGACGATGGACGGCAGAATATTGGTAAAGATGGCGATCACCAACCATGTAAAGAAAACCTTGAGGCGCGAATCTCGTGTGAGGTCGCCCGAGCGGCCGAAGGCATCGAAGGCGCTCAACAGGTCCTCGAGCACGACGACCATGCTCGTCAGGCCGTAGCCGCACAGGACGTACGCAAACAGCCAGATCCCGCCTACGCACCCGAGGAACAGAAACAACCCGCCCATGCCCAACAGCCGCCCCACGGCCATCATCACCACGACGCCGATCACGACGGCGATGTAGAGGACGAAGATGAGCAGGGTTTTGGCGATGGCCACGAGCAGCAGCGGCACGATCCGCCCGGTCGCGAACTGCAGCGCGGCCCCGAGCGACGGCTCATTGCCGAGATACGAATCCGAGATGATGCGGATCGTTCCCGCCTTGAGCAGCAGGCTGATCGCGATCCAGACGAAGAGGACCACGAGCCCGAACCCAATCGTCGCAGCGATGTGGTTTTGTACCCAGTTCGTGGCTCCAATCGGGTTGGAGAACGCTCGCGTGGCAAAGTACACGACCACGACTGCCGGAGCGCAAATCAGCACGAAACTCAGCCGCATGAACAGGCCGAAGTGGCGGCGGTAGATGCTGAAGCTGCCGTCGAGGATCTCGCCGAGCTGCATCGGCCTGACGTTGGAACTTCCGGTGCTCGAGGTAATGGTTCGCTCCCTGCGTGGGTGAGGCCTCTGCGCTAAGATGAGGAAATGACGGCGTCCGCGCGAGACCTCGATCTACGGCAGCACCACGGCGTCGAGACGCCGGAGCACGTGGATGTGCGGTTCGAGCTGGCGGGCGTGGGGTCGCGCGTGGCTGCCGGGCTCCTCGATCTGCTGTTGTTGTTGCTCGGATTGTTACTGCTTTGGTTGGGCGGGACGACGATCGCCAGCGATATCACCCCGCCGCACGGCACGGCGCGCGGCTGGGTGACCGCGGTACTGATTCTGCTCACGTTCTCCCTCGTCTGGGGATACTTCACGCTGTTCGAGGCGCTGAACGGCGGCCGGACGCCGGGAAAGCAATTGCTTGGGATTCGCGTCGTCATGGATACGGGCCGGTCGCTCACCACGCAGGCCGCGGTGGTCCGGAACCTGGTTCGCTTCATCGACTGCTACTTCCCCGCGCTGCCGTTTGCTCCCGCGCTCCTGGCGATTGCCCTGCATCCCAGCAATAAGCGCTTGGGTGACATGGCCGCTGGCACGATTGTCGTGCGGGACCGGCCCACCGACTGGACCCTCGGCCTGCCGGGCACGCCTGCGCCCGAAGCAGCTGCAGAAGCGGTCGAGACCGGCCCCCCCGACCTGTCGGAAGAGGAGTTCCGGTTGTTGGACCGCTTCCTGGGACGCCTCAATGAGCTGGCACCTGACGTCCAGGCCCGCATCACCGCCGACTTGGTGCGACGCTTCGAGCCGCGCATACCACGCCGCACACCGGACCTGCAGAGCTATCTCGTCACCGTGTTCGCCGAAGAGCAACGCAAGCGGCGCAGCCGGTTTGCGTCACGCGCGCAGGCAGGCACAGCTGGCCGCATCACGGTGCCGGCCGAGCGATTTGTGCAGAAAAAACGGGATGGTTGGGAAGCGTTCCGCACGACGGCCCTGCGCATGGAGCGCTCCGGCGTGGGCGCGCTGGCACCGGAGGAGATCCCGACGTTCGCCGCACAGTATCGCGAGGTGGCCGCCGATCTGGCGCGGGCGCGCACCTATCAGGTCGATCCGCGCGTCATCGCGTACTTGGAGCGGGTCGTCACGGCCGGGCACAATGCCTTGTATCGCGCTCGGGGGAAGCCGCGAACGCCGCTGCGGCATTATATCCTGCGCAACTTCCCAGCAGCCGTGGTGCAGTCGTGGCAGTATGTGTTACTCGCCTTCCTGCTCTTCTCGGTCCCGGCGGCCGTGGGCTACGTCATGATCCGCGAGCGGCCGGCGCTCGCGGAGGAGCTCCTGTCGCCCGTCATGGTGGCCCGCGCGGAGGCCGCGGCGGAAAATCTGGCGGAGGGACGCGGCTACGCCGAAACGAGTAAGGAAGAGCGTCCGCAGGTGGCCGCGCTGATCATCACCAATAACATCACGGTGTCATTCGGTACCTTTGTCGGTGGCCTTACGGCCGGCGTGCTCACCACCTGGCTGCTGTTTGCGAACGGGATGATGTTCGGGCTCGTGCTGGGACTGTTTCGCAACTATCAGGCGCTGAGCTATCTGCTGACGTTCGTCCTCGGACATGGCGTGCTGGAGCTGACCGCGATCTTCATCTCGGCGGGGGCGGGCTTTCGGCTGGCCAAGGCGATGATCGCACCAGGCGATCGGACGCGGCGCGACGCGCTGGTCGTGGAGGGCCGCATCGCAGCGCGGATGATCGGGGCGGTCGTCACGCTGCTGGCGATTGCGGGAACGATCGAAGGGTTGTTGTCGACGTCGCCGGCGCCGGCCTCATGGAAGTACGGCGTGAGCGCGGCCTCGGCGGTTTTTCTGGTGCTCTACCTCGCCAACGGGTATCGCGAAGCCGGGGGTCCGGCCACCCGATCGTGACACCGAGGGACCGACCTGCTGCACGGTCGCCGTCAGGGAGTCGGAGATGCCGTCGCCCGTAGCGACGATGACGGTCGTCCCGTTGCCGACTGCAGTCACGATCGCCTTATGAGGGCCGCTGTCGGCAACAGTCACGATTCCGGTGTTGCGCGACAGCCAGGTGATCGAGACACCGGGCACAGATGTGTTCTGGGCATCGCGCGCGTCGGCAGTGACGATGCTGGTATCCTGGAGCGAGTCCAGGGCGATGTCGAATGGCTGAAAGACGATCCTGGCGATGCGCGAGCGAATGGCGTATGGGGCGCTCGAAACCGGCGCGCTCACCAGCGGGACTGCGGTGACGGTAATGCTGGCGCCGCCCAGCCGCACACCCGTCACGAGCCCCGTTTGCGATACGCGAACCAACGTGCTGTCGGAGGAAATCCAGACGAACGTCAGGCCGGTCAGGATCGGCACGCGCCCCGCGAGCGCCGTGGCCGTGAGCTGCTGCGTGCCGTTAAGCGCAACCGTTGAATCGCCCGTGATCACGACCGAGGTAATCGTCGAGGAGGGACCGTTATCTCCGCTGCATCCTGCGATGATTGCCACACACAGCAGCAGACACAAACGCCTCACGCGCCGTTCGGAAACACTCACCTCATCCACTCGATCAGAGCTCCCAGACGTGGACCGACGATCGACACGCTCGTGCCCGCATCGTGGAGCGTGCCGAAAGCGAGCTGCGCCTGCAGCACCGCCGCCGCGCGATCGCTGAGCCGGTAACGCAGGTCCGTGCCCGCTCGCAGCAGGTACCCGAGCAGCTCCATGCGCTGGCCAGGCCCGGTCAGCTCATGCCGGAATTCGAGCATCGGCGACAGCGTCGCCCGGGGCCCAGTGGGGCGATCGAGTCGCGCACCGACCGCGAGCACGTTGCCGCGCGGCACGGGCACCGTTCCCGCGCTGGCGACATTGCGGGCGAGCAGGCGGCGCATATCCCAGCCGTACAACGAGAGCTGCGAGTTACCGACCGGCAAGTTCACGGTGGCGTAGCCGAGCACGCGGTCGCCGATCGTGCTCTGCCCGCTCGGGCCAAGGTCGTTGGCCGCGGTCGTCGTGTAGACCAGTGCGCCGCGGAAGTACTTCCCGCCACCGAACGGCCCCTCGATGCCGATGCGCGCGCGGAGCTCGCCGCCTGGGCTCATCTCGTCCCCGCCCTGGACGGGCACGTAACGCGCGGCATAGCGGTAGCTCGCGCCCGCCCCCACTGCCCAGTTCTGCCCCATTTCGAGGGCTGACGAAAAACCGGCGGACACAGCGCCACCCGAGCCGAAGCTCGGTGTCGTGAATCCGAAGAGATGGGTACCCGTCGCGCCGAACAACGGGATCGTCGTGTCGGCCACGGCCGTCGCGCCAGTCGGGATCGTGCCCACAACATTGAACAGCAGTTTTCCAGGAATCACGCTGTAGCTCGCGCGCACATCGGTATCCACCAATCCCGCGTGCGTGATGCTACCGCTCCCACCCCCCGCTTCGCTGACGGAGGCGCGGGCAAAGGCCGTGCCGAGGTCAAGGACAAGCCGGCCACCGGCGATGCGCTGCGTGACGCTGACCGGAATCGTCAGCTCGCTGATGCGATTGAATGCCAGTCCGGATCCGAAGGCATAGGATTCGAACGTGACGCCGGTGCGTGCGACTGTCGTCGCGCCCTGAGCCACAAGCGCTCCAGGGAGCACGAGGAGTCCCAACGACCAGCGCGCGCACGTCACGGCAGGCGGAAGATGATCCGAAGGACGCCTGACGCCTGGAGGACGCTCGAGATGCCCTGGCTTTCCGGCGTGGGATTGCTTGCCACGGTGGTGATGCCGGTCTGGACCACGTCGCCGATTGTCGCGGAGACGTCGAGCGTACCCTGCTGTAGCGCGCCGAGTGATGCGGGCTGGCGAACGACGGGCGGAGCCGCCTGAGCCACAGTCACGACGTCGCCGGCAGATGCCGCTACGACAGGCGCAGCTTCAGCCACCTGTTGCTGCTGTTGCGCTTGCTGGAACGTTGGATCGGCCCGCGTCGCGGCGCCGAACGCCGCCGCGGCCGCGCGATAATCGCTGCGATCGAGCGCCTCGAGTCCCATACTGTAGGCGAGGAAGGCGGCCAGGTTCTTTGGACCCTGCCGCAGGATACGTTGTCGCTCCGCCTCTGTCAGCTGAATCCCCAGCTCCGTCGCCAGACCGAAGACGAGCTGTTTCTCCAGATCGAGGAGCTGCTTAAACGTCCCGTTTGCCTCCGCGCCGGAGCGCACATTGCCGTCACCGCGTACTACTGCTGCCGACATCCGGACCGGGCCGTTCAGTGTAATCGCCGCGACGCCCTGCACCATCCGCTCGGCGCGCAGCAGCCGGCCTACCCGCGCCGCGGTACGAACGTCGGCCCTGCCACTCTGTCCCAGCTTCAGCTCGTCGAGCAGCGCGCCGATCTGCACGCGCTCCAGGAGCCGGAGGCTGCGCACCAGGGCCAAATCGGACGTCAGCAGCTCAGCGAGCCCGCGCGATAAGGGCTGTAGGCTGGAGTCGCCCGCGATCGTCAGCGGTAGCACCGCGATGGTCGAGGGATCGGGCGCGAGCGCGGTCAAGGTCGATTCCCGCGCCAATGCCAGCTTGGCGGTCTGCGTCGCCTGCGTCCGGAGCGCGATCTCGGCCAGTGCCCGCACCGCGGCGATACCGTGCGCGTGCGGGTTCTGCTTCGCGAAGGCAGTGTACGTCGCAAAGGCGAGGTCGTAACGGCCGTCTTTTTCCTGGCAGCGGCCGATCACCATCGGCCCTAACGCGTTGCCGGGTGCCTGCAACTGGCCCGACTTCGCGACGATAACTGCGGTATCGCATCGTCCGGCCGCCAAGAGAGCGGCGGCGAGGCGGAAGCGAATCTGAACATTGCCGGGTTGTTGTGCTGCCTGGGCTTTGAGCGCGGAGATTTCGGCGGGCGTGACGGGCGCGAGCCGTGGCCCCCCGCCGGCCCCCCCTGCGCAGGCCACGATCAAGCCGCTCATTCCTGCGAGCAGGTACGTGCGACCAGCCAACGTCGGGACTCCCGCTTGTGTAGGGGTCCTAAGATGCCCGAGGCACAAACCCCCGCAAGGACGGGGGTAGCGTGTGATTTACGACCGTGCGACCGAAACGGCTATGACGAGGATCACGAACCGCAGAGCCCTTAATAAGGAAAGCGACGGTGCGCGGCAGCCACCACGCCGTAGGCGGACAATACCGAGGGCGATGCCGCCGACTCACTCGAGGTTTTGCAGCAGCTGACGCATCTTGCGCGCCAGGTCCTCGATCTGCTTTAGCCCAGCGAGCGTCTCGGCGTCGTACTTCTCCGACGCGAGGAGCAGCAGCTGAGTCTCGGCGAGAATCGCCGATAGAGGGTTTGAGAGGTCGTGCCGCAGCTTGGACAGCGACTTCTGCTCAGGCATCTACAGCAGTGAGCGGTACAGGTCCCGCAGGTGATGATCCCGCAGGTCGCGCACCGATTGCCACAGATCCTGCTCCGTGCCGGCGCAGAAAATCTCTGCGCTGGAGCGCTCCGCTTCCGTCCCCTCTGCACCAAACAGGATGCGGCCGCGCCAGAAGCCGTCTTCGGTGCGGCGTAGGGAGAGTCGGATGTCGATGGGTTGTCCGTCAAAGCGAATCGGGGGCAGGTCGTGGACGACCGTATCAGTGGCAGCGGCTGGTGTGTATCGGGCAGGTTGGGCAGGCATGCCGATCCTAGCTGGTTTTAAAGAACATTATAAATGGCTTGGAGTTACGCAATAGTGCGCCCCCTCAACTCCGGAACGGCGCCGGCGCGAACGTGAGGATGAACAGCACCAGACTCAGCCAGGCGAGCCAGCGCCTGGACGCAGGCAGTGGCCGGTACACATCGAGCACCGGAGGATGTCGTAGCTGGCCACGAGAGAGCAGGAGCACGATGAATCCCCACACGAGCCAGCCGAACCAGAACCAGCCGAGTAGCATGACAATCAGCCAGAAAGCACGCGCGACAGGCTGATGCAAGCGCGGCGTTGCGGCGTAGACGATGTGGCCGCCGTCGAGCTGGGCCATGGGAAGGAGATTCAGCATCGTCACGAACATCCCAAACCAGCCCGCGAAGGCGGTCGGGTGCAGC
This sequence comes from Gemmatimonadales bacterium, assembly GCA_036390255.1. Lineage (GTDB taxonomy): Bacteria > Gemmatimonadota > Gemmatimonadetes > Gemmatimonadales > GWC2-71-9 > 20CM-2-65-7. The sequence goes on along the minus strand of DASWCE010000179.1, from coordinate 1,810 downwards.
AGGACATCGCCGGATGCGCCCCCCCCCGGTACCATCTGGCGCAGCAGTAACGTTACGATTGAGTCGCCAGGGAACAGCAGATCATCGCCCAGACGCACCACCATCCCGTGGAAGTTTTCCATCGAGGTCGGATGACTGTGCAGCAGCCCGATCCAGAGAATCGGCACCGCCACGATGAATCCCGCGATCGGACCGGCGGCGCCGATGTCGAGCAGCTGGCGGCGGTCGCTGACGATGGTGCGCAGTCTGATGAACGCGCCGAACGTCCCAATGCCGAAGGGCGGCGGGAAGCCCGGCAGGAAAAACGGCGGCGACACGTCGACCTGGTAATGCCGCGCCGTGATGTAATGTCCCATCTCGTGCGTAAACAGGATCGCCAGCAGGGGCAGCGAAAACAGCAGCCCGTGTGGCAGCCCCCGGAAGAATGCCGCCCCGCCCCAGGCTCCAGGATGCACCGAGATCGTTCCCGCGATCATCGCGCCCGTGAGTGTCGTGGTCGTGACCACGGCAGCGAAGAGCAAAGCATGGACCCCCCACGCCTCCCGCCGCCGGGCGCTCGGCCGCGTGAGCACGAGGTGCCGGCCGTCGGGCTCGTCCGACCAGTAGTAGCTCCCTGGCCAGTTGCGGAGGGCTGCCGTCAGCGGCGCGGAGGGGCCGGCGTGAGCCGGATCTACAAGCGCATCAACTACTTCGCGGTCGTGGAGGGGGGTCGTCCGCCAGGCCAGCAGGAATGTCGTGAGGCTCACAGCCGCTCTTGACTCGCCGTTAGCGGCGGCCTACTATCACTGGTTCGCACACCGCTGGATTCCCAAGTTTCCATTTTCAACCAGGACCAATCCCCCATCCCGGGGTTTCCCCCGCCGCACAAGCAAACGGAGTTGAAGCACAAGTGGATATCGCCGAATTGAAGAGAAAGTCCGTCGCGGAACTACACGCGATGGCCGAGAGCCTGAACATCACCAACTACTCTGGGCTCCGCAAGCAGGATCTCATCTTCCGCATCGAGCAATCCCTCCTCGATTCCGACACCGTTCTACGCGGCGAGGGCGTGCTCGAAATCCTGCCGGAAGGCTACGGTTTCCTCCGCAGCGCCGACTGGAACTACCTCTACGGTCCCGACGACATCTATGTCTCGCCCAGCCAAATCAAGCGCTTCGATCTGCGCACCGGCGACACGATCACGGGTCAGGTGCGGCCGCCGAAAGAAGGCGAGCGCTACCTCGCACTCCTGAAGGTTGAAGTCGTCAACGGCGAGGAGCCGGAGAAGGCGAAACACCGCGTGGCCTTCGACAACCTGCGGCCCCGCTACCCCGAACAAAAGATCGGGTTGGAGCGCAAAGACGGCGACCTGTCCATGCGGGTGATGGACATCCTCTCGCCGATCGGGAAAGGCCAGCGCGGCCTCATCGTCTCGCCGCCCAAGGCTGGTAAGACCATCCTGATGCAGAAGCTCGCCAACTCCATCATCGAGAATCATCCCGAGATCTACCTCATCGTGCTGCTGATCGACGAGCGGCCCGAGGAGGTGACCGACATGGAAGAGAACGTGAAGGGACCGAACGTCGAAGTCGTATCCTCCACGTTCGACGAGCCGGCGGACCGGCACGTCCAGGTGGCCGACATGGTGATCGAAAAGGCGAAGCGCCTCGTCGAGCACGGCAAGGACGTCGTGATTCTGCTCGATTCGATTACGCGCCTGGGTCGCGCGCACAACGTGGTGGTGCCGCACTCGGGCAAGATTCTCTCGGGCGGTGTGGACGCCAACGCGCTGCAGAAGCCCAAACGGTTCTTCGGCGCCGCGCGCAACATC
>DASWCE010000178.1:0-2343 GCA_036390255.1 Gemmatimonadales bacterium | reverse complement strand
TCCGGAATCCCGCGCCAGATCGACGAACGCGGCGGCGAGACTCGCATCGTCGGGCGCGGCCGTGGCGTCGTCGGAGGCGAGCACCACGGTGCCGGTCTCGGCGAACCAGCGCTCGGCGGGGGTCAGTCCGTCCGGCCGGCGCGGGGCGTAGAAAGCGTAGCGCCGCGTGGCGGCGATCTCTCGCTCCGCCGCCGCGCGTTGCTCCGCGTGCTCGGCCGCCTGGGCGGCCCCCTCGTACGCCACTTCGGCGGCCTGGTAGCGTCCGGCGTCTCGAAGAATCCGCCCGCGCAGCCGCAGTGTCTCGGTGTGAGGCTCCAGGGCAAACGCTCGGTCGAGCGCGAGCAGGGCGCGGCTTCGGTCGCCGAGCCGGAACGCGGCATACCCCAGCTCGTGCCACACGAGCGCCAGGTCCGGATCGAACTCGACCGCCTGCTCCAGCGTGGCGAGCGCGTCGCGATAGCGCGCGAGCTCGATGAGCGCTGCCCCCTTGAGTGCGAGCGAGAACGCGGAATCACCGAACTGGGCCCGCGCAGCCTCGGCAAACCGCAAGGCGTCTTCGGTCCGCCCCTGACCGCGCAGCAGCTCGAAGCACTCCGCCCACCCGGGCTTCAAGTCGGGATGCTCCGCCAGCAGGTCACGGTACGCCTTCTCGGCGTCGGCGACGCGTCCCTCGCGGACGAGATAGCGAGCGCGAGCCATCGCGCGCTCGCTCGGTGCATCCGGAAACAGCTCGTACGATGCGGTGGTACGCATGGCGTGCGAATATAGCCCCCCTACTGTCGACGGCTAGCTGCCGGTTCGCTGAGCTTGACAACGTCCGATCGGCACCGTCGCTTGGGGCCATATGCTTGCCGCGCAAAATGCACGTGGGGAACCGTTCATGGTTCGCTCAGTTCGTCCGCTAACGGCAACATGCTGGTTCGCCAGCATGTCACTTCTGCTGGCCTGCGGAGGAGACACGACGGCACCACCGTCGCCGGCGCAGATAGTGATCTATGCCGGAGACGGTCAGAAGGCGGCGGTCAGCACCACGGTCGCTGTCCCCCCCGCCGTAGCGGTGACCGACAAGGGTGGGAATCCAGTCGGGAACGTTCCCGTCACCTTTACAGTGATCTCGGGAGGCGGCAGCGTCGCGGGAACCCGTACGACCACCACAACGACTAATGCGAGCGGCGTCGCCGCGGCGGTGAGCTGGCGACTCGGTCCCGCTCTAGGGACGAATCAGCTCACCGCGACCGCGTCCGGCTCAGGGATTGTCGGAAACCCCGTGACGTTCACAGCCACGGACACCGGTTGCACCGATTGCTGGACCACCAAGGCTTCCATGCCGACGGCACGATCGGGGCTCGCTATCGAGCAAGTTAGCGGCATTCTCTACGCCATTGGCGGGCTGTGGGCCGGTGGCGAGCTGGCGACGGTAGAAGCGTACGATCCCAGCACCGACACGTGGACGACGAAGGCATCGATGCCCACCGCGCGAGAGGGGTTAGGGGTAGCGGCGATCGGCGGGATTCTCTACGCCGTCGGCGGGTCGAACAGCACTGGCCTGCTGTCCACCGTGGAGGCTTACGACCCTCGTACCGACGCATGGACGAGAAAGGCCGCGATGCCAACTGCGCGGTACCGATTGGCCGTGGCTGCCATCAACGGCGTGCTGTACGCCATGGGTGGGGAGGGATCAACGGGTCATGTGTTCGCGCTGGAAGCCTACGATCCGAGTACTAATACGTGGACGACCAAGGCATCGATGCTCAATAACGGGCCGGGCTTGGGTGGGACAATGATAGACGGCTCGTTATATGCGGTCGGTGGCTCCCAGGGGCCCAACGGAGACGTTGCGGCTATGGAAGTATACGATCCGGCTACTGACACGTGGACGATGCGGGCTTCGATGTCAACGGCGCGAGGAGGCTTGGGTGTCACCGCTGTCAAGGGCATTCTTTATGCCGTGGGTGGATATAGCTATAGTATCGGCAACGTCTACGATGTTGCCACGGTCGAGATTTACGATCCCAGCACCAACAGCTGGGCGGGAAAGGCTCCCTTGCCCGCGCCGCGCGGCAGCTTGGCCGCGACGACGATCGATGGTCTTGTCTTCGCCGTCGGTGGCGGCGCTCCCTACGGACCCATCGTAGCAGCGGTCACAGCGTACCAGCCCTAAGGACTGGCGGATCGCATCTAGCTCGTGGCACGACCTCCCCTCTAGATTCCCCCCGCCATGGACACCGACCGCCTGTTGCGCGAGCTCACCGACTTTCTGCGGATCCCATCGGTCTCGACCAACCCATCGCACAACGCGGACTGCCGCGCGGCCGCGGAATGGGTCGCCGGCGAGCTGCGTCG
>DASWCE010000177.1:0-2821 GCA_036390255.1 Gemmatimonadales bacterium | reverse complement strand
CCTCGAGCAGCTCCCGCACCGCGCGGCGGTACAGTGTGCGATCGCACTGCGCCCGGGGCGCCCAGACGGCGGGGCCCTTGGAGCGATTGAGCATGCGGAACTGGATCGTCGCGCGATCGGTCGCCCGCCCCATGATACCGCCGAGGGCGTCGATCTCGCGGACCACGGTGCCCTTCGCGATCCCGCCGATGGCGGGATTGCAGGACATCTGACCGATGGTGTCGAGGTTGGAGGTAAGGAGGAGAACCTTCGCACCCAAGCGAGCCGCCATGACGGACGCTTCGGTGCCGGCGTGGCCGGCGCCAACAACAATCACATCGTAGTCGACGGACATGCCCTACAAAGTAGCGAATGAGGCAAGGTCCTTCGAGTTCGGCCTAAGCGGAGCCGACCGTTCTCATTGCGGAACCACTGTCGCGGACCCGCCTGGGCCATTGAGAGTCGTTACAGTTGACTTCCCGTCGGCGGCGACGCCCATCCCGGCCCGTGTGACGCCGTCGCTATCGGCGAGCGCGAGACTAGCCGCCTGACGAGCCGTGAGGCCCAGCGCGACCCGGCTTATGCCTTGGCGATCGGCGAATGCGAGCGTGATCGTCTCGTCCGGCAGCAGTCCGAGCGCGGCGCGGGAGCGTCCCTTCTGGTCGATCAGCGTAAAACCCGGCGACCCGTCCCCTAGTACGATCAGCCGGAGCCGTGCATGGCCTCTCTCGTCCTGAAGCACCAACTGCGACGCCCCGTCCGTCGCCATGCCGAACACTCCGCGCAGGCGCCCGTTTGCGTCTCGGAGCGCGAAGCTGCGGGCCTGCACCACGTCTCCCGACAGCCGTGGTAGCCGCAGCGCCAACGTGACCACGGTCGCGGCCGCGGTTCCCAGAAGGACGGCCACACCGACTACCAGAAGTCGGTTCGTTCCTTGCAGGCGACGGTATTTCTGCTCCAACCGGTCGAGCCGTCGCAGGGCTTCAGGGATGCGCTCGTGTACTTCGTGACTATCGCTCATTGCTCCTCCAGCCTCGTGGGCGCGGCGAGAAAGCAGGACCGGCATACCCGGTGTAAGAAATTCGGTCGACGCGTGGTCGCGCTGCCTCGATCGTGACCCGGTGCGGCCCGCCCGCCGCCCGGCAACTCGGCGAGAGCGTGCCAGGCGAGTGTATCGCCTTGGCGCGTTTCGGTCATGGCGAGCGTGCCCACCGGAAGCTCCAGGGCGTACACGGCTGCGCTGTGCCAGCGGGAAGCGTTGCCGGGGGCAAGGCGATGATACAGGGCCACGACGGCGCCGCGCCGATCCAGAAACGCGACGTCCACCGGGTATGACAGGCCAAACGTGTGCACGGCACGGCAGGGTGTAAGCAGCACACCCCCCCCGGCGCCGAGGGGTGGGCGGCCGAGTAACCCTCGGAGCCGTAGCCACCAACGATCCGCCACGGCAATCCGCGTCCCCAAGACGCGGTCGCGCGTGAGGTTCGTAAGCCAGGCATAGCTCATCGGGCGAACTGGCCCAGGGTCCGGTAGATGTTGATCAGCGCGGGGCCCAGGATCACGACGAACAAGGCCGGCAACACGAACAGCACGAGCGGGAAAATGAGCTTAATGGTCGTCTTGGCGGCGGCTTCCTCGGCCCGCTGGCGTCGCTTGGTCCGCAACGTGTCGGAGTGCACCCGGAGTGCCTGGGCGATGGACGTGCCGAAGCGATCGGTCTGAATCAGCATCGCGACGAGCGACCGCACATCTGGGACCCCGGTGCGCTCGCCCAACCCGCGCAGTGCTTCGTCCCGCGGCACTCCCGCGCGAATCTCCAGGTTAACGACGATGAGCTCCTCGCTGGTCAGGCGGCTGACGTGTCTGATCTCGTTGGAAACGCGCACCAGCGCCTGGTTGAGTGCCAGCCCCGCCTCGACGCAGACCACGAGCAGGTCGAGCGCATCCGGCAGGGCGCGCTGGATCTCCTTCTGGCGCGCCCCGGCCCGCCTCCCAACGTAGAGCCTCGGCGCCATCCACCCCAGCACGGCGCACCAGAGCGCCGCAAGCATGGCTCCGACCATGCCCCCACCAAGAATCGGCGTCACGACGAACCCCCCGACACCGAGCGAGGCCATCATGCCCAGTCGAGCTCCGCAGTAAATCGCGAGGCTGCTCGGGTTCCGGTATCCCGCGTGGATCAGGAAGTGGCGCGCCGCGGTCCGGTCACCTTTCGCCAGGCCTCCCCCCAGCCGCTCTAGCAGAGCCCCGAGCCGTTCGGCTCGCTCCTGACGACGCTGCCGGTGGAGCCGCGCGCCTTGTTCGCTCACCCTTTGCTCGAGCTCGGATAACCGACGCGCCACGGCGCGCGGTCGGGCGGGCACGAGCTCTCCGGCCAGGGCGACGATCAGCGCGACGGAAGTCGCGAGCAGGGCGGTCGCGAGGTAGATCACCGGAGGCCCCTAGATCTCGATGTTCACGATGCGGCGGATCCACAGGTAGCCCAGGATCTGCAGCATCACTCCGCTCCAGAGAAGCCAGTGCCCCAGAGGATCCTGGAAGAGAATCAGCATGTATTCGCGGTTGATCGCGAAGATCGCCGAACCCACGGCGATGGGAAGCACTGCCAGGACGTAACCACTGAAGCGCCCCTGGGCCGTGTGGACCCGCACCTGACGTCGAATAGTGAAGCGCGCGCGCGTTGTATGGGAGATCTTGTCGAGTACCTCGGCGAGGTTGCCGCCGACGTCCCGCTGAATGAGGATGGCCGTCACCAGGATCCGGACGTCGACCAAGTCGATCCGGTCTGCCAGTCCCATCAGGACGTCCTCGAACGGAATGCCGAATCGCTGCTCCTCGAACA
>DASWCE010000176.1:0-3304 GCA_036390255.1 Gemmatimonadales bacterium | reverse complement strand
AATCTCGCCGATCGTCTGCGGGCAGGTGCGCCGCAGCTGGAGGTCGAGTGCACCATCTTCTCCGGTGAAGGACACTTGACCGCTGGTCTGCTATCCCTGATCCGAAGTATTCAGTTCGCTTGGCCAAGGCGCCCCTGAGCGTGATGGCCGAGAACCCAACGGCGTCTAACAAGCGCTTCAAGCTGGCGGCGCGCGTAGATTAAGGAATGAATCGTTCTTCAGCGCGCCGCAGCTTAAGCGCGATTCGTTAGGCGGCGGTCTTCAAAGGCCCGGCGACCTTGTAACTACTGAGGATGATGCCGGACGGCATTGCTTTCGTGCCGACGAGAGCGAGTTCGCGCGGGTCAACGCTGTCCGAAAAGAAGCGTTTCCCCCGGCCCAGCAAGACCGGGTAGACGGCCAGCACCACCTCGTCGACCAGGCCTTGGTCGAGCAGCACGGACGTCAGCGTCGAACTTCCCCAGACGATCAGGTCAGGGCCGTCCGTTGACTTGACGCGGCGAACACCCGCCATGACGTCTGTGCCAAGGTCCCCGACCGGACCCCATCCGAGGCTCTCCGGCCTGTGAGTCGCGACGTATTTCCTCGCGGCGTTCAGACCGTCCGCAAACGGACCGCCCTTAACCGTTGGCCAGAAGTCGGCCCAGAGATCGTAGGTGCGGCGGCCAAGCAGCAGGTCGAAGCCCGTGCCCTGCGCCTCGGAGATGGCCGCTGCCCCAGCCGGACTTCGATACGGTGCCGTCCAGCCGCCATTCGCGTAGTCGTCGCCGTATTCGCCGGGTCCGCCGGGTGAGATCACGCCGTCCAGCGAGATGTGTTCGATGATCTTGAGCGTTCTCATTTGAGCTCCGCCGGCGTCGGGAAGCGTTCCTGGATCCACGCTTGCCACAGCGGTGTCTCACGGGCGACGGTTGCGGCCGCCTGATCGCCGTACAGGTACAAGTTCATCGCCACCACGCTATCGCCACTGGGATAGGTGACGGCGCCAAGGGCGGCTATGCCCGGCCCCGGCTTGTCGAGCCGCAGCAGGGCGTCGTAGGGATTCTCGGTAACAAGCTCCACCACGCCGCTGAGCGGTGAGACACCCGCGGGCGTCGTCCAACGCTGCCCGACGCTCACGCCTTTCACTCCCAACGCCGCGGTCAGCGTTTCCCACGCCTCCGCCTCCGTACTGGCGATGGGAGTCGTGACCTGCATGACCGCGGAGCGTTGGCCGCGGAAGTGCGTGAGATAGATCCGCAGGATGTTCAAGAAACCCGACCATCCGGATGCGGCACTTTCCAGCTGGTTGTCCCAATCGTCTGTACTGGCGAACAGGCTATGGACAACGCGGACGATGCAGATCCCTCCTCCGCGCGCTTCAATGCTCCACTCGCTCGCCATCGGCGGTGAGCCCGGTGTCATGCCGTCTCCCGCCTGCCCGAAGGTCCGGGGCGGATCCCAGGCCGTCACCACTGAGCGTATTTCAATGCCCGGACCGAAGTGGTACTTCACTGCGACGGGCTTCCCGTCGCGCTCCTCGATGTCAGTTGGCACGAACCAGGACGAAATACCTGGACCGGTGGCGAGGGCCTGCCACACTTCCTCCGGGGTGCCGGGGGCTTCGAATTCGACCTGAACGGAACGGCGACCGTTGGCTTCTTTTTCCACGCTCATGATGGCTCCTTGGAATCGGATTTCTGGGGTAGAGGGTGCGCCACAAACACCAGCCGATGCGCGCGGCCGCCGGGGGCGGAGGCATCGTGATATTTCGAAACGAGTTTCGCGATGGCTGCGGTGAGTTCTCTGCTGAAAGCGGCCCGGTCCTTCGCCGACCGGAAGCGCACCTCGGTATCCACTGCCAGGGTCGCCAGGCGCTTGCCCGTCTTTTTCGCACGCCGAACGAGGTCAGCCACCTCGCGAACGATCCGTGCGCCAAGGGCGATGAGATAGCTCGCGGACAGCCGGTCAACTTCTCGATCGGGATCGACGGCGACCGGGCCCAAGGCGCTCGGCGAAACAACGTAGGAGGCGGCGGTCGCGACGAGCAGCCGTTCCGTCAGCCCGCCCCACTTGCGTTTCTCGGCGAGCTGCACCAACCCGTGCGACTCCAGCGCGCGCAGATGGTAGTTGACCTTCTGCCGAGCCAAGCCGACCCGCGTGGCCAACGTCGCCGCCGAAGCGGGTGCGGCCAGTTCGGAGAGGAGTCGGCTTCGCGTCGGCTCCAAGGCCACCGTCGCCGCCGCCGGATCATCGATGACTTGGATGTCGAGCATGAGGAGATGGTATCATTGACAACTTATATTGTCAAGCGTGATCCAAGACCTAACGATGCTTGCTGCTGACGAGCGGACCATCCATCGTTAGCGCGTGACGGAGGCACGCCTCTACGCCCGCGTCACCCGGCGCCTGATCCCGCTGCTGTTCGCCTGCTACGTCGCGGCCTATCTCGATCGGGTGAACATCGGCTTCGCGAAACTGCAGATGCTGAGCGATCTGCGGTTCAGCGAGACGGTCTACGGCCTGGGCGCCGGCATTTTCTTCATCGGATACTTCCTCTTCGAAATCCCGAGCAACATCATCCTGCACCGCGTCGGGGCGCGCCTGTGGATCGCGCGCGTGATGCTGACCTGGGCGGTGATCTCGGCCGCGATGCTGTTCGTGACTTCGGCGACCGGATTTTACATCCTGCGCTTTCTGCTGGGTGTCGCCGAGGCGGGTTTTTTTCCAGGGGTGATCCTGTATCTGACCTACTGGTATCCGTCCGACCGACGGGCCGCGATCATCGCGCTGTTCATGACCGGGATTCCGGTCGCAGGGGTGATCGGTGGGCCGATCTCCGGTTGGATCCTGAAGGCGATGGCAGGAGTGCACGGGCTCGCGGGCTGGCAATGGCTCTTCCTGCTCGAGGCGCTCCCCTCACTCGTCCTCGGCGTGGCCGTGCTGGCCTACCTCGACGACGGAATCGCCAGGGCCCGCTGGTTGGCCGCCGACGAGAAGGAGATCCTCGTGGGTCGCATCGCCGAGGACCAGCTGCACGCCTCGACCCACGCACTGTGGGACAGCTTCACGAATGCCCGCGTCTGGTTCCTGGGCGTCATCTACTTCTGCCTGATCGCGGGGCTTTACGGCGCCGGATTCTGGCTGCCGACACTGATCCGGCGAACCGGCGTCGAAAGCCCATTGGCGATCGGCATGCTCACGGTTCTGCCCAACGCCGTCGCTGCGGTCGCGATGGTCACGATCAGCCGCCGGTCGGACCGGACGCGCGAGCGGCGGTGGCACCTCGTCACTCCCGCATTGGTTGGAGCGGCGGGCTGGCTCG
>DASWCE010000175.1:0-1539 GCA_036390255.1 Gemmatimonadales bacterium | reverse complement strand
AGACACGGCGCAGACCGCTGCGCCCGCGGGAAGCGGCGGCTCGCGCGAGGCTTTCCGCCACCCGGAACACCTCGAGTATCGGCCCCTCGACCCGCAGAGTCCCTTCCACGTAGGCCTGGCCGAGCTTCATCAGGTCGGGAGACACCAGGAAACGCAAGGCCGACGGGCCGGGAACGCCAATTTTCACCTTGGGTTGGGTGGCGAGATCGAAGGCGCGGCCGTTCCACAGCTCGAGGCGCAGCGAAATGGCCGCGGATTGCCTGAGCTTTTCGATTAGCCGTTCGAGGCGACGTTCGAGAAACATGTGATTTCTTCAGAACTGCGGCTATCATAGCATCGCCCGCAGGGGGGTGTGCGCCTGCGCGGGAGGACTCATGCGAATTGATCCGATGCGTTTCACCGCGATGGCGCTTGCCGTCCTGTTTTCCGCCGCCTCACCGGCGCAGTACCCGTCGCGGCCGATCAAGCTGATCGTGCCGATCCCGCCCGGGGGCGCGCCCGACATTTCCGCGCGGGTCACCGGGCAGAGGCTCGCGGAGATCGTCGGCCAGCCCGTGGTCGTGGAAAACCGACCGGGCTCGAACGGCAATATCGCCATGGATCTGGTCGCGAATTCCCCGCCCGACGGCTACACGCTGGGGCTGCTCGCCGACAGCATGATCACCATCAATCCGCATCTGTACGGGAAAATGCAGACCGATCCGCTCAAGGACCTGGCACCGGTGGCGAGCGTCGTATCGAACTCGTGGGTGCTGTCGGTCAATCCTTCGGTGCCGGTGAAGAACTTCGAGGAGTTCGTCGATTACGCGCGCAAAGCGAGCCCGCCGCTCGCGTATGCCTCCGGCGGAAACGGCAGCATCCACCAGATGGCGATGGAGATGCTCAAAGCACGCGCCGGCATCAATCTTGTTCACGTGCCCTACAAAGGCGGCGCGCACGCCGCCACGGCGACCGTCGCGGGCGAGGTTGCCGCGATGTTCTCGGGCACTTCGAGCGCCCCTCAGATCAAGGCGGGCAGGCTGCGCGCCCTGGCCGTAACCGGCTCGCAGCGCTCGGCGATGTTTCCGGAGTTGCCGGCCATCGCCGAGTTCTATCCCGGATACGAAGTCACCATCTGGCTTGGCCTGTTTGCGGCGGCGGGAACGCCGGAGGCGGTGCTCGCCAGGCTTCACGCCGACGTCAACAAGGTGCTCGCCGAGACCGAAATAAGAAACAGGCTGAGCGCCGCGGGGGGATTGGAGCCCTATATCACGACGATCCCGGAGTTTGCGGCGTTGATCCGGCGCGATTACGACCGGTACGGAAAGGTGGTGAAGGACATCGGCGTGAAGCTCGACTAGATTCAAGTCTCTCGGGAGGGCTGCTGAATTGGAGACTTTCCTCGCATCGCTCGTCAGCGTCGCCTTTCACGGCACCGCGCTGGGGATGATCCTGTACGTGATCTCGGTCGGCCTGTCGGTGACGATGGGCCTGATGGGGTTCGCCAATCTCGCCCACGGGGTGTTCGCCATGGCCGGGGGCTACATCCTCACCACGGCG
>DASWCE010000174.1:0-2418 GCA_036390255.1 Gemmatimonadales bacterium | reverse complement strand
GCCAGGCGTTTGCTGCCTTCCGGGGCGAGGGATCCCTGCTCGAAAAGCCGGTGCTCTTCAGCCACCAGGCGCTGAATATGGGCGAGTACGGATGGGTCCTTGCCAGGTTCTTCCACGGGATACCTCGCTGGTTGCAAAGGGAGTTGGCGCGATGCCCGACATTAGACCCGTTGTGAAGATCCTGCAAGCGTTTGCGCTCATGACATCGGCTTGATGGTCGCGTACGCCTACGCCGCGCGAAACAGAGCTGGAGTCAATGATTCCCCAAGCAGGGCCCCTCTATTTCAAATGTAGTCAACCTGCCTGTTCACGTTCAAATCACGTGACGGCAGCTTGATTCGCCGCGGGAAGCTTGCGAATGCGTTTGCCGGTCGCAGCAAAGATCGCATTGGTCAGCGCCGGAGCGATCGCCGAGGTTCCGGCCTCGCCCATCCCACCAGGCTGCTCGCCGCTGTTCACGATGTAAACCTCGATCGCCGGCGCCTCGTTCATCCGCAGCATCCGGTAATCGTGGAAATTGCTTTGCTCGACCCGACCGCCCTTCAGCGTGATCTCTCCGCGGAGCGCCGCCGTGATGCCGAAGATGATCGCGCTCTGGATCTGCGCCCGGACGGTATCGGGGTTGACGACAGTGCCGCAATCGACCGCGCAGACGACGCGCCGGACGCGAACCGCTCCGTCCTTCGACACCTCGACTTCGGCAACCTGCGCCAGATAAGTCGCGAAGGCGAGCTGGAGGGAGACGCCACGACCGACCCTTTCAGGCAAGGGCTGTCCCCAGCCGGCCTTTTCCGCCGCAAGCTCGAGCACGGCCTTGGCCCGGGGCGTCTTGTCGAGGAGGGCCCGGCGATAGGCGACCGGATCCTGCTTCGCCGCTACCGCCAGCTCGTCCATGAAGCTTTCGGTCACGAAGACATTGTGCGACGGCCCGACGCTGCGCCAGAAGGCCGTCGGAATGCCCGGAGGTTCCACCCGCAGGTACTCGACGTGCAGGTTCGGCAGGGCATAGACGAGATCGATCGCGCCCTCCGTCGTGTCGGGATCCAAGCCATTGTTGAATGCCGGAGGAAGCCATCTCGCGATGATCGAGGAGCCTGCGAAGCGATTGTTCCAGGCGACCGGCGCTCCTTTTTCATCGAGACCGGCGGAAATGCGGTCGAAGAAACAGGGGCGGTACATGTCGTGCTGGATATCTTCCTCGCGCGTCCACACGACCTTCACGGGGCCCTCGACCTGCATGGCGATCTGGACCGCGCGCGTTACGCCGTCGACCTCGAGCCGGCGACCGAAGCCGCCGCCGATCAGGTGATTGTGGACCACGACTTTGTCCAGCGGCAGTCCGGTGGTTTTCGCGGCAGTGGCCTGGGCTCGCCCGAGGGCCTGGTTGCCGACCCAGACTTCGCAGCCGTCCTTGCGGACATGAACCGTGCAGTTCATCGGCTCCATGGTCGCGTGCGCGAGGAACGGCACCTGGTAGGTCGCCTCGACCCTGGTGACGACGCTCGCCATTGCCTTCTCGGTATCGCCGATGTTCTGCGCGACGGCGCCCGGATTGAGCGTCGCCTTTTCCAGCCCGTCTGCGATTTGTTGCGTGTCGAGTTTGGCGTGCGGGCCCTCGTCCCATTCGATCACCAGCGCCGCCAACCCTTTCTTCGCGGCGCCCATGTGGTCGGCCACGACCGCGACGGCGTCGTCGAGCCGCACGATCTGACGCACGCCCTTGACGGCCTTGGCTTTCGCATCATCCACGCTCTTCACGCGACCGCCGAAGACGGGCGATTGCGCGAGGGTCGCGATCTTCACGCCCGGCGGCCGAACGTCGATGCCATAGACGGCCGTTCCGTTGACCTTCGACGGCGTGTCCAGCCGCTTGGCCGGAGTGCCGATGAGCTTGAAATCCGCGGGCCGTTTGAGCACGACCTTTTCGGGGACCGGGAGGCGAGCCGCGTCGGCGGCGAGCTCGCCATATTTGAAGCGTCTCCCCGTCGCCGCGTGACGCACTTCACCGCTTTGCGCGCGGCAGGACGCCGGATCGACATTCCAGCGCTTCGCCGCCGCCGACACGAGCAGGGTTCTTGCCGTCGCACCGGCCTGGCGCAGGGGCTGCCACGACCCGCGTATCGCGTTCGAGTTGCCCGTTGCCTGCACTCCGAGCAAGGGATTGGCGTACAGCTTTTCGTTGGGCGGAGCATGTTCCAGCCGGATCTGTTTCAGATCCACTTCCAGCTCCTCGGCGATCAGCATCGGGATGGAGGTGTAGGTGCCCTGGCCCATCTCGACATAGGGCATGGTGAGGACAATTTGTCCGTCGCTTCCGATGCGGATAAAGGCGTTGGGTGTGAACGCCGCGCCCGCGGCGCCTTCGACTGTGTGAGCAGCACCCGTCCTGAAGCCGATCAGGAGCCCTCCGCCCAGCGC
>DASWCE010000173.1:0-15477 GCA_036390255.1 Gemmatimonadales bacterium | reverse complement strand
TCGGTACAGCCGCTCGAATGCACTGGCGTCCCCGCTTGCCGCGAGAGCCGTGTCGGCCGCTATCGAATCAGCAGTCAGAGTGTCCTCGAGCACCTGTCGGGGCATGCACGGACTTGGATATGCAAGCAGGGCAAAAGGTTGTAGTTAGATTGGGCCTCAATATGGCGCCCTCAATTGTAGCGGTTCTGGCCATCGGTGGCCTGCTGGGATTCCGCCATGCCTTCGAGCCAGACCACCTTGCGGCCGTCTCGACCCTCGCCACGCGACCTGCCGCCAGGCTCCGGGGCGCGGCGCGGCTGGGCCTGATCTGGGGCCTGGGCCATACGGTTACGGTGGGTGCGGTTGCGGTGCTGATCATCGCATTCGGCGTGCGGTTGCCGGAGCGATTCTGGCCTGCCGCGGAGCTGCTCGTCGCTGCACTCCTCGTGCTGCTCGGCAGCCTGGTGATTTGGCGGTACGTGCGCGGGCGGTGGCACATGCATGTGCACCAGCACACCGCGGCTGCCCCGCATTTTCACCTGCACAGTCATGCTGCTGATCCGAACCACGGACACGCGCACGCGACCGTCGATGCGCGCCGATCGCTCGGCTTTGGCGTGGCGCACGGACTCGCGGGGAGCGGCGCCATTGCCGCGCTCCTCGTGGCGGCCGTTCCCGATACGGTGTCTCGACTCTTTTACTTCGCGGCCTTCAGCGCTGGGACGATAGCCGGTATGCTCGTCGTGTCCCTCACTCTGTCGGTGCTCGTGCGATTCGCCGCCGACCGGGGCGCCCGATGGGCGACGATTCTGCACGTGGGGGCTGCGGCGGGAAGCGTTGTGGCCGGCTTTGTACTCGCGCAGCACGTGATCTTCGCGACGTGGTTATGACGCTTAGGGCGCACGGCTCTCGGACGAGGGGGTAGAACACACGACCTGACCACCCCCGGAGCGTGCCATGGATTCCCGTGTGATCCCGTTCGCCGCGCTGCTACTCCTTCCCGCTTTAGCGTTCGCGCAGGATTCTTCATCCACCAACGCCACACCATTTCGCCGGGGCCAGTGGGCCGCCCAGTTTCAGGCGGGGATCAGCTTTGGCTCGCTGGGATTCATCAAGTTTCGCTCACCGACTCATGCGCTGGTGCTCGACTTTCGCATCAATGGTGCCCACACCGAGGATCTGACGAGAGACAGTACCGGCGTGAATCAATTCGAGGGGTTGGGGTCGAATGCTTCTGTTCAGGTGCGGTTCGGTTGGCGGCGTTACGGCGGCGACGGGACCGGGACGAAGGTCGTCTCGCACTACTCGCTCGGCTTGGTCGCGGGATTCGGGCACAGCGTTGTGGTCGGCCGTGTCCAGCGCCAATCGCAGGTGAACGGGTGGACAACTGGAGCGTTTGGAGATGTGGGAGGAACGTACCTGCTTACTCCCAAATTCGGCATTGGAGCCTTGGCGACCGCTGGGCTGACCTATACCAATAGCGTTGGGAAGTCTTCGTCCGGCGCGAGGTACCGCGAATGGTCGATCGGGGGGTCCGCGCTGACCGCCTCGCTGGTGGCGACGCTGTTTTTCTAGGCGCGATAGCTGCGGCCCCGCCATTCGATCAGTCGCCGGCCGCGCCACGCCGATCGAATCATGATGAAGGCGACGACCGCGGAGCCGAGCGGGTAGAGGAAGGCGTACCAGACCGGCGCTCGCTCGCCGGCGTACACCGCGATCCAGGTGAGCAGGGATGCGGCCGTGGCAATGGCGGCCCAGTGCCAGCCAGTGGCGAGCCACAGGACCGGGGGTGCCAACCAGAAGAGCGCCGGGAGCCACATCAAATAGGGAAGCACCCTCCGTACGACGGCGATCGGCGGCGCGGTAAGCGGCGCGCCCGACGCGAGGTTCTTGGTCCACCCCGCGAGGATCTCGTGCAGCGAGCCGTACATCCGCGTGGTCATGAACTCCCGCGCCTGCGCGATGAAGATGTCTTTTCCCGCACGCACGTAGCTCTGCGCCAGCATGAGGTCGTCGGTAACGGTGTGTTTGACAGCCTCGTGCGTGCCCACGGCCTCGTAGGCGGCGCGAGTCGTCAAGATGAATTGCCCGTTCGCGATCGCATTCCAATACGTGCGGGTGCGATTCACCGACGTGAGATATGCGAACCGGCTCTCGAGCGCGACGAAGACGTGCGGTTGGATCAATCGCTCCCAGAACGTTCGCATCTCCTGGCGTGGCAGCACGGTGAACAGATCGACGCCCTCAGTCTGTAAGCCGCGCACAGCGCGCGGCAGCAGCTCCGGCTCGTGCTTCGTGTCGGCGTCGGCGAACAGCAGCAGCTCGCCCCGGGCGACTCTGTAGCCCTGCACGATCGCCCACTGCTTTCCAAACCATCCTGCCGGCAGCTCGACACCACGCACGAGGCGCAGACGATTGCCCGTGGTCGGCTCCACGATTTCTGCCGTGCCGTCGGTCGACCGGTCGTCTACGACGAGCACTTCGATGGGCGAATACCCGGTGGCGAGCACGGATCGTACGCACCGCTCGATGTTGCGGGCCTCATTGCGTGCCGGGATGATGACGGATACGAGCGGTCCCGTCGTGAGCGGCTCATAGTCGCGTAGCCGAGGTCCGCGGATCAGGTGGCGTGATAGGATGACGAGCAGCGCCAGACTCCACGGCGCCGCGATCAGCCAGCTCATCGCCGCTCTTCGAGCTTGCCGACGATGGTGGCGGTGGCGAGATGTCCGGTGACGTTCGTCATCGTGCGAAACATGTCGGGGAGGCGGTCGAGCGCGATCAAGATCGTGAGTCCAGCAATGGGCAGCCCGGTCGCCAGAAAGGCCGGGAGCAAGCTGATCACGCTCCCCGATGGCACGGCAGCGACGGTGAGCGACGCCAGGAAGACGGCAAGGCCGGCCGCAACCATCTCGCCGAGCCCGAACGGGATGCCGTACAGCCGCGCGATGAACACCACGGCGATGGCCTGAAATACGGCGCTGCCGCCGCGGTTGAGGCTCGCGCCGAGCGGTAACGCGAATCCGGACACCGGACGCGGAAGCTGCAGGTCCTTGTCGGCCGCGTCGATCATCGTCGGCAGCGCAGCCATGGACGACGTCGTCGAAAATCCCATCAGCATGGAAGCGAAGGCGGCCCGAAAGAAACGGCGGGGCGCGACCCGCGCGATGAACACCACACTCGGCAAGTAGACGACCGCGATGAACAGCAGGACGCCAGCGATCACGGCGCCGATAAACCAGAGACTGGCGAGCACAAGACGCCAGCCCACCTGCGCCACGAACGGCGCGACCAACGCGAAGATGCCCAGCGGGGCGAGGACCAGGACCCAATGCACGATGCGCACCAGCGCGTCGGTCACGGCATCGGCAATGCCGGTGAGGGGCGCTCGCTTTTCCGCCGGCAATGACGCCGCGGCGATTCCAAAGATCGTGACGAACACGATGATCGGTAGCAGGTTGCCGTCGGCGGCGGCCTTGAAGGGATTGGCGGGCACGAGCTGGACGATGAACTGCGCGCCGCTCGGGATGCCCTCGGCGGCACGTTGAATCACCGCGGTATCGGCGCCGGCGGCCGCCAGCACGGCGTCCTGCTGATCGGCAGTCAGTGCGGCGTGCGGCAGCAGGAGCGCCGCAACCAGGAAGCCGAGTGCGATGCCGACGATCGCCGTTCCCCAGAAGAACGCGAGTGTTCTCGTGACGAGCCGGCCCATCACCCGTAAATCGCCCAGCTTCGCGATACCGGCGAACAGCGCGGTCGCGATGAGCGGGATGACGACCATGGTGAGGAGATTGACGAAGAGTGTGCCGATGGGACGCAGTCGCAGTACGACGTCCGCCAGCCACGTATGGTCGTGCTTCGCCAGCGCCGCGGCTGCGAGGCCCACGGCAAGGCCCGCGATCAGGCCGATTCCCATCCACAAGTGCCTTCTCATCGGATGGCGGCTATTATACCGCCATGACCGATACTCCACACGCGCAGATGAAGGCCTCGAAATGGGCGCTCATCCTCGGAGCGTCGAGCGGCTTCGGCGAGGGCGCGGCCCGCGCGCTCGCGCAGGCGGGTTATGACATCATCGGGGTGCACCTGGACCGGAAGGCAGGCCTCGAGCACGTGGCGGAGATCCGTCAGGACATCGAAAAGCTCGGCCGCAAGACGCAGTACTTCAACATCAACGCCGCCGACGAAGAGAAGCGCAACGAGGTGCTCGCCGAGCTGGCCAAGCAAAAGCTCAACATCGCTGTGCTGCTGCACTCCCTGGCGTTCGGGACACTCAAGCCCTACATCGGGGACGATGTCTTGAACAAGGCCAACATCGACATGACGCTGGACGTCATGGCCCATTCGCTCGTGTACTGGGCGCAAGGCGTGGTGCGGCGTGGATTGATGGGCAAGGGCGGCCGGATCTTTTCGATGACCTCGTCGGGCTCGACGCGCGTCTTCGCCACCTACGGCGCGGTCTCCGCGGCGAAGGCGGCGCTCGAGTCCCACACCCGGCAGCTCGCGCTCGAGCTTGCGCCCCTGGGCATTACGGTCAACGCGCTGCGCGGTGGCGTGACCGACACGCCGGCGCTGCGCAAGATTCCCGGCAATGAGAAGCTGATCGAGATCGCCACCCAACGAAATCCGCACCACCGGCTCACGACGCCCGCCGACCTGGGCGGTGCGATCGTGGCGCTGTCCCAACCCGGCGCCGACTGGATCACGGGAAACGTGATCAACGTCGACGGGGGCGAGGAGGTGTCCGCGTAGCCACGCTGCAAGACGCACGTCGCAAGCTGCACGATTTCCAGCCGACTGAGATCCCTTTCGAACCAGGGATGATCGCCGCGGCAGTCGCCGTGATCCTGCACGACGGCGATGAGGGGCTGGAGACGCTGTTCATCCACCGTGCCGTACGCGCCGGCGATACCTGGTCGGGCCAGATCGCGTTCCCCGGCGGGCGCCGCGAGGGCACCGACACCGATCTGCGCGCGACTGCGATTCGCGAAACGTCAGAAGAAGTTGGTGTCGATCTCGCAGGCGCGGAGCCGCTTGGCGTACTCGACGACCTGCATCCACGTACGCCGACGCTCCCACCGGTTGTCGTGCGGCCATTTGTATTCGCGTTGACAGCACGTCCGCCTATTGTGCCCAGCCCAGAGGTCCAAGACGCCTTCTGGGTCTCCTTCCGGGCTCTCCAGGCCCCGGGGGTGCTCGCGGAGATCGCCATCGATCATCCTGGCATCCCCCGACGGGTATTTCCCGCATATACGCTCGGTAAACACACCATTTGGGGAATGAGCGAGCGCATTCTGACACCGTTAATTAGCTTGGTTTCTTAGGCGTACAAAATCCACATCTTCGCTTGACAATATTTGAGAATTAGTCTAGGCTAATGCACTGTCTGGTTGACAGTGCATTGACCGGGAGAGCTCCTTGAGCGTAATCCGTTCGCCGCAGCCGCCACCATCACTCACGCGGTCTGTGGAAGACTATCTCAAATCTGTTTTCCACCTCACGAGTCAAGGCGGGTTCGCCACAACCAGCGACATCGCCGAAATGCTCGACGTCGCTCCGCCGTCGGTGAGTGGCATGATGAAACGTCTTTCCGAAACGGGACTGATCGAACACGTGCCATATCGCGGCGTGCAGCTTACGCCGCAGGGCCGTCGCGCCGCGCTCCAGATGATTCGTCGCCACCGCATCCTCGAATCGTATCTCACCAGCAAGCTCGGCTACGACTGGGGCGACGTCCATGTCGAAGCGGAGCGCCTGGAGCATGCCGTTTCCGAGAAGTTGATCGAGCGGATGGCGGACGCCCTGGGTGAGCCGCGCTACGACCCCCACGGCGCACCGATTCCGACCGCCGCCGGAGAGATCGAGGAGGCAGAGCTGGTCACGCTCGCCGCGAGCGAGGTGGGGCGCAGCGTCGTGCTGCAAGAAGTCGGCGACGAGCATCCCGCTCGTCTCCATTACCTCGCCGAGCAGGGCCTGACGCCGGGTGTTCGGCTCACGGTGATCGACCGCCAGCCGTTCAACGGTCCCACCATCGTGCGACTGAGCGACGGCACGACGCGCGTCGTCGGCCAGGAGCTCGCGTTGCTGCTCCTCTGCCGGCCCAGCGATGGCGAATAGCGTCCTCGATACCGGCTGGCGACATCCGCGGCTGACGCCAAGCCTCGCGGAGGTGTACCGTACCGTCCCGGTCCAACGCGGCGTGTGGTGGAAGAAGGCGCTCGCGTTCGCGGGGCCGGGCTATCTCGTCGCCGTCGGATACATGGATCCCGGCAATTGGGCGACCGATCTTGCCGGCGGTACGCGCTTCGGCTACACGCTGCTGACCGTCATCCTGCTGTCGAACCTGATGGCGATTCTGCTACAGGGTCTCGCGGCCAAGCTGGGCATCGTGAGCGGCCGCGATCTGGCGCAGGCGTGCCGCGACCACTACTCGCGACCGGTGTCGTTGTTTCTGTGGGTGATCTGCGAAATCGCGATCGCCGCGTGCGACCTTGCGGAGGTCATCGGCTCGGCCATCGCCCTGAATCTGCTGTTCGGGATCCCGCTCGCCTGGGGGATCGCGATCACCTCGCTCGACGTGCTGTTTGTGCTCTACATGCAGCAGAAGGGGTTTCGGTGGCTCGAGGCGCTGGTCGTCGTCTTGATCGCCACCATCGCCGGTTGCTTCCTGTTTGAGATCCTGATTTCGAAGCCCGATGCCGGCGCCGTGCTTGCCGGTTTTATCCCGCGAGCGACGGTACTCCAGGATCCCGACAAGCTGTACATCGCGATCGGCATCCTGGGCGCAACCGTGATGCCGCACAACCTCTATCTCCACTCCTCGGTCGTCCAAACGCGCAGCTACGAGGAGACGCCGGCGGGCAAACGGGAAGCGGTAAAGTTCGCATTCCTCGATTCGACCGTCGCCCTCTCGTTCGCGCTGTTCATCAATGCCGCGATCCTCATTGTGGCCGCGGCGACGTTCCACCGCGTGGGTCAAACGGGCGTCGCCGAAATCCAGGATGCCTATCGCCTGCTGACGCCGCTGCTCGGTGTGACGGGGGCCAGCGCGGTGTTCGCGTTCGCGCTGCTCGCCTCCGGTCAGAACTCGACGCTTACCGGGACACTCGCTGGTCAAATAGTCATGGAAGGGTTCCTGAACATCAGGATCCGGCCCTGGCTCAGGCGGCTCATCACGCGCTTGATCGCGATTGTGCCCGCGGCGCTAACGGCTATTCTCTGGGGAGAGCACGGGACTGCCAAACTCCTGATCCTCAGCCAGGTGATCCTGAGCCTGCAGCTCTCGTTCGCGGTCTTCCCGCTCGTGATGTTCACGTCGGACCGTCTGAAGATGGGGGAGTTCGTGAATCCCAGGTGGCTGAAGATCCTCGCGTACGCGGTCGCGGTGTTCATTGCGACGCTCAACGCCTGGCTCCTGGTGCAGACGTTCAAAGGGTGGGTCAGCTGATGTACAAGCGCATCCTCGTACCGCTCGAGAACGGACCCGCCGACGGCGCAATCCTCTCACACGTCACCGGACTCGCGAAGTTGCTCGGCGCCGAAGTGGTACTGGTCCACGTGGCCGACGGATGGGCGGCCCGCAACATGGAGCAGCTGAACCTGCGCGAGTCGCAGGAGATGAAGGACGACCGCGCCTATCTGGAGCGGATGTCGCAGGAGCTGCGGCAGGCGGGGGTCGAAGTCGACGCGGTACTAGCGGCTGGGGACCCGGCGAAGGAGATCGCGGCGACGGCGGAGCGGGAGCAGGTCGATCTCATCGCCATGGCGACGCACGGGCATTCGTTGCTGAGCGATGTGGTTCATGGCACCACCGCGACAGCATTGCGACACGTCAGCCGGATTCCGATCCTGATGGTGCGCGCGCCTGCTCCAGGGCCTTGAGAATCGCGCTGAGCCGGCGGTCTCGCGCTTCCCGCAGGAACTCGACCTTCCCCTTATAAGCTTTCTCGATCGACTGTATCAGCGCCCGCTGTTGGTCGGGATCGAGCTGTGCCCAGTGGGCGAGCTGCTGCCACCAGCTCTCGAAGCTGGCGAGCAGGTGCTGCGTGAAGCCGCGGATCCCGCCCTCCCCGGCTGCGAGGTGGTAGGTGAGATGCGGGCCGGCCGCCGCCCAGCCGATCGCGGGACCGAGTGAGACGGCTCGGTCGAGCTCGTCCACACTGATCACGCCGCGCAGGACAAGGTCGATGCATTCTCGCCACACGGCAGCGGCCACCCGACCAACGACGTAACCCGGAATCGCCTTCTTGAGGACGATGGGAAATCGGCCCAGAGAGCGCAAATACTCCACCGCGCGATTCATGCTGGCGGGGGACGTACGACCCTCGGGCACAACTTCGACGAGCGGAATCAGCTCCGGTGGATTCAGCGGGTGGGTAACGAGGCAGCGATCGAGACGCCGCATCCGGCCGAAGATCTCCGTCGGGGGAAGGCCGCTCGAGGACGAGCTGATCAGTGCGTCATCGCCCGCGTGCGGTTCGATCGCGGCGAGCAGCTTCTGCTTCGCGGCCACGTCCTCATGAATCCCTTCGATGATCCAGTCGGCATCCTCGATCGCTTCCGTCAGGGAGCGGGCCCGCACCAGCTCTCGCAGACCTCGCTCGACGATGCCCTCGGGCGCGCGATCGAGTGCCACGAGTGCGCGCGTGCGTCGCTCGACCTCGACCGACGCGTGCTGCATCGTCTCCGGATTCAGGTCAAAGATTGCCACCGGCCAGCCGGCCGACGCGCACAGTGCTGCCCAGCCCACGCCGATGTCCCCGGCGCCGATCACGGCCACCTTCCGCGGAATCGTCACGCCATCGCCTCCTCGGCGAGCGCTCCCGCCGGCAGCACGCGCTCGAACAGCAGCCGCCGCACCGGTGGCGCCTGCACCTCCATCGCGACGCGCGTGAATGATCCCTTGGCGTCGAGCTTGGTTCTGCCACGGCTCGGCCCGTCCTCCAGGTTCACGCTCAGCCGCAAGTCGCTGAAGGTCAGGATTTCGGGCTGCAGCAGGTACGCAATCGCGAGG
Organism: Gemmatimonadales bacterium; assembly: GCA_036390255.1. Classification (GTDB taxonomy): domain Bacteria; phylum Gemmatimonadota; class Gemmatimonadetes; order Gemmatimonadales; family GWC2-71-9; genus 20CM-2-65-7. The sequence goes on along the minus strand of DASWCE010000173.1, from coordinate 6,485 downwards.
ACATCGTTGATCACCGCGCCATCCAAGCCTTCCTGCTTGCGGTGGAACTCGACGTAGAACCGCAGCGCGTCATACAACCAGGTCGAGCTCTGGGCAAGGCGTTCGACCTCATTCCCCTTGATGACGATTTTTCGTGTGACGTCCAGCCCAATCATCTCGGTCGGGATCTCGGCGGCGAGCACGGTGGCCAGGGCTTCGGGGTCACACCACGCGTTGAATTCGGAGTAGCGCGTCTGCGTCCCCGTGGCTTCGATTGTGCCGATCATCGCGACGTGGCGGCTGACTTTTTCGCGAACAAGTCCGGGGTTGGCGCGGAGCACGAGCGCCAGGCTGGTCACGGGGCCGAGCGTCACGAGCGTGACCGGCTGTGGTTGAGCCTGCAGCATGCGCTCGAGCGGGCGGACATAATCGAGGATCACGCCGGCCGGCGGCAGCTCCGCGTAGCCGAGGCCCGAGGGACCGTGCGTGTCATCGGCGACCTGGAGCTGCCGTTTGAGGGGCCGGCGCGCACCGATGCCCAGCGGGACGCGCACCGGGGGTGGGGGGGGCGGGGGGGGCGGGGGGGGGCGTTTCACCTTGCGGAGGATTTCTACGGCGTTGCGGAACGCGTTCTCGATGGTGGTGTTCCCGTACGACACCGAGATGCCGCGGACGTCCAGCTCCGGGGAGTTCAGCGCCAGGAGCAGAGCCAGACAGTCATCGATCCCGGGATCGGTATCGATAATGACGGGAATGGGGACGGGGGACGGGGGACCGGTCTCCTCAGGCACGCTTTAGGTTAGGGTGCTCACTTCGGAAGTGCAAACGCGATGATCGCGTCGCCGGCGCCGAATGGACCGCCGCCGCCCGCCGCGATCACGACGAACTGTCGCCCACCTGCCTCGTAGCTCATCGGCGTCGCGCGCGCGCCCGCGGGCAGATCGGCCTTCCACAGTTCGCGGCCAGTCTCGACATCGAACGCGCGAATCGCGCGGTCGAGCGTCGCGCCGATGAAAACGATCCCGGCCGCCGTCACGATCGGACCGCCAAGATTTGGGGAGCCCGGAAAGCCGCCCATCGTGCCCAGGGGCACGTTCCAGGCGATGTCGCCCGTGGTGAGGTTCACCGCGACAAGGGAGCCGAAGGGCGGCGGTGTGCACGGCAGCCCAGTGGGACCCAGGATGATGCGCCGGCGCATGAGGTAGGGCGTGCCGCGCATGTTGGTGTACTCAAAGTCCGTCATGCCGCGTGCCGCATCGACGGTTTTGGAGCTGTCGTAGTTGAAGCTGTGTGCCACGAACAGCTGCACCATAGCGGGGACGCGATTGACGGGCACGACGGCGAGAGCGTGCCCTTCATCTATAGCCACGCCGCCCCAATGGGCGCCGCCAATGTTGCCGGGCTGCGACAGCGTGCCCTGCGTGCTGGGTGGCGTAAACGGTCCCTCGTTGCGCAGCGCCGCCAGGATGTCGTGGCAGGCGGCCTTGACCTCTGGTGTGGGCCCCCAGGCGTCGTCCGCCGAATACCGGAGCGGGACGAGGGGCGGCGTAACGGCCGTAAAGGGCTGCGTCAGAGACGCAACTTCGCCGGGAACGGTGCTCGGCGGAACCGGCCGTTCCTCCACGGGGAAGATCGGCGTCCCAGTCGTTCGGTCGAGCACGTACAGCATCCCTGATTTCCCGGTCTGGATGACTGCCGGGATCCTGGCGCCATTTCGTGTCACGGTAACGAGCGCGGGCGGCGCAGCGTTGTCGAAGTCCCAGAGGTCGTGGTGCACAGTCTGAAAATGCCACACGACCTTCCCCGTGGAGGCGCGCAGCGCGACGATCGAACTGGCGTAGCGGTCTTCACCCAGCCGCATCCCGCCGAAGTAATCCGGTGCGGGACTCGACGTTGGAAGGAACACGAGATCGCGCGCGGGATCGGCGACGATCACAGACCAGACGTTGGCAGCGCCGACGACCCGGGCGGATCCGTTTTGCCAGGTCTTGAAAGCCGGATCGGTTGAGTCCTGGGGTACGGGATCGAAGGTCCACTTGAGCACCCCGGTGCGCGCATCGTATGCGCGCACTTCGCCGCTCGCCGGCGCCAGATTGGTATTGTCGGCGACTGCCGAGCCCGTGATGACGAGATCGCCCACGATCGCGGGGGGCGATGTCACCTCGTAGAACTGAAACTCGTCTGGCGGTGCCCGGAGTCCCTTTCGCAGATCGACGCTGCCGCCCGCGCCGAAGCTCGAGCAGAGCTTCCCCGTTGCGGCGTCGAGAGCGATGAGCCGCGCATCGATCGTCGCCGCGATGATGCGCCGCGCGCAGAGCGGTCCCGCAGCGGCATGGCTGTCGCGCCAGAAGCTCACACCACGACTCGCGAAATCGCCGTAGCCGCGATGCGGGTCGACACCCGCATCGTAACGCCAGCGCTCCGTTCCGCTCGCAGGATCGAGCGCCGCAACGATGCCCGTGGGCGTGATCACGTACATCGTGCCGTCCACCACGATCGGCGTGACCTCGAGGGACGGCGGCCGGTGCGACATGCTCGACATGTCGGGGATACCGGCGTGGTAAGTCCACGCGACTTGCAGCCGCGCCACGTTGTCGCGCGTGATTTGCGTGAGCGGCGAGAACCGCGCGCCGCCGGGGTCGCGGCCGTAGGCCGGCCAATCGCCAGGCGCCGGGGTCTGCAGGCTAACGACGAGCAGTAGCGTCAGCATCGATTTCCCTCGCGATGATTTCACGCAGATGGCGGAACTCCGCTTCGCCGCCGAATCCGAAGATGCGCTCGATGATGCGTCCCTCCCGGTCCAGCAGGACAGAGTAGGGGAGCCCGCGGTAGTGATATGCCGCCTTCATGCGCCCACCGCCAACGAGAATGGGAAACGGCGGGCGAAACTCGCGCACGAACTCGCGCATCTTGCTGCCGCTGACGTCGTCGGAGATAGCGGCGATATCGAAATCCGCGCGTCGAAACTCGCTGTAGAGCTCGGCCATGTGCGGGAATTCTTCTCGACACGGTGCGCACCAGGACGCCCAGAAGTTCGCGAGGGTGACTTTGCCGCGATAATCCTCGAGCCGGACGGGTTTGCCGCCGAGGTCGGGGAGGGCGAACGCAGGGGTGAAGAGCTCGCGCCCGCGCGTGGGAATTTGCGCGAGGAGACGGTCGGGATCGAGCACGCGGATCGTACCACGACGGTCGACGGCGACGGCCGTCGCCCGCGTCCCGAGGGCGCGGGTCGTGACGATGCGGCCGCTTGCCGGGTCCAGCACGTCGAGGCGCAGGCGCGTCGCCGCCGAGTCTTCGGCGCCGAGCGCGTAGAGACGTCCATCCGGCCCGACCGACACGGCGATATTCACCAGGGCATGCGCGACCCGAATCTCGCGCCCTTTCGGCGGCAGGAAATGCGGATCGGGCTCCGCCCGGAACAAGCCACGCTGTGTGCGCCACACCGTCGCGCCGTTCGCGTCGAGCTTCAGGATCTCGTCTCGTACCAGGGGAGCGAAGTAGATCGAGCCGTCCTGGCCGAGCGCCACGGCTCCCGCGTTCGCGAGCTGGGCCAGGTAGACCACCTCGGGGACATGGATGACGCCCAACCCGTGGGTCGGGCGGCCGAGGGTGTCCAGGAGCCAGAGCAGCGGCTGGCTGCCGTCCTCGCCGACGAACTGGACCAGGTAGGGCGAGCGGGCGGCGACGATCCGATCGGCCCCCCCCCCGGTGGCGTACAGCGAGGCGGGAAACGGGCTCACCCACTCCCGCACCGGCTTGCCCGCGGTGTCGAACACCACCGCTTCGCCGGTGCGCTCCGTGACGAGCAGCCGGCCATGAAGCGCCGCGACGGCCATGGGCGTCGCGAGGCGCGGATCGGCGATCGTGCGGACGACGTGCAGGGCGCTGTCGAAGCTTACGAGCCGGCTGTGGTCGGGATCCGGCGCCCACGAGAGGGGACCGACGCGGGCCGCGGGTGAGCGGCCCAGGAAGACGAGAGTGAAGCCGCTGGGAGCAGACTCGGGACGGCAGGCGGTCAATGCCAGGAGTGCGACCGCAACCACCGTCCCGCCTGCCCCCAGCAGGCGGCGCATCAGGTCGCGGCAGCGATCGTCTTGATCTCGATCGTATGCATGCCGTGGCTCATCCGGTGCACGCCAGTGACCTTCACCTGCCCCTCAGCGAACGGCGCGAGCTTCGCGTTCTGCGGGTCGGCGGGCTTGGAGCTGACCGGCATGTAGATCGTGCCGTCCGCGCTCAGAATCGCGAGCGCAACGCCCGCCTTGGCGCACGCGTCGGCGCACTGTTTGTGGGCGGCGCCGGAGGCGCCCATGGTTGTGTAACAGTTGACGTCGATCACCTGGCCGGTGAGCGTCATGTCGTTACCCGCGTTCCCCGGGTTCGCCGCGGGCTTAGGCTGTTGGGCGGCGAGCGGCACCGCGCAGATCGCGAGCAATGCCGCAGATGCCAGGATTGGTTTCAGCATCGTGCACCTCCGTGATAGTGTTAGGGACATTACGTCCGAAGCCTCATACCCGGAACGGCTATATTGGGGCCCGATGAATGAGATCTTTCGAGCACTGATCGACACCTTCGGCAAGGGCTGGGAGCGCGGCGACGTCGACGCCATCTGCTCGGTGTTCACAGACGATGCTGTCTTTCTCGAGACGCCGTTCAGCGGTCCCGACCGCGGCATGGCGGCGATCCGGGCGTACTGGAAGGACATCCCGCTGTATCAAGCCGAAACGAATTTCGAGTCAGGGGAGATCTACGCGGCGGGGCCGTGGTTCGCAACGGAGTTCCGGTGCACGTTCCGGCGGCGCAGGACGGGAGAGCCGGTCGATGCGCGCGGGGCAATCTTTTGTGAGACGAAGGATGGGAAGATTTCGGAGATGCGGATGTACTGGCATCGATATGCAGGTGGGAAAGAAGAACCCAAAGCTTAGGACTGGCAAAAGCTAGACGCACAGACGCACAGCGGGTTGTAGGCTTGAGTCAACCGGATAATCCGTGCACATACTGCAACGCGATGTCCATGAGCTCCGCGCTTCGGAGTCCACTCCGCATCGCCAGCTCGACCGCATCGTCTTCTTCCATCCTCTTCTCGGTCATCAGGTAGGCGATCATGGCTGCCGCTGTTCGATTACCACTCGAGCAATGCAGCAACGCCTTCTTCCCCTCCAGCCGCTTCAGCGTTTCATGCATCTGCTTCATCGTGGCGGTCGTGACGGCGCCGTGCACGATCGGCAGAGTGATGTACTCGAGCCCAGCGGCGCGTACGGTCGCCGGTTCGTCGAAGGGGCGAGGCTCCATTGGATCGCGATTGTCGACTACGACCTCGCCGCCCGCAGCCTTGAACGATTTGATCTGTTGCTCGGTGGGCTGGCCGCCTGTAATCCATCCAGAGACCGGCTCGGCTGCGTTGGGGAGACCGGCGAGCGCCGAGAGTAAGGCCGACACTATGGAAGCCACCCTCCGGTAAAGCCTGCGCGTTTGAGACCGCGGATAATGTGCGGGTTGGTGCGCGTGACGCGCCACACCAGATCGGTGCGGAGATTCTCGATCATGGCCAGAATCGGTCCCTGATCGATGCCGAGGTAGTCCACGTCGAACCAGCCGAGCGTGGGATCGACCGTCCCGGTCTCCTGCTGGCCGCTCGCGGTGAATGTCGGGTTGAAGGCGTCCAGAAAGCCGTAGGTCGAGAACAGATGATTGCCGTACGTCTGCCGCATCGTCAGCAGCGCGGGGATCGCAAACTCGGGTGCGAACGGCACGGCACCACCAACGCCGGTCGGGCAGATCGTGCCGTCGTCGCGCTCGTCGTTCACTGCGGCGCCGCGCGCGAAGTAGGTGTGGAACTGCCGGCTGCGACCGCTCAGCGTGAGCGTCTTGTTCGCGGGCCCATCGCAGGCGGTCAGTCCCCACACGTTGCCGGTGTAACCGCGCCAGCCGCTGAGATTGGCGATCGCATAAGCCCGCTGCGCGAGCGCCGCGCGGCGCGAGTTCTGGAAGTAGTCGATCCCGTGGCTCCGCATGAAGTCGTCGGCGATATCGCGGAAATCGATCCAGACGTGCGAGTACTCGTGGCCGAAGAGCGGCGCGAACTGGATGAAAGTCTGCCCGTAATAGCTGCCCCACTGGTAGCCACTTACCCACGCGCTCCAGGCTGTCGAGTCGGCGGGGTGCGTCGGCGAGGCGAGGGCCAGGATGTTGAGGATCATGCCCTCGTTGTAGCCGATCCAGTCGGCGTTGATGAAGCCACTCTCGGGATGCCAGCCCATGCTGACGGCAGGCGGCCGAGCTTCGGCCCATTTCCAATCCACGCGGAAGTAGATCGAGTCGGCGAGCGCGCGGATCTGCTGCTCGGTGCTGTCGGTCTGGTCGTAGTAGGACTGCGCGAACAGGATGCCGCCGAGGAGTAGGGAGGTGTCTATCGTCGACAGCTCGACCGTCTGAAAGCGTCGCCCCGTGCTCATGTCGAGGAAGTGATAGAAAAAGCCGCGATAGCCCGTGGTGTTGGGCCCCGC
>DASWCE010000172.1:0-2095 GCA_036390255.1 Gemmatimonadales bacterium | reverse complement strand
GGCCACGATCCCGGCGGCGATTCCGGTCTCCTGCAGGGCGTGGTTCACCACGAACAGCCCGATGAACAGGATCAGCAGCTCCCAGTCCACCAGTCCCAGCATCTTGTTGGAATGGAGCCTGCGGCTCATCAGCAGCAGCCCAGCCCCGGTCAGCGCCGCCACGTCGCGCGGCCACGAGGGCACGAACAGGAACACCGCCAGAAGCGCGGCGGAGACCGACAGCCCCTTCGCCGTCTGCCAGCGATCGAACGGAGCTTCCTCGCGCCGCTCCGACGCGGCGTGATCCGCCGCGACGCTCACCGCCCGCATCCAGCGGCCGCGCGTTTGCCAGGCGATGAGGCCCCAGGTCACGGCGAGGCCGAGGAGCACCGGAACGAGCGCCTGCGAGATATACCCTCCGAACGAAAGCTCGAGCGTCTCGCCGATCAGCATGTTCTGCGGATTGCCGATCAGCGTCGCCGCGGAGCCGACGTTGGCGGCGCAGGCGAGCGCGAGCAGGTAGGGCACCGGGTCGAGCCGGCGCGCGAGGCAGGCCTCGATCAGGACCGGGGCGACGGCGAGGCACACGATGTCGTTGCTGAACACCGCCGAGAGCGCCCCGACCACGGCGATCAGCGCCGCGAGCAGCGTCGACGGGGACAGCGGCATCGCGGCGAGCCGGCGCGTGACCCAGGCGTAGAACCCGCCCAGGCGCATCTGGGCCGAAACGACCATGAACGAGAACAGCAGGATCAGCGTCGGCAGGTGGATCGACTTCGCCGCCTCCTCCGGGCTCACCGCCTCGACGCCTATCAGGGCGATCGCTCCCAGCAGCGCGATGCCGGTGCGGTCGAGCTGCAGGAACGGCAGCCCGCCGAGGATCATGCCGAGGTAGACGGTGCAGAAGATGATGAAGATCGCAGTCGTCATGGCGAAAGCGACCGGGATTTTACTTTACCGGGCAGCACAACGACCGGAGATCGCCCACGGTAGCACGCCGGGCGTGCGAAAGTGCCTCCCCGAAGAAAGCAGAGATCCGACACCGCGACTCGCGCGGTGTCGGATCTGCGCTTACAAATCCCTCGCGGGATTGATTTTCCTACCGCGCCTACTCTGCTCCGGCGACGCGCAGGCTGGTCGGCTGGGCTTGCTTGGGCATCCAGAGAAACTCGGTCGCCATGTAATCGGGCTCGGCCTGCTTCGGGACCCAGACAAACTCGGTCGCCATGTAATCGGGCTCGGCTTGCTTCGGTGTCCAGACAAACTCGGTCGCCATGTAGTCGGGCTCGGAGTGCTTCGGTGTCCAGACAAACTCGGTCGCCATGTAATCGGGCTCGGAGTGCTTCGGTATCCAGACAAACTCGGTCGCCATGTAATCGGGCTCGCCGAAGCCGGTAGAGGCCGCGGAGCGTTCATATTGCGTGGCGGCGTAGAACGCGGCCGGGGCGAGCAGAATCGCCACCGCCGACGCCAGGATCAGGATTTTGCGCTTATCCATTTCAGTCTCCTCGATGTTGGAAGGTCGACATCGACGACCGTTAGTCGCCGCCCGGACCCCCAATTCCTGCACTAAGCTCCGGTACACCAGTCATGCAGCAAGACCGGTGCCAGGAAAACCGGAGATTTTTCACACTTAGGGTCTGCACCTGCGCGCCTATGCGCCGGACACGGCGATGCTGCCGCACGGCTGGCGGCGGCTGGTGCGCGTAGAGAAACGCGAATACGGACGGCTACGCCGGACTGTGCATCCCGAAGCAGCTGAGCGCCGGTCGCATCTCCGGTTCCGCGTTACGGAGTGTCCGCTGCTCCTTGGGCCGGCACGTCTCCCCCGCAAACCACTCGATCGCGGCCGGCCTTTTTGGCCGCGTACAGAGCGTCATCGGCGTGTTTCATCCAGGAGTCCAGCGATTCGCCGGATTGAAGTTCGCCGACCCCTATGCTCACCGTCACCTGCCGGCCGTCGAGCAGAGGTGATTCCGCGATGGAAGCACGAAGTTGCTCCGCGACGACGGCGGCCGCGGCTTCCTGCGTGTCGGGCAACAACAGCATGAATTCCTCGCCGCCGATGCGAAACAGCAGGTCGAGCTTGCGCGAGCGCTTCCCGACCAGCGAAACG
>DASWCE010000171.1:0-8479 GCA_036390255.1 Gemmatimonadales bacterium | reverse complement strand
TAGGCCTGTAATTCTTGTTCAAGACGACGCACTGATCGGAATCGACGGCATTGAACCCGACTTGCAGGGAAACCTTTATGTGGCGAATAATTTCGCGAGCACGGTCCAGGTAATCCGTGCGGATGACCTGGGAATTGAGACAATCACCGGCGAGGGTCTTTCGGCCCCCGCAAGCCTCGCGTTCAACAGGGACCACAAAGTTCTCTACGTAGCGAATCTGAGCACGAGCGCCAGCTTCCCTCAGCCTTATGCACCTGCGCTGGTACAGATGAAGTTCCCCGCACCGGTGGGCGCTTGCGCCAGCGGAGTCTGATAGCGATCGACATGTGAACTAATACCGTTCCTCGGCGAACGAGCGCATGAGCTGAAACGCCGGCCCGGCAGGGTTCAAGTCGAGACGCGGTTTCGGCCAGCCTCCTTGGCCCGGTACAGGGCTTTGTCGGCGGCCTGCACGACCTGATCGGGTGAGGTATTGCGATGATTCCGCTCCGCCACGCCAATGCTCACGGTGATCATGATGGCCTGGCGACTCTTACGGCCTTTGTCGGCTTTGGGTTTGGGGACGCGGGGCCGGAACCTGCGCCGCATCGTGAACTTGTGGGTCTCGACCATATCGCGCAGCTCTTCGAGGTGCGGCAGGCATTCCTCCTGACCTTTGCCCGGGAATACCAGCGCAAACTCCTCGCCGCCGTAGCGATACGCCGTTCCGCCACCGGGAGCTTGCGCCAGCCGCGCCGCGACGAGTCGGAGGACGTGATCGCCCGCATCGTGGCCGTACGTGTCGTTGAAGCGTTTGAAGTGATCGACATCGACCATGGCGACGGTGAACTGTCCACTCAGCCGCGGCAGCGCTTCATTCAGCGCGCGGCGGCCCGGCAGCTCCGTCAGGCCGTCGCGATACGCCATGAGGTACGACGCCTCGATGACGGCGATGACGAGAATCAACCCCGCCGTCGCGAGCCAGATTTCCTGGCCCGGTCCCGCCGCGCGCCACGACAGCGCGGCGAAGACGGCAAGCAATGCGTAGAAGTAGCCCCGGACGGGAGATTGGGGCTCGCGGATCCACGCCATGACCAGCAGCACGCCGATCGCGACGAACGCGAGGATCGACGGCTGCTGCACCGGCGTCCAGGACGTGAACCGCGCGGGCAGGACGTGCGTGGTGAGGAATTTGAGCGCTTTGTCGGGGAACGCCTGTGCAATGAAGACGACGATGGCAAGCTGCACTCCCAGCAGGATCCAGCGCAGCAGCCCGGCCGGCGTCAGAGTGCCGCGCTCGGGCAGCAGGGCGACGAGCGCGAGATTGATCGGCAGCAGGAACGTCATCGCGTCAAACAGCAGCCGATCGCGCTGTGAGTCGAGGCCGTTCAATAGGAGGTATTCCGCCAGCGCGAGCAGCGCGATCGCGAACACCAACCGCGAGCGATTGAAGCGCCAGCCGAGGAGCAAGGCGGCTGCCACGACGGTGAAGGGGAAGACGGTGGCGAGGCCGCTCGCGGTGCCGCGGAGCGCCGGCAGCGTCAGCAGCAACGCTGCCGCGACAAGAATGAGGACTTCGGGGACGAGTTTGGAGAAGATGCGTGTCATCGGGCCAGTAACGGTACGTATCCGAACCGGAAGGTCAACTGTGGGTGCGGGTTGAGATGTCCGCGCCGACTGGCGATATTCAGCGGCCCGCGGCGGTATCGTCTAGGGGACTAGGACGGAGCCCTCTCAAGGCTCAAACACGGGTTCGAATCCCGTTACCGCTATTTTCCGCCCCCATCGTCTAACGGTTAGGACACCACTCTTTCAAGGTGGGAACAGGAGTTCGATTCTCCTTGGGGGCACTGCAGTCCTGCTTACGCTTCGCCCTGATACTCCCGCTGCACGACGCAGTTACCGCCCGAATTCTTCGCCGCGTACATCGCATGATCCGCCACCAGCATGAGCTGGGCGGCCGACGCATCGGCCGCGGCGCGCGGGAGCTCGACGAGCCCACCGCTGACGGTGACTGTCGTGGACGCACTCTCGACCAGGTTGCGACGGATTCTGGCGGCGACGATCAGCCCGGCGACGGCGTCGGTGTCCGGCAGGATGATCGCGAATTCATCGCCGCCGAGGCGAGCCGCGATGTCGGTGCCGCGCAAGCTCTTCTGGATCGCCGTCGCGACGCGCCCCAGGGCTTGATCGCCGGCGTGATGGCCCCAGCGGTCGTTCAGGAGCTTCAGGCGATCGACGTCGATGAGCAGCAGGGAGAGCGGCACGCCGTAGCGGCGGCAGCGCGCGATCTCGTGCGTCATCGTGGCGTCGAAGTGATAGCGGTTGAACAAGCCGGTGAGGGGATCCGTGATCGAGCGGTGCTCGAGAAGCTCGAGCGCCTCGTGCTCCACGATGGTCGGGGAGACGAGGTCGCCGCTGATGTTGAGCATGTAGTCGACAGCGGCGACGACGGCGCCCACGTTGCGGCCGAGCCGCGAGCCCAGCTGCCGGCGATGGGCCTCGATCGCGGCGGCGCGCTCGGCGGCTTCACTCTCGCTCAGCCGCGCGTGCGGGAACATTCGCTGCAGCGGAAGCGTAGCGGCCTCCTCCACGTCGCCGAATGAGCGGCGATCGACTCCCGAGCGCCGGTCGACCCCGCGGCGACGCTCCTCTACGGGGGGAAGGTTACCAGCCGATGGCATAGTTCGAGAGCGTGTGGTGCTGGAAACTCATGCGGTCTCCAGCAAGTCGTCGAGCTTGTCGATTTCGGCGCGCGCGGAGAGCCGCTGGAACGAGGAGCGGGCGCGCTGCGCCGCGGCCTTACCCGCCGCTACATCCCCACCCTGCATCAGCAGCAGCGCGAGATCGCGCTCCGCCATCGCGAGCAACAGCGGACGGCCGTGCTCGGTCGCGCGCTCGATGACCTGGCGCAGCAGGGTTTCGGCCGCTTCCGGGCCGCCATTCAGGGACAGCGCGCCGGCCTTGATGCGGAGGTCTTCGGCCTCGCGGACCGGATCCTTGAGTTCGCGGTGCGTCGCGATCGCGCGCTCGATGGCCGCCATGGCGAGGTCTCGTTCACCGCGTGTCACGTGGATTTCGGCGAGGCCGGCGACGGCCTGAGCCGTGAGCTGCTTGTCGCCGAGCCCTTGCGCCTCGTCGATTGCGATCTGCGCGATCTCCAGCGCACGGTCGAGCCGGCCCTGGGCGCGGCACACCATGCCGAGGTTGTGGCGGGACTCCGCGACGCCGCGGGCGAAATGCGCCTGCTCGTACGCGGCAATCGCCCGCGTGTAGGCGATCACGGCCCGCTTGTAGTCGCCCTGCATGTTCGCGATGACGCCGAGGTTGTTGGCGCACCGGCCGACCGTCGCCATGTCGTTATCGTCGGTCGCCTCTTCCTGCGCGCGCGTGAAGAAGTAGGTCGCTTCGTCGATGCCGCCGCGCTCCAGCGCGATGGCGCCACAGACGTTCAGCGCCCGCACTTCCATCATCCGATCCTTCAGCGAGCGGGCGCGCAGCTGCGCGACCATCGCCCATTGCTGGCCCACCTCGAGCCGGCCCAGACGGCTGTGCGCGATGCCGAGGAGCAACGTGAGCAACGCCGACTCTTCGAGCTCGTCCTTGGAGCGCTGCTCGAGATAGGTGAGCAGCTCCGCATAGCGGCCGGCGTCGGCGAACTGCTGCGCGACGTGGATCGGCGCGAGCTGGCCGCGCAGCTCGGCGGCGAATGCTTCATCCCAGCCCTGGTCGGCCAGCTTGCGGATTTCGCTCTCGGCGCCCATGCGGGCGAAGATGGCCTTGGCGGACTGCGCCGCGGCCTGGGCCTCGCCCGTGCGGCCCGCGCGCTGCAACACCAGCGCGAGATCGCGGGTCGCTTCGCCCAGCAGGAGCAGACGCTTGTGCAGCTCGGCGCGACCCATGACCTCCCGCAGCGCTTTCTCGGCCCGAGGCAGATGGTTCTCCACGGCCAGCACCAGCGCCTGGATTCGCAGGTCTTCCGCTTCGGCAACGGGGTCGGGCATCTGGCTGCGGATGCTTCGGATCCGATCGAGATCGCGGCGGGCCAGCTCCGGCTCGCTGCGCACCGCGCGGATTTCCGCGCGGCCGCGCAGCGTCATCGCATAGAGGGTCTCGTCGCGCGTCGCTTCCGCGGCGGCGACGGCTTGATCGGCCGTGGCCAGCGCCTTGTCGAAGGCCTTCTGCTCGCGGTAGGCATTCGCCAGGTTGTGCTGGCAGTCGGCGACCCCGGTCTGCATGCCGGCGCGGTGGAACGCGGCGGCCGCGATTTCCCAGGAGGAGATGGCTTCGGCGTGACGGCCGCGGAGATGACTGATGATCCCGAGATTGTTGGACGCGCGGCCCGTGGTGGCATGATCGCCGTCGCGGCTCGCCGCCATCAAGGCCTGGGTGCAGAAATCGGCCGCTTCGGTGAGGTTGCCGCTGACGAGGGCGATGGCGCCGCGCGCGTTGAGCGCATGACGCTCGACGCCATGCTCGCCGAGCTGGCGCGCCCGGCCCAGGGCGCGATCAATCCACTGCAGGCCCTGTTCGTGGCGGCCGAGCCGCGCTTGCGCAATGCCGTAGAGCAACGCGAGGGTCGAATCCTCGAGCTCACTCTGCTCGCGCGAGCCCAGGAACTCGACGACCGCGGCATGATGGCCGGCAGCCGCGAGTGCGCGGGCTTTTGCGACGACAGGCGACGCCTCGGCGAGGCGCTGGTCGTGGGCTTGGCGTTTGGACATTGGGACGTTATCTCCCGCTTACCAGCCGACCGCCCACTCCATCATTTCTGCGACCGCGTATTCGCAGAAATGCGGCAAGGCATATGTGAACGACTTCTCTTCGACCGACTGACTCGCGCCGAGTTCTGACCACGCTTCGCTCTGGTCTTCGCGGTACCAGAGGCCGAGCAGCTTCGCTTCGATTTGGCTGTCGGTGCTGTCGACGACGCCATCCCCGTTCAGGTCGCCGCCGGCGCCGCCATACCAGAGCTTCATCTGCGCGGGCGCGCCAAACTGCAGCCCGCTCGGCTCGAGCGAGACGCCGATTTTCGTGGTGTCGATGGTGACGGTGATGAGGACCGAGTCGCCCACGGCGAGCTCGCCGAGGCCGGGAACGAACGCCGGGTCGGTGGTCGTGAGCGTCAAGAACGGATGGGTGTCATTATCGATGCTGCTGCTGTAATTGATCTGAATCGACCGCGACTCACCGCGAACCGCCCAGAACGACGCGACATACCGATCGAGGCTCAGGGGAGGTGTCAGCGCCATCGCTCCGGAGCGGTGCGCGTGAGGCGATGTTATTGCGGAGAACTGTTGAGTTTGACTGGCCCAACGCAGGAACTGTGGAGCCGCGGGAGCTTTCACCGCTGTGGGTTGGTCCCCGCACCGCGCTACCGAGAGCGCGAGGGCGAGCACCAGGAGGGAGCGGCGCGCGAACTTCATAGAAAGGTCTCCAAGGGCTGGGCGCTTGACTGCGTTAGCGTCAGGAGGCAGTATTGGACGTAATTGGTCCCTTTGCTGCCTGTCCAGGACACCGAAAGTAGGCACATCTTGTCACCTGTCAAGCCCGAAACTGGCCCGAAACGAGTCCCAGTAGCCGATCGCCTGGCGCTCCTGCTGGATGTCTTCAGCCCGTGGGAAGGGATCTCCTTGAGCTATCGGCAGTTCGCCGCTGCGCTGGGAGGTGCTGTAACTGAAGCAGCCATAAAGAAATGGCCGCATCGCGAGAAGTTTCCTGCTGACGTCGCACGGTTGATCGTCACCAAGGCGAAAGAGCTTGGCATCCCCGATGTTACGCTCGAGTGGGTGTTGTGGGGGGAAGGTTCAGGTCCCAAAAAGGGAACCAAAAAGGTCCCACAAAACGCACAGCAGCACGAGCATCAGGAGTTAGCGACGGCGATCGCGGAGGCGCTGAGTGCCGATTTGGCCCACAATGAGTTCGGCCAGTGGTCGTCGGTGGAGGTTCAGCGAACGGTCATCTGGTCGCTCAAAGATCTCGCGCGCCGGCTGTGGGTGCTGCGATTCCCGATGAGTGAGACGTTCAAGCTGACGGACGAATGGGGGACGAAGATCGGCCTGCCGAGTCGTTCCCTTGCTTCGACCCCGGGGTCTGATGATTTTTCGGCCGCTCCTCCAGCCACCCCTCAGGGCCGATAGCTCAACTGGCAGAGCAACTGACTCTTAATCAGTAGGTTCTCGGTTCGATTCCGAGTCGGCCCATAGACTTAGCAGATTCACAGTGAAAGAAAAGTGAAAGGTCTAGGCCCCTCCGGCTCTCGCGAGTCGGGGCGGCCCTGTTTTGCCGCCGCATTCCCACCCCTCGGTGCCGCAAAAACGCCCTATCAGCCGTCAGCACCCCGTCGCACGTTGGATCATGCATTTGGGGTCCTTCGTCCTCTGGAGGCTTTTCTATGAAGCGCATCTGGCTGTTCCTGCCGTTCTTCGCGGCTGCATGCGGCGGCAACAGTACGGGCCCGGTTGCCGTTGCCGGCGTCACGATCAGTCCTTCGCCAACCAGCGTCAGCGTCTCCCAGACCGTCCAACTGACGGCGACGACCAGGGATGCCGGTGGGAACGTGCTGACCGGTCGGGCGGTGACCTGGGGCAGCAGCGACGGGACGCTGGCGACGGTGAACGGCAGCGGCCTCGTGACCGGCGTGAGCACCGGGTTCGCGACGATCACGGCAACATCAGAAGGCAAGTCGGCCAGTGCCGACCTCACGGTATTTGTGCCGGTGACGGTGGTCGTGACGAACCAACTGATTGACGTCATCACCGTCAGCGTCAACGGGACGCCCATCGGGACCGTCTCGGCGAGCAACACGCAGCAGGCAACCGTCAACGTCGTGGGGAGCCTGACCGTCTCCTACGACCTGAACCGTCCGACCACCACTGCTGGTACGCCCGTTGGCGAACAGATGTCGGGCGTATACGCGACGATCCAGAATCCCAGCCCGGGAACCTACCCGTTCACGGTCAACAACTTCCTGGGCACGCAGGAATACTTCTCGCCGCTGATCACGAACAACGGCGCGTACGCGATTCTGATGGCGGTGAACTGGGGCCTCGTTGCAGAGAACCGGTGCAACTGCACGGCGCCTTCGGGCGGGTCGAACGTGAACATCGGGTACTACCGCCTGTACAGCAACACCGAGATCAGAGGCTACGGGACGGTCAGCGGCTACGGGAATGGCTCCTACGTCTACTGGCAGGAGGCGACCTTTGGCAGCGGCGTGCAGTCCGGCTCCGGCGTGGTGAACCTCACCAACAGCCTGAACATTCAGGCGCCGCCGGTCGGCGCACCGGGGGTTGCGGGAACGGTCACGAAAGGGATGGCTTACCCAACGTTGAGTCAGGCACTGCCGAACCCGCGATAACGCGCGGATTAGCAACCAGCCGCTCGGTCCCTCGCGGGATCGGGCGGCTTTTTATTTGTCTGCGATCCGGCTTTCCAGCTAGTAGGCCGCCCCTTTCTTACGTCTTTACGTCCAGTAGTAAGCCAAGACGACGGTCAATGCAGCGACGTGCACGACGGTGATGATAAGTGGGAACTCGAAGTCGCGGGGACGTGGCTCCACGACCTCTGCCGCGTCGGCGCGCGGAACCTGCGCCGGGCCGGCGTCTCGGAGAGCGAAGTGATGAAGCTCGGGCGCTGGAAGACGCCGAGCATGTTCCACCGCTACGACATCATTGACGAGAAGGACCTTAACAACTGCGTCGCGAAGTTGGCGGCGGCGTTGGAGACGGCGCAGCAGTTGCACGCCCGGGTTTTCAAGACCCACGATATTCCGTATGTCGCGTCTAGACCTCCCCGCTAACCGCCCGCGACCCCGCGCTCTGGGCGCAACGATGCTTCAGACTGATGATATGGTCGCCAACTGCCCCCAGGTCGTATGTTCTTCCCGCGCCTAATCGAGGTAATTCATGCAACGCTTGAGATCGGAAACCACCGTGTTGACCTTCGCGGCGTAACGGGTAAGGTCGTCGGCCTTAAAAAGCAGTCCGACACACATATTTCTGGCGGCGGGGGCGGCGGTTCGATTTCCACCGATTACGCCGGAAACGTTCATGGGCACATCTCCCCCGGATCGATTTCGTCCAGCATAGTGTACCGGCAAGAATTCTTCATCAGGCGCGAGGGAGAACCGGACATCCACCAGCAACTGACGGAGTGGGATAGTCAGAAAGAAATCCCGGTCCTCGACGGGCACACCGTGACGCGGATTGCGGCCTTCTTCGACGGAGCCACGCTCGGTTCGGCCGTCCGGCTCGTGAATCACGACATGCGACGTTTCTGGACGATCACGCCGGCCCGTAACGTGTTTCCACCTTCCACCGCGCCTCCAATCCCCTCGACAAGGTGGTTGCGAGTTGGGTGGGGTGTCTTGCTCGCACTCTTGGTCGTCTTCCAGGTCCTACCCGCCTTCGTCAGCTCCCCGATCAGGTCCGGCGTTCGGACCGTGCTTTGGGCAGTGTGGTCATTATTGGTCGTCGCTAAGTTCGTCCGCTATCTGCTG
>DASWCE010000170.1:0-3864 GCA_036390255.1 Gemmatimonadales bacterium | reverse complement strand
CTTGAGCGGCACCGAGTACGTCATGTCGCGCTCGATGCACTCTTCGACGGTGTACTTCGGCTCCCCGAGCGCGTACTTCACGAACTCGAGCGAGTAGTTGCCGTTCACGTCCTGGATCGGGAACAGGTCCTTGAAGACCCGCTCCAGTCCGACGTCGGAGCGCACGCCGTCTTTGCCGTCCGGCTGCAGCAGCGACTGGAACGCGCGCGTCTGAATGTCGAGGAGATGGGGCATCGGCATGCCCGTCTCCAGTTTTGCGAACGAAAGCTGCGGTGCCGTCTTAGTGGTCATTCGAACCCTCAAGTAATGCAAAAGGCCCTGCCGCCCCCGTACCCGGCTGCGGTGCGGGAGAGGATGCTAGGGCTCGGAAAAGCGAGCAGGTTGTAGTAAATCCGCGCATGTCGTAGAACCGAAGCGAGACTCGGGTTGGCCGCTGGACCCCCGTGGTCCAGGGCGCACTCGAGGCTACTTCAGTTCGACGACCGCGCCCTGCGCTTCGAGCTTCTTTTTGATTTCTTCCGCCTCCTGCTTGGACACGCCTTCCTTCACCGTCCCCGGTGCGCCTTCGACCAGATCCTTCGCCTCTTTCAGACCGAGGCTGGTGATCGCACGAATCTCCTTGATCACCTGGATCTTCTTCTCGCCCGCCGCCTTCAGCACGACCGTGAACTCCGTCTTCTCCTCGACCGCCGGCGCTGCCGCGGCTCCTGCGCCGCCAGCCCCCGCCCCCCCACCCGCGGGTGCCGCTGCCGGAGCCGCGATCGTCACGCCGAACTTCGACTTGAACGCTTCGATCAGCTCCGCCAGCTCGAACACCGACATGTTGCCGATGGCTTCGAGGATATCGTCCTTACTCATCGTTTGCGTCGCCATTACTGTTCTCCCGCCCGTTTAGTTTTTAGAGCCTCGAGGGCACCCACCAGCGCATACAACACTCCATTCAGCACTCCCAGGAATCCCGCCATGGGCGCCTGAAAGGCTCCACCCACCTGCGCCAGCAGCTGAGCCTTCGCAGGCAACGCCGCCAGCGACTTCACCTGCGCCTGCGTGACCGGCTTGCCTTCGACCAGTCCGACCTTGATCGCGGGTTTCTCGAACTCCTTGGCGAAGTCGGTCAGCACCTTCGCCGCGCCGACCGGATCCGCGCCGGCGAGCACCAGCGCCGTCGGACCGGCGAGGAATGATTCAAGACCGCCGTCCTTCAGCTGCTTCTCGGTCAGCGCGCGGCGTGCGAGCGTGTTCTTGACGACCACATACTCGACGCCCACCGCCCGCAGGCGGCGGCGCAGATCCGTGATACGGGCCACGTCGAGGCCCGTGAAATCGGTGACGTAGATCGTCGGCGACGTGGCGACCTGCGTCGCCAGCGCCGCGACCATCTTCTGTTTCTGCGCTTTGGTGCGGTTCATTGATGGTACCCCGCCGGATCGACGCGCACGCCCGGCCCCATCGTGCTCGACACCGTCACCGAACGGATGTAATGCCCTTTGGCCGCCGAAGGCTTTGCCTTCACGATCGCGTCCATGAACGCCTGCAGGTTCTCGGCAAGCTGCGCGCTCGAGAACGATTTCTTGCCGACCGCGGCGTGCACGATGCCGCTCTTGTCGACGCGGAACTCGATCTTGCCCGCCTTCAGCTCCTTCACCGCCTTCGTCACGTCCATCGTGACGGTCCCCGCCTTCGGATTCGGCATCAGCCCGCGCGGGCCGAGCACTTTACCGAGGGCGCCGAGCTGACCCATGACGTCGGGCGTCGCGACGATGACGTCGGTGTCGAGCCAGCCTTCCTTGATCTTCGCGATGTACTCCAGCCCTACGAAGTCGGCGCCGGCCGCTTCCGCCTCTTTGATTTTCTCTCCCTGCGCGATGACGAGCACGCGGATCGTCTTCCCCGTGCCGTGCGGCAGCGAGACGGTGCCGCGCACGATCTGGTCGGCGTGCTTGGGATCGACGCCCAGCCGCACCGCCACGTCGACCGATTCGTCGAACTTCGCGAACGCCGTGTTCTTCACCTGTTCGACGGCGGCCGGCGGCGCGTACAGCTTGCGCGGCTCGATCGTGCCCACGGCAGCTCGGTACTTCTTGCCGCGAGTGCGCATCAGCCCTCCACCGTCAGGCCCATGGAGCGCGCCGTGCCCGCGATCATGTTGATCGCGCCTTCGAGATCGGTCGCGTTCAAGTCCTGCATCTTGATCTCGGCGATCTTCTTGAGCTGGGCGCGCGTGACCTTCCCCACCTTCTCGCGGTTGGAGGTCGCCGAGCCCTTCTCGATGCCCGCTTCCTTCTTGAGCAAGACCGAGGCAGGCGGCGTCTTGGTCACAAACGTGAACGTGCGATCCTTATAGATCGTGACCACGACCGGCGTGACCATGCCGGCCTGGGACCCGGTCTTCGCGTTGAACTGCTTTACGAAATCCATGATGTTCACGCCGTGGGGGCCGAGCGCCGTACCCACGGGCGGCGCGGGCGTCGCCTGCCCGGCCGGCACCTGCAGCTTGACGATTGCGGTAACTGGTTTGGCCATCGGTTCCTCTATTAGCGTCCGCTCGCGCGGACTCCCACGTATCCCGTGGTCAGTGAGCCTTCAACTGCAAATAATCCAGCTCCACGGACGTCGGACGCCCGAACAGCGCGACCGACACCCGGACTTTTCCCTTGTCCGGCAGCACTTCCTGCACCGTCCCGCTGAAATCCGAGAACGGCCCTTCTGTGATCTCCACGACCTGGCCGACGAGGAACGGAATCGCCTCGGCGGGCTCTTCTTCCTTGATCGCCTCTTCGACGCCCAGCAGCCGATTGACTTCTTCGGGCCGCAGCGCCATCGGCAGCCGGCCGGTCCCCACGAACTTGATCACGCCCTGGATGCCGTTGATCGTGTGGATGGTCTCCTGATTCAGGTCCATCTCCACGAGGACGTATCCCGGGTACTTCTTTCGCTCGACGTTCACCTTCTTGCCGTTCTTGATCTCCACCTGTGCCTCCGTGGGGACCAAGGCCTGTCGGATCGGCTTCTCCGTGTCGGGCCGCGTATCCTCGGCAATGCGGCGTGCGATCAAGTTGCGCACCTTGTTCTCATGCCCGGCGGTCGTCTGAATCGCGTACCAGCGCAACTCCGGGGAGGGCATCAGAACATTCTCGCGACGAGCGAGACGAACAGCCACTGAAAGAACGAATCCATCAACCCAATCGCGAGCCCCAGGATCGTGACGAAGATGACGATCACGGTCGTGGCTTTTTTGAGCTCGTCAAAAGTCGGCCATGTGACTTTGCGCAGCTCGTTGCGCACGTCGCGCAGGAACTGCACAAACCGACCGATGCGGCCGCGCCCCGGCTGAAGCTGCGGGCCCCCCCCGCCCGTCAGCACTTCTGTTGCCACTACTTCGATTCCTTATGCGCCTGCTGCTTGTTGCACCGCGGGCAGTATTTCTTCCATTCCGCCCGCTCAGGATGCTTCCGCCGGTTCTTCGTGGTGAAGTAGTTCCGGCTTTTGCACACCGTGCATTCCATGATGATGTTTTCGCGCGGCATCTATACCTCGATTGCGGATTTCGGACTCCGGATTGCGGATTCGAACGGTTGGATCAACCAATCCGCAATCCGCAATCGCCCATCCGCAATTACTTCAAGATTTTGGTGACCACTCCAGCACCCACCGTGCGTCCACCCTCGCGAATGGCAAACCGCAGCTGCTCTTCCATCGCGATCGGCGTGATCAGCTCGATCGTCATCTTCGTGTTGTCCCCCGGCATCACCATCTCGACGCCCGCCGGCAACTCGACACTCCCCGTCACGTCCGTCGTCCGGAAGTAAAACTGCGGCCGATACCCCTTGAAAAACGGCGTATGCCGGCCCCCCTCTTCCTTCG